>JBKOUY010000189.1:0-5686 GCA_046723645.1 Actinomycetota bacterium | reverse complement strand
AAGCCGGCTCTTCGGACAAGCCACTCCCGGACCCGACAACGACGCTACGCCCGCCGCCGACGGGCCGCTTCATCGCGCTCTCAAACACGCCCCTTGACACAAACAGGCTTCGAACCGCGCACCGCTTGCCGGTCGGATCGTTAGCGCAGAACGACGCGGCGTGAAATCGGCGGTTAGGTGTGTGGTCGACATGGCGCCTGCCATGCGATCGAGCCGTCGTCGGCAACGGTTGCCAAGAACACGACCACTGGATGAGAACCGCCGGGGTTGCTCCTTGCCGACCGGCCCCGGTGGCCGACGCACAAGTGTCCCGTTACTACGACGTTGTCGCCGTGCCGCCCGTGTCCCCGCCTTCATCGTCCCGAACTCGGCATCAGTGATCGTGCCGTTCCTCCGCAGCTCTACCAGCCGGGTCAGGTCGTCCACCGGCCCTGTCCCCCGTCGGATCGGCGGCGCTGCCGCCATGGCGCCGTCCGGCCTCGGTCCGAGTGAGCTGCGCCCGCGCCGCCGAATCCGCGGCCGAATCCTCGGTCACCCACCCTCCCCGCACGAGGAGATACACGAGCGATCCGATTAACGGGAAAACAATCAGCCCCACCAACCAGACCGCCTTGGCCCATCCCGACAGCTCGCGGTCGCGGAACAGGCGTCTCAGGGCGAGGATGAACACCCAGACAAACGCGGCCAGCATGAAAACAAAGAGCGTCGTCCAGATCACCTGCCCCAACCCGATGTCGGCAAGAGCCATCGTGTCCCCCTCTGACACGATTCCGTTCGTGTCTCTGCGATCGAACTTGACCGTTCATCGTCGCGAAAGCTCCACCCGGTTCGGGTGACTTGGGGCCCCGATGACGGGTCGCCCGTCACGTTCAGTGCCGACCCCACGGCGGAGATCGGCGAGTCCGACGCGCCGGCCGTCGTCGACGGGTTCATCGACGGCTGCGCGCGCCCCTGAGCTGCCGCCCACCCGGAAGGAGCAGCCTCCTGACGATGACAGCACGGACCTAGGACACGGCGCTCCCCCGGCCTCCCGCGGGGGCTCGCACTCGCAGGTCGAAGGTCACTAGAGCCCGCTAGCCAATGTGCCGTCACCCCGCTTGGGTGACGACGCCTGTGGCCCGCCTCCGTAGGCTCGGTCGACGAAGGAAGCTGGAGGAGGACAGCGTGAGCTATCCATCTATCGCAGACCACGGACTGATCGGCGATCTTCAGACCGCAGCGCTCGTCGCGACGGATGGGACGATCGACTGGTTCTGCTGCCCCCGGTTCGACTCTCCGAGTGTGTTCGCGTCCCTGCTGGACCAAAGTCGAGGCGGGCGCTTCGCGTTGGCGCCCGTGACGCCGGCACGCACCACCAAGCAGATGTACATGCCCGACACCGCCATCCTCGTGACGCGGTTCCTCTCGGAATCGGGCATCGCCGAAGTTGTCGACTTCATGCCGATCGACCGGCCGCGCATCGTGTCGGACCGGCGCCGCATTGTGCGAGTCGTGCGAGGCATCCGGGGCGAGGTCGAGTTCGAAGCAAGGGTTGAGCCGAGGTTCGACTACGGGCGCCAGCCGCACCAGGTGCACGTCAACGGTACGACCGCCGTCTTCGAGTGTGGTGACGAGCGCTTGCACGTCACCAGCCTGTCGCCGCTCGAGGGCGACGGCGACGACATCCGGTCGAGGTTCACGGTCCGTGCAGGGGACACCCGCGGGCTGGTGCTCGAATCGGGTGCCTCGGGTACGCCCCAGCAGATCGGCGACGGCCAGGTGATCAAGCTGTACCTCGACACCGAGGCGTACTGGCAGCGGTGGCTGGAACAGAGCTCATACCAGGGACGCTGGCGGGAGGCCGTCGAGCGATCGGCCATCACGCTCAAGCTCATGACCTATGCGCCATCGGGGGGCCTCGTCGCTGCACCGACCGCCGCGCTGCCCGAGCAGGTGGGTGGTTCCCGCAACTGGGACTACCGCTACACGTGGGTGCGCGACAGCTCGTTCTCCGTGTACGCGCTGCTCGGCCTGGGGTTCACCGAGGAGGCCGCCGCCTTCGGCGAATGGCTGCGCGCACGCGTGGAGGAGCGTGCCGGGGACAGCTCCGGCCCGCTCAAGATCATGTACCGCATCGACGGCAGCTCCGATCTCACCGAGGAGACACTGGACCACCTCGACGGGTACATGGGCTCGCGTCCCGTGCGGGTCGGGAACGGCGCGTCGGACCAGTTGCAGCTCGACATCTACGGCGAAGCGATGAACTCTATCCACGCCCTCGACAGTGGTGCGCTCGGCGACTGGGGCGTCGGCCACGAGGGCTGGCAACACATCGTCGGCATGATGGACTGGCTCTGCGAGCACTGGCACGACCCCGATGAGGGCATCTGGGAGACGCGCGGTGGCCGTCGCCCCTTCGTCTACGGTCAGCTCATGTCCTGGGTGGCGTTCGACCGCGCCATCCGCATGGCCACGAACCGGGGCCGCCCTGCCAACCTGGAACGATGGGCCCGGGAACGTGATCGCATCCACGCGCAGGTCATGACCAAGGGCTGGAACGACCAGCTCGGTGCCTTCGTCCAGTTCGAGGGCGGCGACGTGCTCGACGCGTCACTGGTGCTCATGCCACTGATGGGCTTCATTGTGCCGAACGACGCGAGGTGGCAGTCGACCATGTCGGCGATGGAGAGGACGCTGGTCGACGACAGTCTCGTGTACCGGTACGACCCGAAGGCGTCACCGGACGGCCTCCCAGGCTCGGAGGGCACGTTCTCGCTGTGCTCCTTCCTGTACGTCGATGCGCTTGCCCGCTCGGGGCGGCTCGATGAGGCCCGACTGACGTTCTCGAAGATGCTGACGTATGCGAACCACGTCGGCCTCTACTCCGAGGAGATCGACCCCACCGGACAGCAGGTCGGGAATTTCCCCCAGGCGTTCACCCACCTCGCCCTCATCGCCGCCGCCCTGAACCTCGACAGCCGGCTGGACGACCCGAAGGGCCCAGCGATCCAGCGGCCGCGAGGTACGGCGCGACGTGGCTGAGGTCAATGCGGGACGGCCGTCCGTTTCGCTGCGGAGGATGCTCGTGCCTCTCGCGCTCGCTCAGTTCATCTGCAGCTTCGCCGGCTCGAACATGAACGTGATGATCACCGACATCAGCGAAGACCTGGACACGACGGTCCAGGGCGTGCAGATCGCCATCACGCTCTTCCTCTTGGTCATGGCGGCGCTGATGATCCCCGGCGGCAAGCTAACCGACCGCTGGGGGCGCAAGCGGTGCTTCACGCTCGGCCTGACCGTGTACGGCGTCGGCGCGGTGATGAGCGCGCTCTCGCCAGGCCTCGGGGTGCTGCTCCTCGGCAACTCGATCCTCGAAGGCGTCGGCACGGCCCTATTGATCCCACCCGTCTACATCCTCACGACGATGCTCTTCGGCGACGTCACGTCCCGTGCCCGCGCGTTCGGTGTGATCACCGGCATGGGCGGCATCGGGGCAGCGGCCGGACCGTTGATCGGAGGCCTCATCACCACGGCTCTCAGCTGGCGATGGGCCTTCGTCTTCCAAGCCGTGGTCATCGCGACGATCGTCTTCCTCAGCCGCCCGATCAAGGACCCCCTGCCGGCGGATCCGACCCGCCCCTTCGACACCATCGGAGCGGTCCTGTCCGGCGTCGGCCTCGTCCTCATCGTCATGGGGATCCTCGCAGCGGACAACAACGGCTGGCTGATGCTGGCCCTGCTGGCCGTAGGGGCCCTCGTCATGGCCGCGTTCTTCCGCCACATCCGCGCCAAGGAGCAAGCGGGCGAGGAGCCATTGCTCTCGACCGGGCTATTCCGGAACCGCGCGTCCAACCTGGGTCTCGTCACGCAGAACGTCCAATGGCTGATGCTCCTCGGCACCGCGTTCGTTGTCTCGGCCTTCTTGCAGGTCGTTCGTGGCTACAATGCCATCGAGACAGGCGTGATCTTCACGGCGGCCACGGGCGGCATTCTGGCCTCGTCGCTCGCCGCAGAGCGACTCGCCAAGAAGTACGCGCAGCGCACGCTGATCGTCGCAGGCTTCATCACCACGCTCGCCGGGATCGGCGTCTTGCTCGCCCTGGTGAAGGGCTCACCCAGCGTCTACGCGTTCGCACCCGGACTCCTGCTGATCGGTCTCGGGGTGGGCGTGATGCTGACCCCCTCCGTCAACATCGTGCAATCGAGCTTCCCCGAGGAGCGCCAGGGTGAGATCTCGGGTCTGTCGCGCAGCGTCTCCAACCTCGGCTCGTGCCTCGGCACGGCAATCGCCGGCACCATCCTCGTCTCCGGACTCACCGACCAGTCGTATGGCCTCGCCATGATTTCTCTGGCCGTTGTCGGGATGATCGGGCTGGTGGCCGCCATGTTCCTCCCCGCCAATCCTGTACAGCAAGCTATCGGCGGTTCACCACGCGGGCCCGTCGGAGAAATCCCGAGGACCTAAACGATGGACAGCACCGACCGGGGACGCTCCCTATAGCCCGCGACCCAAGGGTGAGCCGCCTCGGCTCGTGCATAGCCCGCACGGTTCATCAGAGACGTGTCGACGACTAGCACGAACATCGCCATCGCCAACAGGATGGCGAGACGCTGATTGCCCCTAGCTTCCTCGGGAACGCTGGTACTCGCTCCCTCGGTCACAGGAGAACCACCATCCATTCTCCGGATCGGGCGCGGTCCGCCGCCCACCGACGGACCGGGATACCTGTCGCCGGGAGACCTACCCGATAGCCTTCGCCTTTGCCTGCTGGAACTCGGCCTCGCTGATCACGCCCCGGTCACGAAGGTCGGCGAGCCGAGCGATCTCGTCGGCCGCTCCGCCACCCCCCGAACCGGCGACGTTCTGGACGTAATCACGCATCGCGGCATCCTGCGCCTGCGCTGCCCGCACCTGGTGCTCCTGCATCTTGTGTCCACGGGCGATCAGGTACACGAAAACGCCGAGATAGGGCACGACAATGATGAATAGCGACCACAGGGCCTTGCCCCATCCCGACAGATCGTCGCTGCGGAAGATGTCTCCGAAGATGACGATCAGCAGCCAGATCCAGATGAAGAAGAGAAAGAACCACAGCATGGACAGGAACACCTGCCCGCTGCCGAACTCGTCTGCCAGCATGAGCTCATACCTCCAGCGTTGGGTCGCACCGCAATGTTTCGCGGTGGTTCCAGTTAGTCATCCGATTCGGCTTCCAGCTGCGCACGGGCATGCGCGTTGGCATCGCGATCCTCGTCCGAGACTGTCGGCCATTGCAGGTCGAGCGATCCGACGGTATCCGCGACGATGGCGGCGGCCATTGCCTGCATTACGTGCTTGTTGTCTGCCGGGATCACGTACCAGGGGGCCCAATCGGTGGACGTGGCCGTGATGGCATCGTCGTAGGCCCGCATGTACTCGTCCCAGTGCGCCCGCTCGGCCACGTCGGCGGCGCTGAACTTCCACAGCTTGTCAGGATTGTCGAGGCGGGCCATGAAACGCCGCTTCTGCTCGGCCTTGGAGACGTGGAGGAAGAACTTCACGACCTTCGTACCGTTCCGATCGAGGTGGCGCTCGAGGCCGTTTATGTCGTCGTAGCGGCCCGCCCAGAAGCCGGGCCCGCGGTCGCTCTTTGGCAGCTTCTGCCGATCGAGCCATTCCGGGTGGACCCGCAGCGCCACGACCTCCTCGTAGTGCGAGCGATTGAAG
>JBKOUY010000230.1:0-3421 GCA_046723645.1 Actinomycetota bacterium | reverse complement strand
CCGTGAGCGCTGGCACACGATCGTCGAGGTCCTTGAGGTCATCCTGCTCGCGATCGTCGCGGTCGCGACGGCGTACAGCGGGTTCCAAGCCGCGAAGTGGGACGCCGAGGAAGCACATCGCTATGGCGAATCGTCGACGCTGTACACCCGCGCCGCGACGGAGCGCGCCGCCGGGGTCCAGGTCCTCGCCGCCGATGCCGCGACGTTCACCGCGTGGCTACAGGCGCACTATGACAACAAACCCCAGCTCCAGGAGGACCTCGAACACCGCTTCAGCCCGGACTATACGGTCGCGTTCGACGCGTGGCTGAAGACCGACCCGTTCACCAACGACGACGCGCCCGTTGGACCAGCGGCGATGCGGGAGTATCACAACCGGCTCGCGGAAGAGGCCGACAAAACCACGAAGGAAGCCGATCGTATCTTCGACTCCGGTCACGACGCCGCGCATGAGGCCGAGAACTACGTCCGCGACACCGTGTTATTCGCGATGGTGTTGTTCCTCGTAGCGATGGCACAACGCTTCACGCGACGCGTGACGCGTATCTCGATGAATGCCGTCGCGGGTCTCATCCTTGTCCTCGTGCTGATCTCGCTGCTCGGACTGCCTCGGATCTAAACTCGTGCCCGCCGGGCGGACTCGTCGTTGCATTTGACTCGTGGATGCGAGAGCCCGTGAAGAAGGGTTGAACGTCCCGTCGTAGGCGCACAGAACTGCCGATCTCGCGCACTCTGCGAATACGCGGAACGCGCCAGAACGCGAGCACAGATCATCTGCCCCAGAACGTCGAGCCGTCGCGCCGTGGGGATAGCGCCAGACCGGCGCCTATGTCGCCGGCCAGCGACGGAGCGAGGCGCTCCGAACGACCGATCACGCGCCGTGCGAGCTCCGGTTCTGTCGGGCTGGTGCGCACGGACCCGTAACGGCCTGTGGCCGGTTGGCGTCCCGTGAGGTGGTGTAGGTCGGCGTAGGGGTCCACCTGTTGGTGGGCCACCGGCGGGAGTCTCGACGTGTTCCCTGCAAGGTTCACGTTGAAAGAGGAGCCAGCGGTGGCCCTCACCGAGTTTGACCTGTCCCAACTGCTTGCCGCGCTCAAGGCGGGCGAGATGACCGACACCATCCGTGCGAGTCTGGAGTGGATGCTGCAACATCTCATCGAGGCCGAAGCCACGGTGGTAATCGGCGCTGCGCCCATGAGCGCGCTGCGACCCCGACCACGCAGCGCAACGGCCATCGGGCGGGGTCGTTGGCCACCGCAGCTGGGGACGTGGAGCTGAAATCCCCAAGCCGCGCACCGTTTCGTTCTTCCCATCGCTGCTGGAACGACGCCGCCGCATCGACCGGGCCCTGTTCGCCGTGGTGATGGAGGCGTGGGTGCATGGCGTGTCCACCCGCAAGGTTGACGACCTGGTCGCTGCCCTCGGGGTTGGTTCGGGGATCTCGAAGTCCGAGGTGTCCCGCATCTGCGGCGAGCTCGACCGGGACCTTGACGCGTTCCGGTCCCGGCCACTGGGCCACATCGAGTTCCCCTACCTGTTCGCCGATGCCACCCACCTCAAGGGCCGGGTCAACGGCCGGGTTGTGTCCCGCGCTGTTGTGGTCGCGACCGGCGTGACCGCAACCGGTGACCGCGAGGTGCTCGGTGTCGAGGTCGGTGACAGCGAGGACGGCGCATTCTGGGCAGCGTTCTTCAAGGGTCTCCGAGCCCGGGGCCTGACCGGAGTGCAGCTGGTTATCTCCGACCACCACCTCGGCCTCAAGACAGCGACCGAGTCGGTGTTCGTCGGCTCCGCGTGGCAACGCTGCCGGGTCCACTTCATGCGCAACGTCCTAACCCGGGTCCCCAAGGCCTCGGCCGAAATGGTCGCCGCCGCGGTGCGCACGAACTTCGCTCAGCCCGACGCCGCTCATGTCCGGTCCCAGCTCAACGAGGTCACCCACATGCTCGCCGGCCAGTTCCCCTACGTCGCCACCATGCTCAGCGGCGCGGCCGACGACCTGTTGGCCTTCACCGCCTTCCCCGTCCCGCACTGGAAGAAGATCTGGTCGACGAACCCGCTCGAGCGGCTCAACGGCGAGATCAAGCGCCGCACCAACGTCGTCGGCATCTTCCCCAACGACGCCTCCGTCGCCCGACTCGTCACCGCTGTCGTGATCGAAACCCATGACGAATGGGCCGTAGCCGAGCGCCGCCACCTGTCCGAAGAACCCATGGCCAAGCTCCACGCCGAACCCGCCACCGACAACCAGATCAAGGAGCCGCCGCTAGCCATCACCGCCTGAGACACACTGTCCCGACGTCGAGCATCACGCCGACGTCGAGCTACACCACTCCGCGGGACGCGATCCCTGGCCGCCAGCGCGGCTATTTCGTGGCTGACTGTGGGCAGTAAGCGTCGTCGATCCGGCTCACTCCAGATCGACCCGCGTGCCCCGCGAAAAACCCGCGGGAACCCGCGGACAGGTCGTCACGAGGCGGCACTACCCGACCCTCCGCACCCCTCGTGACGTGCGATTTTGTGATTGGGCGCACCGCTACCAGGCGTCGGGATCGCCCTTACAAGGCAGATGTCGGGGGTTCGACTCCCTCCGCGCCCACCCAGGTCACGGCGTTGCGTCCTCGCCCGCCGGGCTGTGATCGCCGGCATTGCCGGTGCCGTCTTGATGTCCACGCCCTCGGCCACGAGGCCGGTGGCGTTGGCCCGGCGGAGGGGCGCCCGCCGGCGCCCCTCCCGTGCTGTCGGCCGGCGCTAGGGACTGCTCGGGTCGGCGTAGGAGCCGCCGAAGATGTCCGAGTTCCCGAAGGTGGCCGCGCAGTCCTGCTGGGGAGCGGGGGTGGGGACCGCCGTCCCGATGCGCAGGGACATCCGCCAGACGTCGATGGCCGGGCAGTCGGCAGCGTTCCGCACGTCGTTCCAGACGGCCGCCCCGTAGCTGTTGGTCGCGGCCGCGTACACGTAGTCCCCGAGGAACTCCGCCGTCAGGTCGTTCTGGCTCGACCCGCGCGCGTCTCCCGCCGCGCTGCGGTGGAGCTGCGCGAACGGCCCCACCGTCCCGCCGGCGGCCACGTCGGCGTGGCTGACGATCCCGACCAGCGGCCGGTCGTTGTCGGGCCCGATCGTGCTCTCCTTGTACGGCTCCAGGAAGGCGTTGTAGACGAGATACACGTCGCGGCCGTCCGGCGAGATGGCCGGGGCCGAGTAGTAGCCCCGGTCGGTCGGGTGGCCGATCTCCTCCTCCACCGTCCGCAGCGGCGTCCAGCTCAGGCCGCCGTTGGTAGAGGTGGTGAAGAAGACGCGCTCGTGGTTGAGGCCGTCGCGGCCGTCGACCCAGGTCAGCGCCAGCTGGTCGGTGGCGCCGGCGCCGCTGGGGGCGCCGTTGGCGATGTCGACGCTGGGGGCGTTGGACAGGTCGCTCCTG
>JBKOUY010000011.1:0-7767 GCA_046723645.1 Actinomycetota bacterium | reverse complement strand
GGGGCATAGATGTAGGTGTCGAGCTTGAACCGGCCGTAGAAGTCGAGCTGGTCGAGCCGCTCCTCCTGGGTCCAGGGGCTGCCGTAGAAGCCCTCGATCGCGCCCCGATGGCGCATCGCCGGGCGGTCGACCACGCCGACCCCGGCGATGGCGCCGGGGGCCGTGCCGCCGTCGCCGCCCCCCGTGAGCAGCTGGCGCAGCGTCTGGGCGGCGTAGAACGTGCCCGCGGCGTCGACGCCGGCCAGGACGACCTCCGCCGTTCCCCCCTCGCGGGTGAACGCCGCCAGGGCGTAGCCCTCCGCAGGCATGTCGCCGGGCACCTCCAAGCCCGCGTCGCTGAGCGGCGAGGCGGTGGGCTCGGCGCCGAGCGTGCCGACATCGACGACGAGCGGCGCGGGGTCGCCGTCCCGGTCGTCCCGCCCCAGCGCCCGTACGTTCCGAGCCCCGGCGGCGCGGAGCACCTCGGTCACGGCGTCGGTGGTGGCGGCGTCGACGCCGTCGCCGGCGATCAGGTCGACCTCGGAGGGCACCGGCACGTCGGGCCCGAGCCAGCGCATCTCCCTCGGCGTCGGGGTCACCACCGGCAGGGGATCGGCGCGGGCCTCGAGGATCGGTGCCCCCGAGCCCGGAGAGGTCGTGGACGCCCGCCCCGCGGCGCCGCCCGAGCCGTCGCCACCGTCGTCGCCGGAGCACCCCACGATCGACCATGCAACCACGAGCGTCGCGGCACAGGCCGCGAGGAATGGGAGCGGTCGGAGCGCCCCGGGTCGTCCCCGTGCCGCCCGAGCGCCCAGCCCTCGAGGCAATCGGTTCCGGCGGCCCGGGCTGGAGGTCATAGGTATCGGGACCGGAAACCTATGGCCTCGAGCTCGGCTCCGTGGAACCCATGACCTCGGATGGCGCCGCTCGGGAGCTGGAACCCATGACCTCGGGTGCCACCGTTGGGGAGTGGGAGCCCATGGCGCCGTGGCGTTCGACCGCCCACGCCGTCGCCTCGCTGGCCAGCGCGGGATGGAAGCGCCACCGGTGGAGCTGGCGCTCGGTCGCCTCGCCGTCCTCCCCGAGCTCGAGCAGCGACAGCGCCAGCCGGCGAGCCTGGTCGCGCAGGTCGTCGGCGCCGAGGGCGGCCGGGGCCCGATCGACCCAGGCGGCGTGCTCCGCCTGCAGCACCGGCGACAGCCGCCGGACCTGGCGGAGCGTGAGCGGTGGCAGGCGGCGGCGCACCTCGAGCGAGGCGTCGGCGGTGAGGCGGCTCGTGCCGAACTGGCAGCAGCGGGCGATGGTGCGGGGGAACGCGCTGCTGGTGCCCCGGTAGCGGCCGAGGCCGAGTGCGGTGGCGCACTCGGCGAGGTCGAGCGGATAGCCCTCGGGGGATCGCTCGAGCCCGTCGACCAGGTAGCGCATGAGCCACGTGGCCGAAGGGCCGAGGATCCCGAGCCAGAAGCGCTCGACGTAGCGGGAGCGGGGGTCGTAGCCGACCTGGTCGATCACCGGATCGGACCAGGGAAGGATCCGCAGGGTGGGGATGGTGGTCGGGATGTCGCGGGCGTGCATTGCGTCTCCGAGGTTTGGCGAGCGTGCGGCCAGCGGGGAAGTTGCTCGGGTGTCGGGGACCCTTTTGACACCGGATCCTTCCACACAAGAGCCTTCATATAATATCATGATTTTTCAATGCTATTCGATCTGCGGGTAAGGTTTCCGGCCGTGCCGGATGACCTGATCGCCGCGGCGGGGCGCTGGATCGACGCGGCCGAGCGGGTCGTGGTGCTCACCGGCGCCGGCATCAGCACCGACAGCGGGATCCCAGACTTCCGCGGGCCCAAAGGGGTGTGGACCCGGAACCCGGGTGCCGAGCGGCGGGCGACGCTGCAGAACTACATGTCGGATCCCGAGGTTCGGCGCGAAGCGTGGCAGACGCGGCTGCGGCATCCGGGACTGTCGGCCGAGCCGAACGCCGGTCACCGGGCGCTCGTGGCGCTCGAGCGCCGGGGCAAGCTCGACACTCTCGTGACCCAGAACATCGACGGCCTGCACCAGGCGGCAGGGTCCGATCCGGCGACCGTCGTCGAGGTCCACGGCACCATGCACACGGTCGTGTGCATGTCGTGTGGCGAACGGGCGCCGATGGAGCGGGCACTGGAGCGGGTGCGGGCGGGCGAGGCGGACCCGCCGTGCCGCACCTGCGGTGGCATCCTCAAGTCGGCGACGATCAGCTTCGGTCAGAACCTCGTGGTCGAGGACCTCCAGCGGGCGATGGACGCGGCCCGCCGGTGCGACCTGCTGCTCGCCGTGGGCTCCACCCTCGCGGTCTACCCGGTGGCCGACATGGTGCCGGTCGCCCACATGGCCGGCGCCCGGATCGTGATCGTCAACGCCGAGGAGACGGCCATGGACGACCTCGCAGACGCGGTCATCCGCGGCTCGATCGGCGAGGTCCTGCCGCAACTGATCGGCAGCGGCGAGCCCGAGCCGAGCGCCGACTAGTGGGCCCACTCGTGACCGTTACGCGCAGCCGCCGCATCCGTCCGGGGCGTCGGGCCCCGCGATGTGAGTAGCGTGTCGCTGATGGCAGCGCTGCTGGAGGCTGCGAAGCGCCGCAATCCCCTCCCGACGGGCACGTTCGCGGTCGGGGCCGGGCTCCTCGTCGCGGGCCTGTCGGCCTACGGCTTCCTCGCAGTGGCCGACCGGCCCCTGACCAAGACCGAGTACTCGCCGCTGTCGGCGACCTGGAGCCTCGTCTTCCTCATCGGGCCGGGCCTGTTCCTGCCCCTGGAGCAGGAGATCAGCCGTGCACTCGCCGAGCGCCGCACTCGGGGCCTGGGTGGGGCGCCCGTCGTCCGCCGGGCGGGCACGCTCGGGGTGGGGCTCGCGCTTGCGGTCCTGGTGCTGCTCATCGCCACCGCCCGCTGGTCGGTCGACGAGCTCTTCGACCACCAACTCCTGTTGTTGGTGGGGCTGACGCTGGGCGTCGCCGGCGCCCTGGCCGGGCACGTCACCCGCGGCTGCATGTCCGGGACGGGGCACTTCAAGGGCTACGGCACCTACATCGGCGCCGACGGGCTCATTCGGCTGCTCGGTTGCGTCCTGTGCGCAGTGATCGGGGTGACGACCGCGGGCTGGTACGGCATCGCCCTCGGGATCGCGGGGCTGCTGGCGGTGCCCGTGGCCCTGCGGGTCGAGCACCCGTCGCTGCGACCGGGCCCGGAGGCGGCGCTGGGGGAGATCAGCAGGGCCCTCGGCTACCTGCTGATCGCCTCGCTGCTGGCATTCGGGCTCATGAACATCGGACCGGTGATCGTGAAGCTGCTGGCGTCCGACACCCAGGCCGATGCCGCCGGTCGGTTCGTCAACGGGGTCGTCGTGGCGCGCATCCCGCTGTTCCTGTTCCAGGCCGTGCAGGCGGCGCTGCTCCCCAAGCTGTCGGCGCTGGCCACGGCCGGGCGCCTCGGCGATTTCCGGGTGAGCCTCAAGCGGCTCATGGTCGTCGTCCTGGCGCTGGCGGTCGCCGGCACCATCGTCGGTGCCCTGCTGGGGCCCACGGTGGTCGAGATCATGTTCCGCAACGCTGACCTCGACCGGCGCACGCTCGCCCTGCTGGCCGCCGGGAGCGGCCTGTACATGCTCGCCCTGGCCTGCGCGCAGGCGCTGATCGCGCTGGGCGGGCACCGGGATCAGGCGATCGGTTGGGCGATGGGGATCGTCGCCCTCGCGGCGACCACCTGGCTCGCCAGCGACGACCTGTTCTTCCGGGTCGAGCTGGGCCTGTTGGTCGGCAGCCTGGCCGCGTTCATGACCATGGGCGTGCTGCTGCTCCGCCGGTTGGCCGTCGCGGGTCCGCTGGCCGTCGCGCGGGGCGACTTCATCGAGGCCATCCACGAGGTCCCGATCGAAGCCTGACCCTCTGGTCGTAGCGCCGCGGCGTCGTGGCGTCGCGGCGCGTCGGGGTGCCACCGGCCCGGGCCACATAGAATGTTGAGCGAGTCTGTAGGCTTTTCCGTGGCCTAGAAGATTGCCCGAGAGGTAGCCATGCCGAGCTTCCGTGAGCTGCTTGCCGCCACCAAAGCCGAGATCCGAGAGATCGACACCGCCCGAGCCGACGAGCTGCGGCGGCGGCCGGGCGCGGTGGTCCTCGACGTGCGCGAGCCCGACGAGTACGAGCAGGGCGCCATCCCCGGCGCCGTGCACATCCCTCGGGGCACCCTCGAGAGCTCGGTCGAGAACCGGATCGTCGACAAGTCGGCGCCCGTGATCATCCACTGCGCCAGCGGCGTGCGGTCCGCGTTCGCGGCCAAGACCCTCAGCGACATGGGCTACCAGGACGTCGCGTCCATGACCGGGGGGTTCAACAAGTGGAAGGACGAGGGTCGCGACTGGGCCGCGCCCCGCAAGCTGTCCGCGGAGCAGCGCAACCGCTACCAGCGCCACCTGCTCCTCCCGGAGGTCGACGTCGACGGCCAGCTCAAGCTGCTCGACGCCCGAGTCTTGCTGCTCGGGGCCGGCGGCCTGGGGTCACCGGCGGCGCTGTACCTGGCGGCCGCCGGCGTCGGCACGATCGGCATCGTCGACATGGACGTGGTCGACGAGTCGAACCTGCAGCGCCAGATCCTCCACAACCTCGACCGGGTGGGCGAGCGCAAGGTCGACTCGGCCAAGAAGACGCTCACCGCCATCAACCCCGACGTCAACGTCGTGACCCACGATGTCCGCCTGGGCGCCGACAACGTCATGGACATCCTGTCCGGCTACGACATCGTGGTCGACGGCGCCGACAACTTCCCCGTCCGCTACCTGCTGAACGACGCCGCGCTGAAGCTCGAGATCCCGGTCGTGCACGGCTCGATCTTCCGGTTCGAGGGCCAGGTCACCGTGTTCAAGCCCCACGACGGGCCCTGCTACCGCTGCTTCCTCCCCGAGCCGCCACCGGCCGAGCTGGCGCCGTCGTGCGCGGAGGCCGGGGTGCTGGGTGTGCTGCCCGGCATCGTGGGGTCGATCCAGGCGGTCGAGGCCATCAAGCTCATCCTCGGCGTCGGCGAGGACCTTTCGGGCCGCCTGCTGGCGTACGACTCGCTGGAGGAGTCGTTCCGCACCTACCGCATGCTGCGTGACCCGGAGTGCCCCACCTGCTCGATCGATCCCGAGCGCATCGTGATCGCCGAGTACGACGAACTCTGCATGCCGCATCCGCTCGCGCCGCCGCCCGCAGGGTAGGCGCGGCGCTGCCGGTCACCCGCCGGTCAAGGCGCTCATCGTCACGAACGTGTAGCCGCGGGCGCGGATGGCGTCGATGATCTGCGGGAGGGCCGCCGCGTCCAGCATGGAGCCGTCGGTCGGATGCGATCCCACGTGCATGAGCACGATCTCGCCCGGCTGCAGGGCGGCCAGCACCCGATCGACGACCTTCTGCACCGTCTGCCCACCGGACGTCCCCTGCCAGCCAAGGGAGTCGACCGTCCAACGCACCCCGACGTAGCCCAGGTCGTTGACGATGCCGAGGACGCGGCTGTCGACGTCGCCGAACGGGAAGCGGAAGAACGGACGCGTCTCGGTGCCGTTGGTGAGCAGGATGGAGCGCTGGGCGTTCAGGACCTGTGCCCGGACCTCGGCGTCCGACAGGGTCGTGAGCTCGGGGTGGGTGTCGGTGTGGTTCCCGACGACGAAGCCTCCCACCGCCACTTCGTTCGCATGGGCGGGGAAGGCCCGGACCCACTGGCCGGTCAGGAAGAAGGTGGCCGGCACGCCCTTCGTCCACAGGGTTGCCAGGATCGAACGGATCGCGTCCGCGTTGGCACCGGCGTCGAACGTCAACGCGACGACCGGTGCGCTGGTGGGGATCCGGGTCCAGTCGACGCCAAGGCGCGAGGACGGGGGCGGCGCCGGCGCCGCCGGCACCCACGCCCGCACGAAGCTCGACCAGGCGCCGTTGCGATGCAGGCGTGACCACAGTGCGTTGTCGGGACCTCGGACGACCACGTCGATGCCCCCGCTCGCCGTGGCGGCCGTCGCCGGGGCATCGATCAACGTGCCGCCGAGCCCCCGCCAGCCCGTCCAGGAGTCCTGGCTGCCCTGCCTGAGGTAGAGCATGTTGTCGGTGCCGCGGACGAAGAGCCACGTGGTGCCGGTCTGTGCGTTCCACGTCGCGGCCGGTGCCGCGTAGGTGCTGCCGCCGAGCGACCGCGGCCGCGGGGGAACTCGGACATCGCCACACCTCGCTTCGTCGCCAGCGAATTCAATAGCTCCCCCAGGCGGCGCCCGCCAGGGTCGAACGTCCCGAAAGGGCATCCGGTCGTCACCCGGGCCCGCGCTCAGCGACTACCGTTGCACGGCGTGAGGGCGGGCGTTCGTGTCGGTCGGGGTCGGGCGCGGGCCGCGTTCCGGTTGCGCGCCGCGCTCGTGGTGGCGCTCCTGGGCGCGACCTCATTGATCACGTCCGGGCAGGCACGCGCGGCACCCGTGAAGGCCCGCGCGACCGCGGCCTCCGTCGTACCCAGCGGGTTCGCGGAGGTCGTGGCCTTCTCGGGCCTAACGCAGCCCACCGCAGTTGCCTTCGCCGGTGACGGTCGCGCCTTCGTCGCCGAGAAGAGTGGTCTGATCAAGGTGTTCGACTCGCTGTCGGACACCACACCGACGGTCTTCGCCGACCTGCGTACCCAGGTGCACAACTTCTGGGACCGAGGCATGCTCGGTCTGGCCCTCGACCCCCAGTTCCCGACGCGGCCGTACGTGTACGCGCTCTACACGTACGACGCCGTGCCCGGCGGGACCGCCCCACGGTGGGGAACGGCCGGTGGCACGAGCGACCCCTGCCCGAACCCGCCGGGCTCCACCGTCGACGGTTGCGTCGTACAGGCACGGTTGTCTCGGCTGACCGCCAGCGGCAACCAGATGACCGGCTCGGAGCAGGTGCTCGTGAGCGGCTGGTGCCAGCAGTTCCCCAGCCATTCCATCGGGACCGTCGCCTTCGGGCCCGACGGGGGGCTCTACGTGAGTGCCGGCGACGGCGCCAACTTCAACTACGCCGACTACGGCCAGACCAAGAACCCGTGCGGCGATCCGCCGTCGCCGGCGGGCACGAGCCTGACGCCGCCCACCGCCCAGGGCGGTGCCCTGCGATCCCAATCGATGCGGCGGCCGAGCGGCCAGCCCGCGACCCTCGACGGCACGATCATCCGGGTCGACCCGAACACCGGCGCCGGCCTCCCCGGCAACCCGTTCGCCTCGAGCGCCGACCCGAACGCCCGCAGGATCATCGCCTACGGCCTTCGCAATCCCTTCCGGTTCGACGTCAGGCCCGGGACCGAGCAGCTGTGGGTCGGCGATGTCGGGTGGAACACCTGGGAGGAGATCAACCGGATCGCCGACATCAACGACGGCACCGCGGAGAACTTCGGGTGGCCGTGCTACGAGGGCAGCGGCAGGCAGGGTGGCTACGACGGGGTCGACCTGAACAGCTGCGAAACCCTGTACGGCATCGGACAGACGGAGCCCTTCTTCCGGTACCGCCACGACGCGTCCATGTTCACCGGCGACTCCTGCCCCACCGGGAGCTCCTCGGTGAGCGGGATCGCGTTCGAGAACGGGTCGAACTACCCGTCGGACTACGACGGCGCGTTGTTCTTCGCCGACGCCTCCCGCGGCTGCGTCTGGGTGATGAAGCGGGGCACCGGCGCCGACCCCAGCGCCGGCCAGCTGTCCCAGTTCGTCGGTGGCGCAGGTCAGCCCGTCCAGGTGGTCACCGGCCCCGGCGGCGACATCTTCTACGTCGACCTC
>JBKOUY010000169.1:0-4161 GCA_046723645.1 Actinomycetota bacterium | reverse complement strand
CGCTCTGCTCGGCAACGTGGACTGGAGGGCCCGCGGCCTGCACGACCTGGGCCGGCCCGACGGCTTCCACGAGCGCCAGGTCGACCGGTGGACGGCGTTCCTCGAGCGCATCAGGGGCCGCGACCTCCCCGGCTTCGACGTCGCCGCGGCCTGGCTGCGCGAGCACCGGCCGATCGACTTCGTTCCCGGCCTCATGCACGGCGACTACCAGTTCGCGAACGTCATGTTCGAGCACGGGGCGCCGGCGCGCCTCGCCGCCATCGTCGACTGGGAGATGGGCACGGTCGGCGACCCCAAGCTCGACCTCGGCTGGGTCCTGCAGGGCTGGCCCGAGGACACGCATGCGCCCGGGGTCTCGGGGTTCGGCTACGCCGACCTGTACGGCATGCCGTCCCGGGACCAGATCGCCCGGCACTACGCCGACGCGTCCGGCCGCCAGGTCGACGACGTCGACTACTACGTGATCCTCGCCCGCTGGAAGCTCGGGGTCGTGCTCGAGCAGGGCTACCAGCGGGCCGGTGACGACGAGAAGCTCCTGGCGTTCGGCCCGATCGTCCTGGACCTCATGAAGGGTGCCGCGGAGCTCGCCGAGACCACGGACTACGCCTCGTGACGGATGTGCTGGTGCGCGAGCGGCGCGGCAACGTCCTCGTCGCCCGGCTGAACCGGCCCGAGGCCCGCAACGCGCTCGACGCCGCGCTGATCCGCGGCATCAGCCGGGCGATGAACGACGCCGACGCCGACCCGGAGATCCGGGCGGTCGTCCTCACCGGGACCGGCGACCGCGCCTTCTGCGCCGGCATGGACCTGCGGGCCTTCGCCGGCGGCGAGGCACCGGCCGGCGGCGGCCCCGAGGCCACCGACGGCTTCTTCCGCCTGATCCGGGGCGAGGTGAGGGTGCCGGTGATCGGCGCCGCCAACGCCACCGCAGTCGCCGGCGGACTGGAGCTCCTCCTCGGCTGCGACCTCATCGTCGCCTCCTCCGAGGCCCGCTTCGGGCTGCCGGAGGTCAAGCGCGGGCTGTTCGCGGCTGGTGGCGGCACGTCCCTCGGCACCCGGGTGCCGCTAGCCGTCGCGCTGGAGATCGCCCTCACGGGCGACACCGTCGACGCCCGCGCCAATTCGCTCGGCCTGGTCAACGCCGTGGTTCCCCCCGAGCAAGTGCTGCCCACCGCCCTCGGCTTCGCCGAGCGGATCGCCGCCAACGGCCCGCTCGGGGTGGCCGCGACGAAGGAGCTCGTCAGGCTCGGCGTCACCGACGCGGCGCGTGCCGACGAGCGCCTGCGCGAGCTGCAGCGGGTGGTGTTCGGCAGCGAGGACGCCAAGGAGGGCGCCATGGCGTTCGTGGAGCGGCGGGCACCGGTCTGGCGTGGCCGCTGAGCCACGGTGCGCGTCAGGCGGAGGCTGCGGCGAGGTCGTCGTCGAGCTCGACCCCGAACGAGCGGAACGCCATCGCGACAGCGTCGTAAGCCCCGACGGTGAACACGAGGTCCATCAGCTGCTGGTCGTCGAGCTCGGCGGCCAGAACCCGCCACGTGGGGTCGGCGACCATGGCGTCGTCGAGCAGCTCGTCCACCGCTTGGAGCATCGCCCGCTCGAGCGGCGACCAGCCCGGGGCGTCTGGCCCCTCCCCGATGCGGGCGATCTCGTCGCGAACTAGGCCGGCGTCGCCGGCGAGAACGACGTGCTGCGCCCGCTCGTAGGCGCATCGCCGCCGCGACGCGACCCGGAGGACGAGGAGCTCCCGCTGGCGCGCCGACAGCGTCGTCGCGAACTGCACGTGCCCGTTGAAGGTGTTGAAGGCGCGCGTCAGCGCCGGGTGGCGGGCCAGGGTTCCGAGGGCGTTCAGCGCCTGCGGCCGGCCACCCCCCTGCTGCGGCAGGGGCAGGCGGGGCTCGGGCGGCCGCAGGGCGGCCATGGCCTCCCGCATCGAGTCCGGCCACTCCCGCGGGGGTAGCGGCCGGATCCGCGGCCCATCCGTCGTTGCGCCGTCCGTCACGCCGCCTGCCGGTCGCTGGTGGACGCCGTGCGGCGCATGTCGTCCTCCTCCACTCGCCTGGGCAAGAGCAAGACTATACGTTCTGTAGAACATCATTTCCGGTCGCTGATGTAGGAAGGGAGCCCGGCACATGGCGAGCAACGAGGGCGTGCGGCTGTCGCTGCGCTACGACCTGCGGGCGCCGGCGTTCGGACCGCCCGCCGAGGCGCTCTACGCGGCCGCGCTCGAGCAGTGCGAGTGGGCCGAGGGCCAGGGCTTCGGGCTCGCGCACCTGACCGAGCACCACTGCTCCGACGACGGGTACTGCCCGTCGCCGCTCGTGCTCGCGGCGGCGATCACGGGGCGGACCCGGTCGCTGCGCGTCCTGATCGCCGCGCTGGTGCTGCCGCTGTACGACCCGATCCGCCTCGCGGAGGACCTCGCCGTGCTCGACCTGGCCAGCGGCGGCCGCGTCGACCTGGTCATCGGTGCCGGCTACCGGCCCGAGGAGCTGGCGATGTACGGCAAGGAGATGGGTGACCGGGTCGCCCTCGTCGAGGAGGGCGTGGGTGTGCTCCGGTCGGCGTGGTCGGGCGACGAGTTCGAGTACCGGGGCCGGCGCGTGCGCGTCACGCCCCGACCCGCCCGTCCCCGGGGTCCGGCCCTGCTGATGGCCGGGGCGACGCCCGCGGCCGCCCGCCGGGCGGCGCGGCTCGGCGACGGGTTCGTCCCGGTCGACCCGTCGCTGTGGCCGGCGTACGAGGCCGCCTGCCGCGAGCTCGGGCGCGAGCCCGGACCACCGCCGCCGATGTCCGGTCCGCTCTTCGTCCACGTCGCCGACGACCCCGAGCGGGCGTGGGCGCGCATCGCCCCCCACGCCCTCCACGAGACCAACTCCTACGGCGCCTGGCTCGCCAGCGCCGAGGGCATCGCCCGGTACACGCCCGCCGACGACGCGGACGCGCTGCGCGCCGGCGGCGCCTACGCCGTCCTGACCCCCGACGAGTGCGTGGCGATGGCCAGCTCTACGGGTGCCCTCCGCCTGCACCCGCTCATGGGCGGCCTCCCGCCCGAGCTCGCCTGGGAGAGCCTGGAGCTCGTCGCCGCCAAGGTGCTGCCCCGGTTGCGACACTAGGGTCACCATCACCGGGGCGTGGCGACCAGACGTTGCACTCGAGGGGGAGGTTGACGATGGTTCGTCGTCTGTTGGGGGTCGTGCTCTGCGCGCTCATGCTGTCCGTCGGCACGAGTGCAACCGCTCGCGCGGACGAGGCGACGCCCACGGTGACCGGCCCCGTCACGGGCGGCAAAGGGGTGCCGATCGTGTTCAGCGGCCAGCCCGCGGACCGGCTGGTCGGCCGCGAGACGTTCGACCTCGCATCGGTGGGGTACGAGCAGTCGGAGTTCTTCCTGTCGGGCACCGCCAGCGCCTTCGCGCCGGCGCCGGGATCGACGCTCGGCGGCGACGGCCGCTGGACCGTGGAGCCCTCGTCGGAGGCCGCTTTCACGACGCGCGTGGTGGTGAACCGTCCGATCAACAAGCGCGACTTCAACGGCACAGTCGTCGTCGAGTGGCTCAACGTCTCGGGCGGGGTGGACGCCAGCCCGGACTGGATGCACACCCACGTCGAGCTGATCCGACGCGGCTACGCGTGGTCGGCGTCTCCGCGCAGGCCGTGGGCCTCAACGCGCTCAAGGGCCCGCCGCCGTCCGGGGATGCCGTGCGGTACGCGTCGCTGGCGCACCCGGGTGACAGCTACTCCTACGACATGTTCTCCCAGGCGGGGCGCGCCGTCCGTCACGACGCCGAGCTGCTGCTGGGTGGCCTGCGCCCCGACCGCGTCCTCGCGGTCGGCGAGTCGCAGTCGGCCGGGCGCCTGGTGACCTACATCGACGCAGTGCACCCGCTCGCGCAGGTCTACGACGGGTTCCTGATCCACAGCCGGGGCGCCGGGGGCGCCCCCCTGGCGCAGCCGCCGGCCGTGCCGGCGCCGGTGACCGGCCAGGCTCCGACGCTCATCCGCGACGACCTCGACGTTCCAGTGCTGGTGTTCAACACCGAGACCGACGTCGGCTCGCTGCAGGCCCGCCAGGCCGACAGCGCCCGGTACCGGCTGTGGGAGGTCGCAGGGACGGCGCACTTCGACCAGTACGGCCTGCTGACGGGCGGCACGGACACGGGC
>JBKOUY010000017.1:0-7466 GCA_046723645.1 Actinomycetota bacterium | reverse complement strand
CGCGCCGTCCCGAGGCATCGATGACTCGTCACGCCGTCGTCGTCGGGGCCGGCTTCGGCGGCCTGGCCGCAGCCTGCCATCTGGTCGGCTCGGGTTGGGATGTCGACGTGATCGAACGGCTCGACGGTCCCGGCGGCCGGGCGGGCCGTCTCGAACGGAACGGCTTCCGCTTCGATACCGGGCCCACCGTCCTGACCATGCCGGACCTATTGGCGGCCACGTTCGCCGCCGCCGGCGGCGACATGGACGACCACCTGCAGCTGACGCGCCTCGACCCCGCCTACCGAGCCTGCTTCCCCGACGGCAGCGAGATCCGGGTGCGTGCCGATCGGCAGGCGATGATCGCTGAGGTGTCTGGCGTCTGCGGGGCGGAGGAGGCGGAGCGCTTCGACCGGTACTGCGAGTGGCTCGGGCGCCTCTTCCGACTGGAGGTTCCCGCCTTCCTCGACCGCAACTACGACCACGCAACCGATCTGGTGCGACCACTTGGGCCGGTCCTCGGCCTCCTGCGCCTGGGCGCGCTGCGGCGGCTCGATCGGGTCGTGGCCCGTGCGTTCCACGACGACCGGTTGCGCCGCCTGTTCAGCTTCCAGTCGCTCTACGCCGGAATCGCCCCCCACCGGGCGCTCGGCGTCCTGGCCGTGATCGGCTACATGGACGTGGTCGCCGGGGTGTGGACGGCCCGCGGTGGCATGCACGCCGTCGCGACGGGCTTGGCGGACGCCCTGGTCAAGGCCGGGGCACGCATCAGTTATGGGACGTCGGTCGACCAAGTCGTGCTGGCCGACGGCGACCGGGGCCCCGCCCGCGGCGTGCGCATCGACGGCGGCCTGGTCACCGCCGACGCCGTGGTGGTAAACGCGGACCTTCCCGGTGGCTACGGGCTCGTGCCCGGCCTCAGGCCTCCGACGCGGCTGAGCCGGGCGCGATACTCGCCGTCGGCCGTGGTGTGGCACGCCGGAGTCCAGGGTTGCCCCCCCGCCGGCTACGCGCACCACAACATCCACTTCGGACGCCAGTGGCGCGGCGCGTTCCGGGACCTCGACGAAGGGCGCCGCATGTCCGACCCCTCGCTCCTGGTGTCGGTGCCGACGGCGTCCGACCCCGAGCTCGCACCACCCGGATGCTCGGTGCTCTACACGCTCGAGCCGGTGCCGAACCTCACCGGTGGGCTGGACTGGGCGCGGCTGCGGCCGACGATTCGGAACGAGCTGGCAACACGCATCGCGCGGCTCGGGTACCCGATCGACGCCGTGGAGGAGTCGCTCGTGGACCCTGTCGGTTGGGCCCGCCAAGGGCTGGCCGCGGGGACGCCGTTCTCCCTCAGCCACCGGTTCTCGCAGTCAGGGCCGTTCCGGCCCTCCAACGTCGACCGTCGTGCCCCCGGTCTCGTGTTCGTCGGGACCGGGACGGTCCCGGGAGTCGGTGTCCCCATGGTGCTCCTATCCGGCAAGCTGGCCGCCGAACGCCTGGGGCCGGGCGCATGAACAGGTCGCCCCGGGGTCTGCAGTGCGCTCACTGGTCCTCGAGTCCGGACCTCTCCGTGCCGCCGGCGCTGCGTGGCGCCTACCGGCAGTGCCGGCGCCTGACCCGGCGGCACGGGACCACCTACTACTGGGCGACGCAGGTGCTTCCGGCGCGGCGCCGCCCCCACGTGCACGCGCTCTATGGCTTCTGCCGGCACGCCGACGAGATCGTCGACGCGCACGACGGCGAATCCAGCGATCGGCGCCAACGGCGGCTCGACGGCCTGGGCGCCACTGTGCACGCCGCGCTCGCCGCCGGGTCCACCGATCCCGCGGCCGAGCCGGTCGTCGCCGCGGTGGCCCACACGGCGGCCACGTTCGGGCTCGACCCGTCATGCTTCGAACGCTTCCTCCGGTCGATGGCCATGGACCTGACGGTGGCCAGCTACGGCACCTGGGAAGAGCTGTGCGACTACATGGACGGCTCTGCTGCCGTCATCGGCGAGATGATGCTCCCCGTGCTCGGCTGCCGTGACCCTCGGGCCGTCGGGCCGGCACGCGACCTCGGCCTGGCCTTCCAGCTCACGAACTTCCTGCGGGACGTGGGCGAAGATCTCGACCGGGGCCGGGTCTACCTGCCGACCGAGGATCTGGAGCGCTTCGGTGTCGACGTCGCTGCCCGCACCGTGACGCCGGGCTGGAGGGCCCTCGTGCGCTTCGAGACCGAACGGGCCGCTGCGCTGTACTCGTCGGCCGACGAGGGGATCGAGCTCCTTCCGGCATGGTCGGCCCGGTCCATCCGCACCGCCCGGGTCCTCTACGCCGGCATCCTCGATCGGATCGTGGCGAACGACTACGACGTGTTCTCGATGCGTGCCCGCGTTCCCACCCTCACCAAGTTGGCCGTCGCCACGTCCGGACTGCTCCGTCGATGACGCCGGGGGTGGACGACCCCCCGGCGGGCACCTTGACGCTCCGGCAGGTGGCCGAGCGCCTGGGGGTCCACTACATGACCGCCTACCGCTACGTCCGGACCGGGCAGCTGGCCGCCACCCGGCGAGACGGTCATTGGGTGATCACGCCCGGCGACCTCGCCTCCTTCGAGCGCGACAGGTCCAGCCCGCCGCGGGGCGGGCGCCGGCGGGCTCGAGGCGACGGCACGGTGGACCGGGGGGATGCCGGACAGCGCCGTTACCGCGCCCGCCTGCTCGAGCGGCTGCTGGCCGGCGACGAGGCGGGGGCTTGGCACGTGGTCGAGTCGGCGCTGGTCGCGCGGATGAGCGCCGACGCGGTCCACCTCGACCTGCTGGCTCCCTGCCTCCGCGAGATCGGCGATCGCTGGGCCGACGGCTCGCTGAGCGTGGGCGGCGAGCACGTCGCCTCCGCGGTTGCCGTCCGCCTGGCGGCGCGCCTGGCACCGCTCTCCGCCCGACGGGGACGCACCCGGGGCGCGCTCGTGATCGGCGGTTCTCCGGGCGAGCTGCACGGCCTTCCGATCACGCTGGTCACCAACGTCCTGCGGTCCCGGGGTTGGGAGGTCGTCGAGCTCGGGCCCAACACCCCTGTCCCTGACGTCGTGGACGCCGCGGGGCACACCGACCGCCTGCGCGCAGTCGGTGTGAGCGTGGGTAGCGACATGGCCAAGGCATCGGCGGCCCGCACCCTGGCGGCGATCCGCGAGCGGTTCCCCGACGTGCCACTGCTGGCCGGCGGCCCGGCCGTACCGGACACGACGGTCGCCCAAGGGCTGGGCGCCGACAGATGGGCCGCCGACGCCGACGAGCTCGACGCACTGCTATCGGGCTTGCGCCATTGAGGTAGCCGCTCGTCTTGAGCGGGTGGGCACGTAGCTGGTCTCCGGGGGGGAGGGCCTCAAAGGTTCTCGAGATCCCAGCGCCACACCGCCGAATAGACCTGGCACGAGCGAGCCGAACACTCAGCTGCCGACGACCGGCCGCGACCTCATGGCACGGACTCAGACCGATCGGCGTCTCCGAGCGACGAAGGCCGCCCGAAGCTCGTTGTGGTGTGGCTGACGTGCGACGCTCATGTGCTCGAGCACCCGCCGGGTGAGGTCGATTGTCTGGCGGATCTGGGCGACGTATCGGGTGCATCCGGTGCATGCATCGATGTGCTGTTCGAAGAGGCGGCGGTCGCGATCGTCGAGCGCATCGTCGAGATGCAACGTGACCAACTCGATGGCCTCGGCGCAGCGGATGCCGCGGCAGGTGTGAACCGATTGGTCAGGCCGCACGGAGGTGCTCCTCGAGGGCGTTGCGGATCGCTTTGCGGCCGCGGTGCAGCAGGACCCGCTGGTTGACGTCGGTGATGCCGAGCGCGTCCGCGGTGTCGGATGCGGACCAGCCCTGGACGTCGCGTAGCTCGACGACCTCTCGCTGCGCGGTCGGCAGTGCCTCGATCGCCTCGGCGATCCGATCGAGGGTCTCGTTGCGTTCCAGTCGCTCCGGGGCAAGGGTCTCCCACGGCTCCGGTGGCGCCGGCCAGTAGCCAGGCCCGAGTTCGTCGTGGACAAGCTCGAGGCCAGGCCCGGCGGGATCGTGGTCAGGTCCAAGGCTCGCCACGGGGACGGCGCGGGCTTCGCGGGTGGCGAGCGTGCGCACCTTGTTGAGCAGGATCCGGTAGATCCAGGTCTTGAGCGACGAGCGACCCTCGAAGGTGTCGATGGCGTCGATTACCGCCAGCCATGTGTCCTGCACCACGTCATCGGCGAGGGCGCGGGTCACGTACATGCGGGCCATGCGGGCCAGCCCGGGGGTCAGCTCTCGAACCAGGTCGTCGAAGCGGTCGGCTTCGCCGCCGCGGAGCGCCGCGACCATCTCGCTGTCGGGATGATCCGGGGGGAGCGGCGCGGGGTGTGTAACAACCACCTCGGTTGATTGTCTAGTTGCTGAGCAGGAACAGCGCCCAGCACCGCCGCCCACCAGGGACGGCCCGATCGAGGAGACTCCTGTTGTCGTACCGACTCCCTGCACCACCGCCACCGCCCGATCAGTGCCTGTCGGGTCGGGACACGACCATGCCGGTCCGTGACACCCATGCAGTGCTTGGGACGCCACTGCGCGCCCCCTGGCCCGAGGGCATGGACACCCTGATCGTGGGGATGGGCTGCTTCTGGGGCGCGGAGCGGCTGTTCTGGCAGCTGCCGGGCGTGTACACCACCGCCGTGGGCTACTCGGGCGGGCACACCCCGAATCCCACGTACGAGGAGACGTGCACGTCGATGACGGGCCACACCGAGGCCGTGCTGGTCGTGTTCGATCCCGAGCAGGTGAGCCTGGACGATCTACTGGCCGTTTTCTGGGAGAACCACGACCCGACGCAATACATGGGGCAGGGCAACGACATCGGCAGTCAGTACCGGTCTGCCATCTACGCCAACTCCGACGAGCAGCTCGCCGCGGCCGAGGCCAGCCGCGACCGGTACCAGGCAAAGCTGGACCAGGCCGGCTACGGGACGATCACAACCGAGGTCGCGCCGGCGGGCGAGTTCTTTTACGGCGAGGACTACCACCAGCAGTACCTGGCCGCAAACCCCCGGGGCTACTGCAACCATGGCTTCTGCCAGGTCACCTACGCGTGACCCGACCCGATCAGACCTCTCATCCCCCAAGGGAGACACACGCATGACGAACCCGACCGACCGTCGCCCGTCCGACGACGAGATCCGGACCCGCCTGACGCGACTGCAGTACCGCGTCACCCAGGAGGCGGACACCGAGCGGGCCTTCACGGGCGAGTACTGGGACACCAAGGACGCCGGCGTCTACCGCTGTGTCGTGTGCGACACCGAGCTGTTCGACAGCGACGCCAAGTTCGACTCCGGCACCGGCTGGCCAAGCTTCGACCGCGCGATCTCCGACGGTCGCGTCACCCGCATCGAGGATCGCAGCCACGGCATGGTCCGCACCGAGGCCCGCTGCACCGCCTGCGACGCCCACCTCGGCCATGTGTTCCCAGACGGACCGACCGCCACCGGTGTGAGGTACTGCATGAACTCGGCATCGCTTTGCCTGGAGCGGGCCGAGTCGTGACCAGCCACGAGACCGCCGGCGGCGAGCAGTCGCCGGTGGTCACGGCCATCCACATCGCCCCGGCCAGCCGGCTCCCTATGCGCGCCGTCGAGTCCGTGCAGGTCGAAGCCGGCCTCGGCATCATCGGTGACCGCTACCACGGCACCAAGCACCGGCACGTCACCGTCGAGTCCCAGAGCGCGCTCGACGCCGCCACCGAGGATCTCGGCAGCCCCGTCGAGCCCGGCGGAACCCGACGCAACATCACCATCTCCCACGGCGACGTACCCACGAACCCCGGGGAACGACTCCGCATCGGTGATGTCGACCTCGAGGTCGTCCGCGTCGCCGCGCCCTGCAAGCTGCTCGACGATGTCATCGGCACCGGCGCCCGCACCGCGCTCCGCAGGCGGGCGGGCTCCGTGTGCCGGGCACTCTCTTCCGGGAGCATCGCCGTCGGAGATCCGGTACGCATCGCGCTCCCGGCATGAGCGCCGGCCGTCGACAACGCCGAGCACGGCGACAGTCGGGTGGTGCACGGGTTGGATGATGTGGAGGTGTCCGACGGCGACGTCGTCCGACCGGCGCTCATCCCGCGGGCGTTGACGGCGGGAGAGCTGGTGTTCTCCGACGGTGTGACCCCGGTTTTTCGAGGCGGACCGCGGGACCACGTACGTCGAGAAGGCTCGTCCGACCCGGCACGAGTGGCATGTCGCCGACAAGCTCACTTCGTTCGTTCTGGCCGACCAGCTACCGCGCCCGCTACGACCTCCGCTGGATGGTCGAGGACGGCGCCATCGTCGGGCTCCGTTTCACCGAACTAGGCCGAGGCTCCGCTTCGACGGTCGCTACCGGGATTGACTCTCAGCGTTAGTCACGGCGCTGGGGCAGCGGCGAGGGCGTCAGCTACGGAGGTCCCGGTCGAGCGCGGCGCGGACCGCGAACCGGGCTCGGGCGAGCCGCTTGCGCACCTCGCCGGAGGGCAGGTCGAGCTCGAGGAGACCCGGCTGAATGGCGCCCCTTCGACGTCGACGGATGACGAGACCGACGTCGATCGGATCGAGTTCGGCGAGCGCTGGGTCGACGGCGCCGTATGTCTCCGTCGTGCCGAGATCGTCCTCAGCACGGAGCACCCGCGCCTCACGCCAAGCCACCGGCGGGTCGACCCAGGCGCCGGCATCGGCGCCGTCGGTGCAGAAGTCGGGGTGGAAGAGCTCGGCCTCGTCGGCGTCGGGATCACTGCCCACGGTCGGGACGGCCGGGGACTCGACATCGGGCCCACGTTCGTCGGCGAGGCGCGTCAGGGCCGCGGCGGGACCCGATGCGGTCGTGTCGATATCGGCCAGGTGCTCCTCGAGCGCGCCTCGCTGGCCGTCGGACAGCAGCCCGGCGAGCTGGTCGCTCGCTCACCCGCCAGACTCGCCCAGCGCCCTCACCGCTCGCTCGCTCCTGTAGACGGCCCGGAAGTGTCCTCGGCGGCGATGGCAGCGCGGAACGCCTCGTCTCCCGCCTCGATCTTCCGCGCTTCTGCGAGCACGTCGTCAACCTCGCCCTCAGGGATGACAACGGCACCGGCAGCGTCGGCGTAGACGTACTGACCGGGCATCACGCCCACCCCACCGACCACGACAGGCACGTTGGCCTGGAACGGCGTCACCACGTCGCCGCCCCAGTGAGTTGCCTCGCCCGAGCAGTAGGCGGCGAAGTCATATCCGGCCAGTTCCTCAAAGTCGCGCAGCCGCCCGTCGGTGAGCACCCCGGCCAGCCCGTGCTCCTCGAGCCTGAACAGCTTGGTCCCGCCGCCCATCGACGTGTTGGTGTAGCCATTGCTGGCCAGCACGAGAACCTTGCCGGCGGGCTGGTCGCCGACCGCCTCGTAGAACAGGTTGGCGAAGTTGTAGCGCTGCGGGTCGAGCGCCACGGAACAGCTCGGGTAGTAGGAGATCGTGGCCGCCGGACCAAACAGGAC
>JBKOUY010000204.1:0-27422 GCA_046723645.1 Actinomycetota bacterium | reverse complement strand
GTCCGGGTCCCTCGCGACGGTCGCCGCGATCGCCGCGGTCACCGCGCCCGCGCTCGCCTCGCTCACCTCGCTCCCGGCGGTCGCCCCGGCGGCCCTGGGAGCGACGCTCGTCGCTGCGCTCCCGCACGAGCGTGGTGGTGACCAGCGGCCGGTCGCCGCGGGCGCTGTGAAGCTCGAGCCGCTCGGGCTGCCGCCGCGGCGCACGCGGCGGCAGGATCGCCACGACGCTCATCCGGTCGAGGTAGCCGTCGATCTCGGCCCGCAGCACGTCGCCGACCTGGGCGCCGCCAGGGATCAGCGCGGCGTCGAGCGTGCCCCGCGGCTCGCGGGCACCGGCAGCACGCCACGTCCAGGAGCCGTCATCCCGAGAGCTGGTGAGCTCGATGTCGATCCGGCGGGACATAGGCAGTCAACGCTAGCGCGGTGGGTTCACGGCGACGTCAGCGTCGCGACCACGCGTCGGGCTCGCGCAACAGCTTTTCGACCTCGGCGGGCAGCGTCCCGGCCGCGACGTCGGCCAGGGTGACCTCCTCCAGAACCGTCCGCAGCGCGGCGCGGGTTGCGACCCACACGCCCTGGAGCCCCGCCGCCGGGCCCCGGTAATCGACCTGCTCGGGGGGTTTGCCGTGCACGTCGGCCAGCGGGCCCTCGACGGCGCGGATGATGTCGGCCACGGAGATGGTGGAGGGATCGGCGGCCAGCCAGTAGCCACCCTCGGCACCCCGCTGGCTGGCGACCAGCCCGGCGCGCCGGAGGTCGGCCAGGATGTTCTCCAGGAACTTGGCCGGGATGCCCTGGCGCTGAGCGATCATGTCGCCCTTGACGTGCCCCGGGGGCGCCGCCGCCAGTTCGGCTGCCGCTCGCACCGCGTAATCGACCTTCGCCGTGATGCGCACGTGGTGCACCTCCGGCGCGGACCCTACCGCGCCGGACAAATCCCGGTACCAGGCGCGGGCGCCGACACTACGCTGCTTCGCCCCGCGTGCGCTGAGGTTCCGACCGTGCCCCATCCCGACGTCGACGCCGAGCAGGCGTACCTCGACGAGGCCTATCGCTGCCTCGCCGCCATGCGGGACCGGACGGCGCGCACGACGGGCATCGCGGAGGGTGCCGCCCAGGCGGTGGACTCTGCGATCGCGCAGCAACACCTGGCGCACCGACTCGGCACCCTCGACGTGGACGTGCCCGGGCTGAGCTTCGGCAGGCTCGACGGCGAGGACGGAGCGCGCTGGTACGTGGGCCGCCGCCACGTCGAGGACGCCCGCGGGGACCCCGTGGTGGTCGACTGGCGAGCCGACGTGGCCGTGCCGTTCTACCGGGCCACCGCGGTCGACCCGCTGGGCCTGCGGCGCCGGCGGCGGTTCATGATGACCGGCCGCCGGCTCGACGACCTGTTCGACGAGGTGTTCGACGACCCCGACAGCGTCGACGCCGCCCATCACGGCGGCATCCCCGACCCCCTGCTGGCCGAGCTGGAGCGCGAGCGGACCGGTGAGATGCGGGACATCGTCGCCACGATCGCCGCCGAGCAGGACGAGGTGATCCGGGCGCCGCTGGACACGTGCCTCGTGGTGCAGGGAGGGCCCGGCACCGGCAAGACGGCGGTCGGCCTCCATCGCGCTGCGTTCCTGCTCTACGAGCACCGCCGCCAGCTCGATGCCGCCGGCGTGCTCGTGGTCGGCCCCAACCCCATCTTCCTGCGCTACATCGCCCAGGTGCTGCCGTCGCTCGGAGAGACGGCCGTCCGCCAGACGACGCTCGAGCGGCTCCTCGCCGGCACTGCCTATCGCCGCCGCGGCCGGGACGGCGACCACACCGCCCGGCTCAAGGGCGATGCCCGCCTGGCCCGGGTGCTGGCGCACGCGGTGACCAGCAGCGTGCAGCCGCCCGAGGAGCGCATCGAGGGCGTCACCACGTGGGGGACCGTGCGGCTGGACCCGGACGCGGTGTTCGACGCCGTGGCCGACATCCATGGCCGGGGTGTGCCGCACAACGTCGGGCGGGCGGCGCTGCGGACCCGGCTCGTCCGGCTGGCGCGCCAGGAACTGGTGGCACGCCGGGGCGAAGAGCTGGCCAGCCTGGAGGCCGTGGACGCCAGCCTGCGGGGCGATCAGGGCTGGCAGCGGGCGCTCGATCGGATCTGGCCCCCGCTGAGCGCCTCGGCCCTGGTCCGGCGCATGCTCACCAACCGCAACGCGCTGCGCGCCGCCGCCACCGGGCTGCTCGACGCCGACGAGCAGGCCCTGCTGCTCCGCCCGCCGACCGGCCGGATGTCGGACGAGCCGTGGACGCTCGACGACCTGGCGCTGCTCGACGAGGCCGATGCGCTGCTGGCCGGCCCGCCTCGGGCGTACGGCCACGTGGTCGTCGACGAGGCGCAGGACCTCTCGGCGATGGGGTTCCGGGCGCTGGCCCGTCGCAGCCCCGACAGCTCGATGACCGTGCTCGGCGACCTGGCCCAGGCCACGGCGCCGGCCGCGCAGTCGTCCTGGGACGACGTGATCGACCATCTCGGCGGGCCTGCGACCGCCCACCGGGCGGATCTCGACCTCGGGTACCGCGTGCCGGCGGCAATCATCGACGTGGCCAATGGGCTCCTGGCCGAGGCTGCGCCCGGCGTCACGCCCTGCCGGTCGGTCCGCCTCGACGGCCACCCGCCCCGGTTCGTCGCGGTCGAGGCCTCGGCGGGAGCCGAGGGCCTTCACGATGCGATCACGGCGGCGGCGGCCGGCCTCACCGGCCGCTACACGTCGGTCGCGGTGATCGCGGTGCCCGAGCTGGCACCACCGGCACACCGGCTACCGCGCGCCACGGTGCTGGCGCCCGCGGACGCCAAGGGCCTCGAGTTCGATGCCGTCGTGGTCGCCGAGCCGGCGGCCATCGCCGGGGGCACCCCGCAGGGGCTGCGGCTGCTCTACGTCGCGCTCACGCGGGCGGTCCAGGAGCTGGTCGTGGTCCATGCCCGGCCGCTGCCGGCGCCCCTCGGATCAGGTCGTGGACCGAGCCCCGGCTGAGCTCGTCATGTGGGGGACCGAGTCGTCGGGGAAGGTGATGCCACGCGCGGCCACGAGCCGGGCGACCGCCTCTGGGAAGACGTTCTTCATCAGGAACAGGTCGCGCGCCATGTTGTAGTCGGGGGCCAGCTCCTTCGCGTAGCGCTCGAAGTACATGACCTGCTTCGAGACGAGCACGAGCTCGCGGGCGGCGCGCGCGCCGTACTCGTGCTGCAGCTCGAGCTGCCGGCGCAGCACGAACGCCAGGCTCACCTCGCCGAGGCTCATGTCGAACATGGGGTCGAGCACGGCCTTGAGGCGGGCGCCGACCTCGTCGACCGGCCCCACGTCGTGGCTCAGGATGCCGATGCGCTGCCAGGCCCGGACGATGCGGGCGTAGTCGCCGTCGATCATCACGGTGTACTGCGCGTCACGCAGGGCCTGGCGATGGGCCTCGGGCAGCTCACCCATGATGCCGAAGTCGAGGTACGCGGCCCGCCCGTCGTCGAGGACCCAGATGTTCCCGGCGTGCACGTCGCCATGGAAGGGCCCGTGGACCAGCGTGGCCTCCATCCATACCTTCAGGCCGCGGCGGAGCACCAGCTCACCGTCGATGCCCCGGGCCTTGATGTCGGCGAAGCGGTCCATGGGCGTGCCCCACAGCCGTTCCATGCAGATGACCCTCGGTCCGCAGTGGTCCCAGTACACGACGGGTGCGGTGATCCACCGGTTGTCGCCGAACGCCCCGATGTTGGCGCGGAACTCGGCCTGGCGATGGGCCTCCAGCGCGAAGTTCAGCTCCTCGTTGGTGACCTGGTGCAGGTCCTCGACCACGCCGGGGGCGTTCATGAGGTGCCCCGTCCGCGTGCGGTCGACGAGCTGCGCCATGCGGTACATCATCCGCAGGTCGCGGTTCATGCGGTCGCGGATGGCCGGCCGCTGGATCTTGAGGACGGCCTCCCGGCCGTCGGCCAGCGTGCAGGCGTGCACCTGGGCGACGGAGGCGGCCGAGAGGGGCTCCGGATCGAAGGCCTTGAACATCTCGGCGCCGGCGGCGCCAAGGTCCTCCTCCACCATCGCCAGCGCCTGGTCCGCCGGGAAGGGTGGGACGTCGTCGAGCGTGCGCATGCAGGCATCCGCGAGCGAGGCCGGGAACATCCCCGGAGAAGACGCGATGAGCTGGCCGAGCTTCACAAACGTGGGGCCGAGCGCCATGAACGCATCCACCAGGCCGGCGCTGGCGGCGACCCCCAGACCGGCGCGAGCGGCTCGATCGCGACGCAGGCGGAGCAGTGCCGACGGTCGCCGGGCAAGGTGGCGGACGACGGCGCCGATGACGTGCCGGGTCAGCACCGCGACGATCTCGACCCCGCGCCCCAGCTCGCGCCATCCGAAGCGGGTGAGGCTGGGGCAGACGATCCGCAGCGCGCCCGCCGGCACGCCCCCGGCGTAGGGACCGGCAAACGGACGGGACACGTGCCCGGGAGGCATGATGGTGAGGCTACGAGCAGGGAGGTGTCGTGAATGACTGAAGCCAGCACGATTCCGGGCTGGGCCGCCGGAACCTGGGCCATCGACCCGATCCACTCCGAAGTCGGCTTCTCGGTCCGCCATCTGATGCTCAGCAAGGTCCGTGGCCGGTTCGAGAAGTTCGAGGGCCAGATCGTCACGACCGGCGACATCCTCGAAACCCAAGCGACCATCGAGGTCGACCTGAACTCCATCAACACCGGCAACGCCGACCGCGACAACGACCTGCGCTCGGCGAACTACTTCGAGGCCGACAAGTACCCGACGATGACCTACCGGGTGCTGGACCTCAGGGCCGACGGCGACCGCTACGTCGCCGACGGCGAGCTCACGGTCAAGGAGCACACCAACCCGGTGCCGCTCGAGATCGAGTTCCACGGCATCAACAAGGATCCGTGGGGCGGCACGCGCGGCGGTCTGTCCGCCACCGGCGAGATCAACCGCAAGGACTTCGGCATCACCTTCGACATGCCCATGGAAGGCGGCGGCCTGGTGGTGGGCGACAAGATCAAGATCGACCTGGAGATCGAGGCCGTCCTTCAAGCCTGACATCAGCCGCCCGGGGTAGAACGTGTTCTAACCTCGGGCGGTGCACAGCGATGGCCCACCGCAGGCTGCGTCGACCCTGACCCGGAACCAGGCGGCGCGGCGCGAGCGCGTGATCCGTGCGGCGCTCGAGCTCGCGGCCGAGGGTGGCTACGACGTCGTGCAGATGCGCGACGTCGCGGCCCGGGCCCAGGTGGCCCTCGGGACCATCTACCGCTACTTCCCGTCCAAGGACGCGTTGCTGCTGGCCGTGATGGTCCAGTGGCTGGGCGACCTGGAACAGCGCGTGATGCGCCGGCCGCCGGTCGGCGACGACACCGTCGATCGGGTCATGGACGTGCTCGGCCGGGCGCTGCGGTCGATGGATCGCGAGCCCAAGCTCACCGCCGCCGTCATCGCGGCCATGACCGCCGGCGACTCCGCCAGCGTGGCCGCGATCGGGGACGTGACCGAGGCCATGGCCCGGATCATGCGCTCCGCGTTCCCGGGCGATGTCGACGCTGCGTTGGAGGCGTCGGCGGCCAAGGTGCTGGGACACGTCTGGTGGTCCGCCACGATCGCCTGGGCCAACGGGATGGGCGACATCGACTGGGTCGCCGGCGAGCTGCGCGAGGCGACCACCCTCATCGCCGACCGCCTCGGCTGAGGTTCACGCCGAGGTCACCGGCCGCGGGCCACCACCGGGGTCGTAGCGGCGTTCGGATGTGCCGCCGGACTCCGTCACCTTCGGACGCCGGAACGCGCCCTGGGCCCGAGCCGCCACGCCGTCGCCCCCGACCTGACCCTCGGGTCAAGCGATCTGACCTCGCCTTGCTACGCTGCGGCCGTTCAGGACTCACGAGGGGAGACCCGCATGCGCGCAGCCGTTCTCCGCAACACCGGCGACGACAAGCTCGAGATCCGCGACGACATCTCGCTCGGCCCGGTGGGGCCGGGGGAGGTAAAGGTCAAGATCCACGCCACCGGTGTGTGTCACTCCGACGTGTCGGGCATGAACGGCACCATCCCCCAACCGGCGCCCTTCATCCCGGGTCACGAGGGTGCCGGCGTGGTGGCCGAGGTGGGGGAGGGCGTCACGTCGGTCCAGCCGGGCGACCACGTCATCATCGCCTGGAGCCCGCCGTGCGGAAGCTGCAAGTACTGCGTCGACCGCAAGCAGCCCAACCTGTGCATGAACATCCAGTTCGGCGCCATGGGCGCGCTGCACTTCTCGCAGGAGGGCTCACCGGTGTTCGGCTTCGCCGGGGCGGGCACCTGGGCCGAAGAGATGATCATGCCCCACCAGGGCGTGGTGAAGATCGACAGCGGCATCCCCCACGAGGTCGCATCGCTGGTCGGTTGCGGGGTGATGACCGGCGTCGGCGCCGCCATCAACACGGCGCAGGTCAGCTCCGGCTCGTCGGTGGTGGTGTTCGGCTGCGGCGGTGTGGGCATCTCGGCCATCCAGGGCGCTCGCGTCGCCGGGGCGTCGGAGATCGTGGCGGTCGACCTGGTCGATTCGAAGCTCGAGGACGCCCAGCGGTTCGGAGCCACCCATGCGGTCAAGCCCGACGACCTCGACGGGGCCAAGACGGCGATCACCGGCGGCGACGGGTTCGATTACGCGTTCGAGGCGATCGGCCTGCCCCAGACCATGCGCGCCGCCTACGACGTGACCCGCCGCGGCGGCACCACGTGCATCATCGGCGTGGGCGCCCAGGACCAGACGATCGCGTTCAACGCCTTCGAGCTGTTCTTCAACGAGAAGACGATCAAGGGCTCCTACTACGGCTCGGCCGACGTGCGCAGCGACTTCACCCGGATCCTCAACCTCTGGAAGAACGGCCGCCTCGACCTCGAGGGGATGATCTCCAAGAACATCGCGATCGACGGCGTCAACGACGCGGTGGCCGACCTCAAGGCCGGGACCGTGATTCGCTCGGTCATCACATTCCCGGATGCCGCCTCGTCACCGGCCGCCGGCGCGGGGGCCGCCACGGCGACCTGACCACACCATCGTCCACCGATGCCCTGACCGCCACTGCACGGCCGCCTCCATCGGGGCCCGTGACGCTTCCGCACGGTTCTCGAAGCTGCTAGACCAAGGCACCCAAGGTAGAACCTGTTTCACCTGGTGGGGAGGTGTCATGGCCGACGCCGAGATCCTGTCGGCGCCGCTCGTCCTGGAGTACCCGTTCAGCCGAACCGTCGGGCCGGTCCAGAGCGCGTTCTTGACCGGGCTGCGCGAGGGGCTCGTGCTCGGCGTGCGGGCGGAGGACGGCCGGGTCCTGTGCCCACCGGTGGAATACGACCCCGTGACCAGCGGCGAGCTCAGCGACCTGGTCGAGCTGGGCGACTCCGGAACCGTGACCACGTGGTCGTGGGAGCCCGATCCCCGACCCAACCAACCCCTCGACCGGCCGTTCGCCTGGGCGCTCGTCCGCATGGACGGCGCCGACACCGCGCTGCTCCACGCGGTCGACGCCGGCTCGCCCGAGGCCATGGCCACCGGGATGCACGTGCGCGTGCGCTGGGCCGGTGAGCGGGTCGGCGCGATCACCGACATCGCCTGCTTCGAGCCGGTGGGATCCGGGCCGGCATGAGCGGTCCGTTGGTCCTGCCCGAGGCATTGCGGGACGTTGAGGCCGTGCGCAGCATCCGCGCGCCCGCCCGGCTCGAGTACAGGTTCACGGCGGGGGAGGCGACGTCGCGGTTCCTGCGGGGCATCGCGTCGAAGCGCATCCTCGGGGAGCGCTGCCCCGTCTGCGGCAAGGTGATGCTGCCGCCACGGGGATCGTGCCCCACCGATGGGGTCCCGACCAGCGAGCAGGTCGAGCTGGCCGACCGGGGCATCGTCACCACCTTCTGCGTGGTCAACGTGAAGTTCAGCGGCTCGGCCATGGAGCTGCCGTACGTGTGCGCGTCGGTCCTCCCCGACGGGGCCGACATGGGCCTGTTCGGGCTCGTCCAGGAGATCCCCTTCGACCAGATCCGCATGGGCATGCGCGTCGAGGCGGTGTGGGTCGACGATGACGAGCTGCAGCCCAACCTGGCGTCCATCAAGTGGTGGCGGCCCACCGGCGAGCCGGACGCCCCCTATGAGAGCTACCGGGACCACGTCTGATGCGCGACGTGGCGGTCGTGGCCTTCGCTCAGTCGCACCACGTGCGCCGCGAGCAGCGGCGCAACGAGGTGGAGATGCTGATGCCGGTGCTGCACGAGGTGAAGACCGACGTCGGCCTCGACCAGTCCCAGATCGACTTCACCTGCTCGGGCAGCACCGACTACCTGGCGGGCGCGGCGTTCAGCTTCGTGATGACGCTCGACGGCGTGGGCGCCTCGCCCCCGATCAGCGAGAGCCACGTCGAGATGGACGGGGCGTGGGCGCTCTACGAGGCGTGGGTCAAGATCCAGACCGGCGCCGCGGACACCGCCCTCGTCTACAGCTACGGCAAGGCGTCGCCCGGCTCGCTGCGGGATGTGCTGTCCCGCCAGCTGGATCCGTACTACCTGGCGCCGCTGTGGCCCGACAGCGTGGCGCTCGCCGCCCTCCAGGCGCGCGCCTGCATCGAGGCCGGCCTGACCTCCGTGGCGGAGATGGCGGAGATCGCGGCCCGCTGCCGCCGCTCGGCGACCGCCAACCCGTTCGCGCAGCTGCAGGGCTCGGACGATCCCGACGTCTTGCTGAAGGAGCCCGAGATCGCCGCGCCGTTGCGCCGCCACGACTGCCCGCCGATCGGCGACGGGGCGGCGGCGATGATCCTGGCCGCCGGCGACCGGGCCCGCGAGCTCGCCGACCGCCCGGCGTGGATCCGTGGGATCGACCACCGCATCGAGGCCCACGCCCTCGGGGTGCGCGACCTCACGTCGTCGCCGTCCACCCGCCTGGCCGGCGAGCGCGCCGGTGTCGGTGACGCCCCGGTCGACGTGGCCGAGCTGCACGCACCGTTCAGCCACCAGGAGGTGCTCCTGCGCGAGGCGCTCGGTCTCGGCGAGGGCATGGCGCTGAACCCGTCCGGCGGGCCGCTCGCCGCGAACCCGATCATGGCCGCGGGCCTCATCCGCATCGGCGAGGCCGCGGGCCGCATCCGGCGCGGCGAGGCGGAGCGCGCGGTGGCCCACGCCACCAGCGGGCCCTGCCTGCAGCAGAACCTGGTCTGCGTGCTCGAGGGGGACGGGTGATGGGCAAGGAACGCGTCGCCGTCGTCGGCATCGGCCAGACGAAGCACCAGGCCACGCGGGGCGACGTGTCGATCGCCGGCATGGTGCGCGAGGCCGCCCACGAGGCGCTGGCCGACGCCCAGATGGACTGGTCGGACATCGAGGCGGTCGTCATCGGCAAGGCGCCGGACTTCTTCGAGGGCGTGATGATGCCCGAGCTCTACCTCGCCGACGCGCTCGGCTGTGTCGGCAAGCCGATGCTCCGGGTCCACACCGCCGGCTCGGTGGGCGGCTCGACCGCGCTGGTGGCCGCCAGCCTGGTCCAGGCCGGGGTCCACGGGCGGGTGCTCACGGTTGCGTTCGAGAAGCAGTCGGAGAGCGAGGCGATGTGGGCGCTGACGCTGCCGATCCCGTTCCAGCCGCCGCTGGTCGCCGGGGCCGGCGGATACTTCGCGCCGCACATCCGGGCGTACATGCGCCGCTCGGGGGCGCCCGACCACATCGGTGTGCTGGTGGCGCTGAAGGACCGGCTCAACGCGCTCAAGAACCCGAAGGCCCACCTGCACGAGCACGACATCACGTTCGACTCGGTCCGGGACTCGATGATGCTGTGGGACCCGATCCGCTACTCGGAGACCTGCCCGTCGTCCGACGGCGCCTGCGCCATGGTCCTCACCGACGAGGCGGGCGGCGACGCCGCCGCAGCCGCCGGGCGGCGGCCGGCGTGGATGCTCGGCGGCGCCATGCGCTCCGAGCCCACGACGTTCCCGGGTCGCGACCAGGTCGACCCGGTCGGCGGCCGGGAGTGTGCCGCCGATGTGTACGCGCAGGCCGGCATCACCGACCCCCGCGCCCAGTTCGACGTGGCCGAGGTCTATGTGCCGTTCTCGTGGTACGAGCCCATGTGGCTGGAGAACCTCGGCTTCGCCGACGAGGGCAAGGGCTGGACGCTCGTGGAGGACGGGGCCACGCAGATGGACGGCGACATCCCTTGGAACCCATCGGGCGGCGTGCTGTCGTCCAACCCCATCGGGGCCTCGGGAATGATCCGCTTCGCCGAGGCCGCCATGCAGGTCCGGGACCAGGCCGGCGAGCACCAGATCGACGGCGCCCGCCGCGCGCTCGGCCACGCGTACGGCGGTGGCTCGCAGTTCTTCTCGATGTGGGCCGTCGGCACCGACAAGCCCTAGGACGCGGAAGGGGATTCGATGGGACGGCTGGACGGCAAGGTCGCGATCATCACCGGCGGGGCCCGGGGCCAGGGTGCGGCCGAGGCCCGCCTGTTCGTGGCCGAGGGCGCCCGGGTTGTCATCGGGGACGTGCTCGACGACGTGGGAGCCGCGGTGGCTGACGAGCTGGGCTCGGAGGTCGCGGCCTACACCCACCTCGACGTCACCGACGAGGCCCAGTGGGACGCCGCGGTGGCCCTGACCGAGGACCGTTTCGGCCCGGTCACGGTGCTGGTGAACAACGCCGGCATCCTCATGTTCCAGGCGATCGACCGCACGGAACGCGCCGACTTCGAGCGCATCATGCAGGTCAACCTCACCGGCGTGTTCCTGGGCATCAAGGCGGTGACGCCGTCGATGGCCAGGGCGGGCGGCGGCTCGATCGTCAACATCTCGTCGACCGCGGGCCTGACCGGGCTGCCGTACCTCGGCGCGTACGTGGCCAGCAAGTGGGCGGTGCGGGGGCTCACCAAGTCGGCCGCCATCGACCTCGGCCCGAAGGGCATACGGGTGAACTCGGTGCATCCGGGCGGGATCGACACGCCGATGCTCAACGGCACCGATCGCGAGGCCCCGTACTACAAGCGCCTGCCGGTGCCCCGCATGGGCAGCCCCGACGAGGCGGCACGCGCGGTGCTGTTCCTCGCCAGCGACGACGCGAGCTACACCACCGGCGCCGAGCTGACGGTCGACGGCGGGGCGACGGCGGGCGAGCTCACCATCCTCGACCCGCCGGCCATCCAGTAAGGGACGGGGGTTACGGCAGGATCAGGTGGCTGTCGCCGAACTCGTGCCAGCGGTAGCCCTCGGCCACGGCCGCCGCGTACGAGGCGTCCAGCAGCCCCCGGCCGGCGATGGCCTCCAGCATCGCGAGGTGTGACGACTCGGGCTCGTGCCAGCCGGTGACGAGCCCGTCGACCACCCGCACGCCCTGCTCGGGGGTGATGACCAGCTCGGTCCAGCCCCTCCCGGGATGCGATTGGCCGGACCCATCCGCGGTCGACTCCAGCGCCCGCACCACGGTCGTCCCGACCGCGATCACGCGCCGGCCGGCGGCATGGGCGGCGTTGACCAGCGACGCGGTGGCCGGCGGGACGTCGTAGCGCTCGGCGTAGGGCGGCTCGCCCGCCTCCTGCGACGACACGCCGGTGTGCAGCGTGATCGGAGCCAGGACGATGCCCCGCGTCACCAGCTCGGTCACCAGCGACTCGGTGAAGGGGCGGGCCGCGCTCGGCATCTCCGCCGAGCCGGGCACCCGCGAGAACACCGACTGGTAGGCCTCGACGGGCCACGCGCGGTCGGCGTGGGCGTAGCGGATGGGCTGGCCGTGGGCCCGCAGGTACGCCAACAGCTCGCCCGGCACGTCGAGCCGGGCCAGCCACAGCCGCACGAGCCCGGTGCCGGCGGGGTACGGGGCGAGCAGCTGGGCGCGCCCGCCGCCCGGGAGCTCCAGATGCGCGGGCGGCGTGCCCACGTAGCGCTCGGTGCCCGGTCCCGCGGGGCGCCGCGGCTCGACCACCCAGAAGCCGCCGGGCTGCTCGGTCGACAGGTGGAGACGCACGTCGGACCCGCCGGCCCCGCGGGCGGCCAGCGCCGCCGGGACCACCGCCGAGGTGTTCACGACCAGGAGGTCGCCGGCATCGAGGGCATCGCCCAGATCGGCGAACCGGCGGTGGACGACCTCGGTCGTGGAGCGCTTGGCCACCATCAGGCGGACGTCGGCGCGGGCATCCGAGCCCAGCTCGCCGCCGCGGCGCAGCAGCTCGACGGGGGTGCCGGCCTCGGCGCCGAGCGGGATCCGGAACGAACGCAGCCCGGACGTGTCGATCACCCTCATTGCCGGACCTCCGGCCCGCCGATGAGGGATCGCCGCTTCGCGGCGACGAACCCACCGTGTCGATGATTCGCTCGCTCCCGCTCGCTCATTGCGCCTCCACGAGTTCCGGATCGGCCCGCTCCAGTACGTCCTCGACGCGGTACCGGCCGCTGGGCCGCCGCTCGTCGATGAGCCGGGCGAGCCCGGGGACCCGGCTCTCGGGCGTCGGGCGGTCGGAGATGTCCTCGCCAGGGAAGGCGTCCTGGTGCATCTGCGTGCGCATGTCCCCCGGATCCACCCACAGCACACGGACGTCGGGCTCCTCGGCCGCCAGCACGCGGCTGAGCTGTTCCAGCGCCGCCTTGGACGCGCCGTAGCCGCCCCAGCCCTCGTAGCCCTCGACCGCGGCGTCGGACGTCACGTTGACGATCGCGCCCCGCGCCGCCCGCAGGTGGGGCAGGGCGGCCTGCACCAGCCGCAGGGGTGCGACCACGTTGGTCCGCAGGATCCGTTCCAGGTCGCCGGTCCGGAGCCAGGCGACGTGGGGGAGGGGAGAGGGCCCCAGCGTGCCGGCGTTGTTGACCAGCAGCTCGAAGCCGCTCTGGCCGGCGGCGGCGTTCACGAGTGCCGCCACGTGTACGGGGTCGGCGATGTCCCCCGGGAGGGCGACGACCGTGCCCGGGCCCGAGGCGTCGAGCTCGCGCCGCGCCCGCTCGAGGACATCGGCGTCGCGGCCGTCGACGACCAGGTTCCAACCGTTCTTGGCCAGGTGGCGGGCCAGCGCCAGGCCGAGGCCTCGGCTACCGCCGGTGATGAGAGCTGTCCTTCGCACTTCGTGCTCCCTTCGTGCGCTCTGCGCGCAACGTAGGGAGCAATCGGGCGCCCGCCATCGGCCCGCGGGCGGGTTCGGCTAGGTCGGAAGGCCTACACCCGGAGGCCCGGCGCTGACCTGCGACGATGCGGTTGCGGTCAGGCCCGGGGATCGGCGAGCCCGACCCGAACCGCGAAGAGCGCCGCCTGCGTGCGGTCACCCAGCCGCAGCTTCGCCAGCACGTTGGACACGTGCGTCTTCACCGTCTTCTCCGACACGTAGAGCTCTGCGGCGAGCTGCCGGTTGGAGAGGCCCCGTCCCAGCCCCGCCAACACCTCGCGTTCGCGCGCCGTGAGCCGCTCCAGGTCGGGATGCACCGAACCGCCGGCCGGCGGTGCGGCGTCGGCCGCATCCGCCACCTTGGCCATCACCACCGCGGCCGCCTCGGGCGCCAGCAGCGGCTCGCCCCGGTGCACGGCCCTGATCGCGCCGTCCAGGGCGGCGGGACCGGCGTCCTTCAGCATGTAACCGTCGGCACCCGCCTGGATGGCCGGGATGACCTGCTCGGCGCCGCTGAAGCTCGTGAGCACGAGGATCCCGACCGACGATCCGGCGGCCCGCAGCCGGCGGATGGCCTCGATGCCGTCGGTGCCGGGCATGACCACGTCGGTGAGCAGCACGTCGGGCTGCGTTCGCTCGACGAGGCGCACCGCCTCGTCGCCGTCGGAGGCCTCGCCCACCACCTCGAAGCCCTGTGCCTCGAGGAACGACCGCAGGCCCTGCCGGACGACCGGGTGGTCATCGCTGATCGCCACCCGAATGGGCCTGGACCGGCTCTCGGCCGTCATGGCGTCCCGCCTCCGCGAGCACCCACTAGCGGGGGACCCGCAGCTCGACCGTCGTGCCCCGGCCCGGCGCCGACGTGATCGTGAGCGAGCCAGCCACCGAGGCGGCCCGCTCGTTCATCGACGTCAGCCCCAAGCGGCGCGCCCGCACGGCCCGGGCCGTCGGATCGAAGCCGCGGCCGTCATCGGTCACGCGCAGCACGAGGGCGTCGCCGGCGGCGTCCGGTCCGGCCTCGGTGCCGATCGTCACCCGCACCCGGCTCGCCGCGGCGTGGCGCAGGGCGTTGGTGACCGCCTCCTGCGCGATGCGCAGGATCTGGTGCTCGTCGTCGGGGTCGAGCTCGGGCAGCTCACCCGCCTCGATCTCGACCGGCACGTCGTGCGCGCGCCCGGCCAGCGTCAGCTGGGCACCGAGCGCGGCGAGGAGCCCGTCGCGCTCGAGGTCGGCGGGCCGCAGGCCGTCGACCGTGGTGCGCAGCTCCGCCGCCACCCGGTCGGCGATGGCCCGCACCGTCGCCACCTGCTCGGCCGCGGCCGCAGGATCGGTCTCCAGGAGCCGCCCGGCCGCCTCGGCCGAGAGCTGCAGGCTGAACAGCGACTGGCTCATGGCGTCGTGCAGCTCGCGCGCCAGCCGGCCGCGCTCCTGCACGAGACCCAGCTCCCGGCTGTCCTCGAACAGGCGGGCCTGGTCGATCGCGATGGCCGCGTGCGACGCCAGCAGCACCACGGCCGACTCGTCGGCGGCGCTGAACTCGCGCTCGCCCTGCTTGTCAGTGAGGTAGAAGGCCCCGATGATGTCGCCCGCCGACACGATCGGCACGCCGAGGAACGAGCGCATCTGCGGGTGGGCGGCCGGCCACCAGCCCCGGAAGCGCGGGTCCTGCGTGATGTCGGCGGTGCGGAACGGCGACGGGTCGGTGAGCATGGCGTCGAGGAGCCCGTGCGTCCGGGGCAGGGGACCGAGCTGCTCGATGAGCTCGTCGCTCATGCCCGCGGTGACGAAGCGGGCGAACTCGTCGCCCTCGGGCTCCGGCAGGCCGATGGCGGCGTAGCGGGCGCCGACGAGGTTGCGAGCGCTCTCGGCGAGCTGGTGCAGCACCCGATGGAGCGACGACCCCAGCGTGACCGCCCGCATGGCCGCCGACAGGGCCGCCAGCACGGCGCCGGTGGCCTCGGGGTCGCAGGCCGGAGCCTCGGATCGCTGGTCGTCGACGGTCGACACCGCAGGCAACCTACCGTCACGCTGCGCGCCCGCCAGCCCGGCGCCGGCGCCTACCCGGCCGTCTCGTCCTTGCCCGATTGTCCGGTGTAGCGCGCCGACGCGGTCGCCTTGGCGGGCGCGTCGTCCAGCCGGTCGGGCCAGAAGGGCGGCGGGTAGACGAGGCGCTCGTCGCCGACGCCCTCGGCGTAGAACTGCGCCGCCCAGCGCCGGAACTTCATGAACGGGCCGTCGTTGTCGGCCAGCGCCGGGCGCACCAGGTGGGCCTTGTGCTCCCAGATGGGCCGATCCTCCTTGACCTGCTTGTCGACCTCCGCCACGAACGCCCGGCCGACGTTGCGCGTGGTCTCCTCGTCACCCATGGTCCTGAAGACGAAGTTGAATCGCACGACGCAGCGGTCGGCCTCGATCGGCGTCGTGCAGGCGTAGTTCAGCGTGTCGACGATGCCGCTGAAGTTCACCAGCGAGACCCCGGGGCCCCAGGCACGGGTGTCGATCCGGCCCTCCATGATCCCGCGCGGCGTGGGGAACTTCTGCGACGACCGCATGGCCGCCTCGGGGAAGCCGGTCGTGTACTCCTCGATCTCCGGCACGGTCGCCGTGTTGTGGACGAAGCGGAAGTGGGCGGCGTCGACGGTGTTCTCCGCCATCTCCTGGGCGCAGGCGTCGATCACGTACTCGGTGCGGATCACCGTCGACCAGTCGGAGTCCCCGGTGAGCTCCGGGACCTCGGGGATGTCCCACTGCGGCGGCTCCTCGTGCGGGTGGTACCACGCCAGCACGACGCCGTTGCGTTCGACGACGGGGTAGGTGCGGAGCCGGGCCTTGCGGTTCAGCCGCTCGCTGTAGGGGATGGCGGTGTTGGCGCCGTCGGCGTCGTAGCGCCAGCCGTGGAATGGGCACACGAGCTCGCAGCCGTCGACGCTCCCGCCGTGCCCGAGGTGGGCGCCGAGATGCGCGCAGAAGGCGTCGTGCACGTGGGCCGCACCCTCGTGGTCGCGCCAACCCACGAGATGCCGGCCGAAGTAGTACAGGGGCTTCGGCTCACCCACGGGGAGGTCTTCGGGATAGCCGATGCAGAACCAGCCGAAGGGGATGGGGAAGGGGTAGCGGGTCGCCATTGCCGATCCTCCGTGGAACGCCGACGCCCCAGAGTAGAACAGGTTTCAGTCCAGCGCGGTCGGGCCAGGCCGCTCACGGGTCACCAACCCTTGTCAGGCGTGTCATGATGAGTCCTCATGGGGACAACCACTTCGCCGACGACCGATAGCGCCGGCACCCCTGACTTCACGATCGTCCTCAGGGGTTACGAACGCACACAGGTCGACCTGTTCATCGAGCGGATGCAGGCCCGCATCGAGGAGCTGACCAACGCGGCCACCAAGGCCAAGACGGGCACCACCGACGCGCGCGACCGCATCAACGAGCTCGAACGCAAAGTCGCCGAGCAGTCCAAGCAGCTCGACGAGGCGGCCCAGCCCACGCTCTCCGGGCTGGGCACTCGGGTCGAGCAGCTCCTCCGGCTGGCCGAGGAGCAGGCCAACGAGCATCGCGACGAGTCCAAGCGTGAGGCCGAGAAGCTGATCGCCGCCGCCCACCTCGAGTCCAAGGAGGTGGTCGAGAAGGCACGGGCCGTGGCCACGGCCGTCAAGACCGCCGCCGAACGCGAGGCCAAGGCCACCCGCGACTCCGCCGACCGCGAGGCCAACGAGGGCCGGGCGGCGGCGAAGCGCGAAGCCGAGGCCCTACGGGCCGAGGCCGAACGCGAGACCAGCCAGCTCCGCACGGTCACCGACCACGAGGTCGCCGAGCTCCGCGCCACCGCCGAGCGCGAGATCGCCACGGTCCGCGCCACCGCCGAGCGCGAGATCATCGAGCTGCGCAACGTGGCGTCCCGGGAGGCCGAGGAGAAGCGCGCCGCGGCGTCCAAGCTGCTCACCAAGGCCAAGGAGAAGCGCGAGGCCGAGCTGCAGGCTCTCGAGCTCGAGCTGGCCGAGCGCCGCGAGCGCTCGGAGCGCCAGGAGAGCGAGCGCCACGACGCTGCGGTCGCCGCCACGCAGAAGCTGGTGGCCGAGGCCGATCAGCGTGCCAAGGCGGCGGATGCCCGTGCCAAGGACATGGAGCAGGCCGCCGGCCAGCGCCGCCGGGACAGCGAGGCCGAGGCCAACGACATCCTCGAGAAGGCCAAGGCGTTCGCCGACCGCACGGTGGCCGACGCCAAGTCCGAGGCCGACCAGCTCGTGTTCGACGCCAAGACCCACGCCGAGGTCACCAAGCAGACGGCCGAGCGTGAGGTCGCCGAGCTGACCCGCCAGCGCGACGCGGTGACGAACCAGCTGACCCAGCTGCGGGAGATGCTGTCCGGGCTCGCCGGGCTCGGCACCCTCCCGACCGACCAGCAGGCGACGGTCGAGGAGGCCGCCGAGAAGGTCGAGGACGTGCAGGGGGCGGTGGACGAGGTCACGGCTGGCGACAGCAACGGCGCGTCTGGGGGCACCGAGCTCCGGGTGGGTAACACCGGGTGAAGCTGGGCCTGGTCGTCGGCTACTGGCCGTCGAGCGGGCCCCCGCCCGACGCCGTTGACCAGATCGCCACGGCCGAGGCGCTCGGCTTCGACTCCATCTGGACGGCCGAGGCATACGGATCCGACTGCTTCACGCCCCTCGCCTGGTGGGGTGCGGCCACGGAGCGGATCAAGCTGGGCACGTCCATCGCTCAGATCTCCGCCCGCACGCCGGCGTCGACCGCGATGACCGCCATCACGCTCGACCACCTCTCGGGGGGCCGGCTCATCCTGGGGCTCGGTGTCTCCGGCCCGCAGGTGGTCGAGGGTTGGTACGGGCAGGACTACGCCAAGCCGCTCGCCCGGACGCGCGAGTACGTCGACATCGTGCGCCGGATCGTCGCCCGCGACCAACCGGTCGAGTACCACGGCGAGCACTACTCGATGCCCCTCCCCGGGGGCACCGGCCTGGGCAAGCCGCTCAAGTCGATCGTCCGCCCGCTCCGCACCGACATACCCATCTATGTCGGCGCCGAGGGGCCGAAGAACGTCGCCCTGGCCGCGGAGATCGGCGACGGCTGGCTGCCGATGTTCTTCTCGCCGCGGGCCGACGACTTCTACCGCGCGGCGCTGGCCGAGGGCTTCGCCCGCCCCGGGGCGCGTCGCACCGCCGACGACTTCGAGGTCGCCTGCGTCGTCCCGGTGGTCCCCGGGGACGACGTCGAGGCCTGCGCCGACTTCCTGCGGCCCAACCTCGCGCTGTACATCGGCGGCATGGGTGCCCGCGATCGCAACTTCCACAAGGACGTGTTCGTGCGGCTGGGCTACGAGGCCGAGTGCCAAAAGATCCAGGAGGCCTACCTCGACGGGCGCAAGTCCGAGGCCGCCGCCGCCGTGACCACCCCCATGGTCGAGGATGTCTACCTGGTCGGCCCGCCCGCCAAGATCCGCGACGACCTCGCGCGATGGCGCGCCAGCTGCGTGACCACGCTGCTGGTTGCCGGGCCCAGCCCGCTCCTGCGCCAGATCGCGGACCTGGTGGCGGCCTAGAGGCCGAGCGAATGCGCCTTTCCGCGCAGCTCGTCAGCCGCGCTCGAACACCTTCGGCGGCGGGCAGGCGCACACCAGGTGGCGGTCGCCGTAGCCACCGTCGATGCGGCTCACCGGGGGCCAGTACTTCGCTTGGCGCAGGCTCGGCACCGGGTAGGCGGCCTCTTCCCGTGAGTAGGGCCGATCCCAGTCGCCCACCACCAGGTCCTCGGCGGTGTGGGGGGCGTGGCGCAGAGGGCTGTCCGCGACCGGCCACTCGCCGCTCGCCACCCGGTCGATCTCACCCTTGATGGCGATCATGGCGTCGCAGAACCGGTCGATCTCGGACAGTGACTCCGACTCGGTGGGCTCGATCATGAGCGTGCCGGCCACGGGGAAGCTCATCGTCGGGGCGTGGAAGCCGTAGTCGATCAGCCGCTTGGCCACATCGTCGACGGTGACACCCGTGTCCCTGGTGATGCCGCGCACGTCGACGATGCACTCGTGGGCCACCCGGCCGTGGTCCCCCGTGTACAGGACCGGGTAGTGGTCGGCGAGCCGGGCGGCGATGTAGTTGGCGCTGAGGATCGCCACCTGCGTCGCCCGGCGCAGGCCGTCCGCACCCATGAGCTTGGCGTAGGCGTAGCTGATGGGCAGGATCCCGGCGGAGCCCCAGGGGGCGGCCGAGACCGGCCCCGGCCCCGTCGCCGGCCCCGCCTCGGGCCTCGCCGGATGGTTGGGCAGGAACGGCGCCAGGTGCGCCCGTGCCGCCACCGGCCCGACGCCGGGCCCACCGCCGCCGTGGGGGATGCAGAACGTCTTGTGCAGGTTGAGGTGGCTGACGTCGCCACCGAACCACCCGGGACGGGCGATCCCGACGAGGGCGTTGAGGTTGGCGCCGTCCACGTAGACCTGGCCGCCGTGCTCGTGCACGACGTCGCAGATCTCGGTGATGCGCGACTCGAAGACGCCGTGGGTCGACGGGTAGGTGACCATCAACGCCGCGAGGCGCTCGCCGTGGTCGGCGGCCTTGGACCGGAAGTCGTCCACGTCGACGTTGCCGGCGTCGTCGCAGGCGATCACGACGACCCGCATGCCGGCCATGACCGCCGACGCCGCGTTGGTCCCGTGGGCCGACGACGGGATCAGGCAGACGTCGCGCTGGTCGTCGCCGCGGCTGCGGTGGTAGGCGCGGATGGCGAGCAGCCCGGCCAGCTCGCCCTGCGAACCGGCGTTGGGCTGCAGCGACACGGCGTCGTAGCCGGTCATCTCGCCGAGCATCGCCTCGAGCTCGTGGATCAGCTCGAGGTAGCCCTCGGCCTGGTCGACGGGAGCGAAGGGATGGATGTCGGAGAACTCAGGCCAGGTCACCGGCTCCATCTCGGTGGTGGCGTTGAGCTTCATGGTGCACGACCCCAGCGGGATCATCGCCCGGTCCAGCGCCACGTCCTTGTCGGCCAGGCGGCGCAGGTAGCGCAGCATCTCGGTCTCGCTGCGATGGTCGTGGAAGACCGGGTGGGTGAGGTACTCGCTCGTGCGACGCTCGCCGGCCGGGATCCCGTCGTCGCCCGCGACGAAGCCGTCGGCCACACCAAAGGCCGCCAACACCAGCGGCAACACCGGGGACGTGGTCTCGTCGAAGGAGAGTCCCAGCGTGTCGCCGTCCACGCGGCGCAGTGTGACGCCGGCCTCCCGGGCCCGCTCCAGGATCTCCGCCGCCTGGCCTGGGGCGCGCACGGTCAGGGTGTCGAACCAGCTGTCGTTGACCACGTCGAAGCCGTTGGCGCGCAGGGTCCGGGCCATGGCCGTCGCCTGCATGTGCACGCGCTCGGCGATCGCCCTGAGTCCCTCGGCACCGTGGTAGACGGCGTACATCGACGCCATCACCGCCAGCAGCACCTGGGCGGTGCAGATGTTGGAGGTCGCCTTCTCTCGGCGGATGTGTTGCTCCCGGGTCTGCAGGGCCAGGCGGTGCGCTGGGCGCCCGGCGGCGTCGATCGACACGCCCACCAGCCGCCCCGGCAGCGACCGCCGGAAGGCGTCACGGGTGGCCAGGAAGCCGGCGTGGGGCCCGCCGAAGCCCATCGGGACGCCGAAGCGTTGGGCCGAGCCCACCGCGGCGTCGGCACCGAGCTCGCCGGGCGGGACCAGCAGCGTGCAGGCGAGCAGGTCGGTGGCCACGACCACCAGAGCGTCGGCGGCGTGGACGCGCTCGACGACCGCGCGCAGGTCGCGCACGACACCCGACGTGCCCGGGTGCTGCAGCAGCGCGCCGAAGGTGTCGGCGGGTGCCAGGTCGGTGGACGGGTCGCCCACCACGACCTCGATGCCCAGCGGTTCCGCCCGAGTGGCCACGACGGCGATCGTCTGCGGGTGGCATTCGGCGTCGACGAAGAACACGCCGCCGGTGTGGCGCGACGAGCGGCGGCACAGGGTCATGGCCTCGGCTGCGGCGGTGGCCTCGTCGAGCATCGACGCGTTGGCGATCTCGAGGCCGGTGAGGTCGCAGACCATGGTCTGGAAGTTGAGCAGCGCCTCCAGCCGGCCCTGGCTGATCTCCGGCTGGTACGGCGTGTAGGCCGTGTACCAGGCGGGGTTCTCGAGCACGTTGCGCAGGATCACGCCCGGCGGGTGGGTGCCGTAGTAGCCCTGCCCGATGAGCGATGCGAGCACGCGGTTGCGGTCGGCCAGCCGGCGCAAGTGGGCCAGGGTATGGGGTTCGGTCATGGCGTCGTCGAGCGCAAGCGGCTTGTCGTCCCGGATGGCCGCCGGCACCGCCTGGTCGATCAGGTCGTCGAGCGACGCGAGGCCCAGCGCCGCGAGCATGCGGTCGGCATCGGCGGGAGTGATGCCGATGTGGCGGTCCGGGAACGCCCCTGGAAAGGCGGCTTGGTCGGTCACGGCATGCTCCAGAGGGTTTGGTGGTGGTCGTTGGCGCTTCTCGGTCACAGGTCGCCCTGAGGGTCCCAGCGACGTGCACCCCCTCTGTCGCCACGGCTTGCAGCTCCAGAGCTGCCTCACCCCTGCGGTCCCTTGTGCCTGAGAGGTTCCGGGGTGGTTGCCCCTTCGGCGCCCGACCACCGAATCCACTCCGGCCGCCAGGTCTCTCCCACGGGGGGTCGTCAGCGCCGTCCAGGCTAGTGGACCCCCGGGGCCGACCAGTACCCGGTGCCCCCGGGGTCGGGTTACTCGTCGCCGCCGGTGGGCTTGAGGTGGCGGATGCGCCACGACGCCACCGCCAGCGTCACGAGCGTCACGATCACCAGGCGGACCACCGCGCTCCACCCGTTGGGGGTGCCGCCGCGCAGCAGCCGCCAGCCCCCGTCGTCGTCGGCGAGCCCCGCGTACACCTGCTGCGCCTCCCACATCGGCGAGATCTGGGCGATCCCGGACAGCACGCCCCCCAGCAGCCGCTCGCCGAGGAACACCACGGCCAGGGACCACACGGCGGCGCGGCGGACCGCGGACCCGATCATGACGAACAGCCCGATGTAGGCGGCCGATCCGGCGGCGCCGGCGATGGCCATGGCCGCTGCCCCCTCGGGGATGCCGGCCACGACCGTGGCCAGGACCAGGGCCGGCACCAGGCTGACCAGCGCGACGATCCAGCCGCCCAGCCAGCGCCCGGCGACGATCGTTCCGAACCCGACTGGCGACAGCCACGTGAGCGGGAACGTGCCGGCCCGGATGTCGGCCCCGAGCACGGCGTCGCCGATGACCAGGCACGTCAGCGGCAGCACCAGTCCGAACAGCCCGATCTCGGCGACGTCGCCGAACGCCGCCTCGGCGCTGCGGGAGTCACTGGCCGAGAGCCAGCCGAACAGCAACGCACCGGCGCAGGGCAACAGGACCCCGAACCAGCGGCGGGCCGGCAGGCAGGCGCGCAGCGTGTAGCCGACCAGCGCGGTGAACGGGGCCGGCAGGCGCCGGCCGGCCGGCCCCGTCACCCTCGCGGCCGTCGCCTCGCTCATCGCAGCAGCTCCCGGAAAACGCTCTCCAGCGAGTCGTCCAGCGGACGGACCTCGTGCAGCCGCGCACCCGCCTCGCGGGCCGCCACCGGCAGCAGCTCGGCCAGCTCGCCGGCGCGGGGCGACGACACCACGATCGAGTTGCCGTCGACGGTCACGCCCCGCACGGCGTCCATCGCCACGAGCTGGCGGGCCAGCCGGCGGGACTCCGTGGTGCGGACCAACACCGACCGGGGCCGGTCGGCCAGCGCGTCGCGGATGGCCCGATGGTCGCCGGCGGCCGCCAGCCGGCCACGGATGATCACGATCTGCCGTCCCGCCAGCCGCTCGACCTCGTGCAGCACGTGCGAGCTGACGATCACCGTGCGGCCCTGGCGGCCGAGGGTCTGGAAGAGGTCGATCAGCGCCACCCGCTGCATCGGGTCGGCGCCGTTGAGCGGCTCGTCGAGGACCAGGATGCGCGGCTCCGTGACCAGGGCCGCGGCGATCTTGGCGCGCTGGCGCATGCCCTTGCTGAAGCCGCGCACCTTGCGGTCGGCCACGTCCACCAGCCCGACGGTGTCCAGGCACCGGTCGGGCAGTCCGCGGTCGCCGACCCGGTGCAGCGCCGCCGTGTAGCGCACGAGCTGGCGGGCGCTGAGCGCCGCCGGCACCGCCTCGTCCTCCGGCACCAACGCGATGCTGCGCTGCACGGCCCGGTCGGTGTGGGGATCGCGCTCGAGCACCGCGACGTCACCCTCGTTGGGCCGCAGCAGCCCGACGAGCGCCCGCATCAGCGTGGTCTTGCCGGCGCCGTTGGGCCCGAGGAGGCCGGTGACCCCCGGGCCGAACGAGCACGACAGGTCCGTCAGTGCGACCTTCTGGCCGAACCACACGCTGACCCCTTGCACCGCGACGGTGGCGTCGGTCACGAAGGCCGGGTCGAGGGGAGCGGCCGGCGCCGGGGGAGGGGGTGGCGGCCAGACGTCGGCCCGGCCGGTCGTCGGGGGCGCCTCCGGGCCTCCGACGGCGGGAGGGGGTGGCGGCCAGCGCTGCGGCTCGGGCGGCGCCGGCTGGGGCGTCGGCTCGGGACGCGTGGCGGTCACAGGTCAACCTCGCGGTAGCGGTGCAGCAGCAGCGCCACGGCGCTGAGCAGCACGACCAGGTAGGCGGTCACCGCCAGGACGCCGCCGCCCGACACGCCGGACAGGCCCGAGTCGGCGCTGATGTGACCCAGGAAGATCATGTCCCGCAGCGAGAGCGGCAGCGCCAACACGTTGATCACCGCCAGTGCGGTCCCGTCCTCGGCGGAGGCCTCGAAGATGCCTGCGATCCCGGAGGTGACCAGCGCCAGGCCCAGGATCGCGACGCCGCCCACGATCCGCCGGTCGGTGAGCGAGGCGAGGGCCACGCCGATCGCCGCGTAGTAGACGGCCAGCATCACCAGCGCCAGGGGCACCTGCCACAGCACCTCGGCGTGGTCGGTGAAGTAGTTGAGCGCACCATCCCGGGTCACGAACATCTGGCCCACGAACAGCACGACCTGCGGCAGGAACCCGAAGCCGAACACGATGGCGGCGATGGCGCCCACCTTGGCTGCGACGTAGTCCGCTCCGGTCAACGGCCGTGAGAACAGCAGCGGGAGCACGCGCTGGCTGCGATCGGGGCAGACCACGTCGGGCGCCGTGAGCGCCACGAACAGCAGCAGGGCCGTGGACACGCCCACGTACTCCCGGTAGGTGATGAACGAGAAGTCGCGGAAGTCGGCCGGGCTCTCCCGGGCGGCGTAGCCGACGCCCACGTTGACGATCGCAGGGACGGTGGCGATCGCCAGGAGGCTCCAGGGAAACACCTTCTGGCGCCACGAGCGGCGCAGGCCGAGGGCGCGCCGCACCGACAGCCGCCACAGGGCGAAGCGCGCCTCCGGGCGCCCGCCGCGCAGGCCTTCGTAGGGCCGGTAGCCGCGGTCGTAGACCGCGCCCGACAGGGCCGGCGGCAGCGCGGTCACCGGCGGGCCTCCTGCATGAAGACGTCGTCCAGCGAGCGGTGGCGCGTCGACAGCGAGTACAGCCGCAGCCCGAGGTCCGCCGTCAGGTCGCGCACTGCATCGAACGCCGCGTCGCCGTGCTGGCTCGTGTCGACCTCGACCGTGTGCTCGTCGGCCAGCCCGGCCCCGATCCCGCGCGCCTCCAGCGCGTCGACCAGCGCCTGGCCGGACGCGGGGCGCCCGCCGACCTCGACCCGCATGACGCCGGTGGTCTGCATGAGCCTGTCGATCGGCCCGGCGAGCACGAGCCGGCCGCGGTCGATCATCACGACGTCCTCGCAGACGCGCTGCACGTCGTCGAGCAGGTGCGTGGCCAGGATGGCGGAGATGCCGAAGCCGGTCAGGCGCCCGACCAGTTCGAGCATGTCCTCGCGGCCGAGAGGGTCGAGGCCCGCCGTCGGCTCGTCGAGGAGCACCAGCTTGGGATCCGCCACGAGCGCCTGCGCGAGCTTGGTCCGCTGGCGCATGCCGGTCGAGAACCCGCCGACGGGACGGAAGCGGGCCTCGTCGAGGCCCACCAGGTCGAGCATGTCGGATGCCCGCTGTCGCGCCGCACGCGCCGGGAGGCCCGCGAGTTCCCCGAAGGTCGCAACGATGTCGGCGGCCGACTGGTCGAGCGGCAGGCAGTCGTGCTCGGGCATGTAGCCGAGGCGGCTCCGGATCCCAATGGGATCGGACGCCACGGGCCGCCCGGTGACCTCGAGCGACCCTCCGGTCGGCTCCATCAGCCCGAGCATCAGGCGGAACAAGGTGGTTTTGCCGGCGCCGTTGGCGCCCACCAGCCCCACCGATCCCGGTGGCACGTCGACCGTGAAGCCCGCCAGCGCGGTGGCGCCGCCCGGGTAGGTCATCGAAAGGTCGGCCGCCCGCACGATCGGTGCGCCCGGTGGCGCCGGCGGCGGGGACACGGTCGGCGTCGGCTGCATCGGCGCCGAGTCTGGCATAGCCGGTGGGCGCGCCGGCCCTCGCGGGCCGGGCGTTCCTGGCGCAGAATCGGTTGCTCAGCAACCAAGCCTGCGCCAGGAAATGGCGTCCCACCTTGGGTTCCTGACCATCCGCGAGCCGCTGGGCCAGGGCTGCGACCATCGGGTGGCATGGCGGTCGAGCGGCAATTGCGTGAATTCACGGAATCAGGCCAGGGGAGTCGGTGCCGCTGGTGCGGCCGCGGCCTGCCCCCGCGGGCCGGACCGGGCCGCCGGCGGGAGTTCTGCAAGCCCAGCTGCCGGCAGCTCGACTACCAGGCCCGCCGCCGAGCCACCGAGGTCGGCCTCAGCGAGCACGAGCTGATCGTCGCCCGCCGTGAGCTCGACGACCTGTACGACCGGCTCTACGTCCTCGAGGCGGCCATCGAGGACGTGGACCGGGACCTCGCCGACGATCCTACGCCCGCCGACTTCCGGGATGCGGTGGCGTGGCTGCTGGCGGCGGCCCGCCCCGTGGTGGAGCAGCGGCCCTTCGCCGAGAAGGGCGGGCTTACCTGACCGGAGCGGGCCGGCGTGGCTTACTTGACAGAACATGCATTCTAGGCGGTTGGCGACGCCCCGATGGGGCTCGCCGGCCCGCCCAGAATGCACCACCTGCGATCGGCCGGGGCGGCGCCCCCGGCCTCCGCACTGCATGGCGCCACCGTCGCCCGCCCAGAAAGCACCACCTGCGATCGGCCGGGGCGGCGCCCCCGGCCTCCGCACTAGTTGGCGCACCTCAATCCCGGTCAATCTGCTGAGGGGACTCGTCATGCCCAGTTCGCTGCCCGACTACGACTCGCTGCCGGTTCGGTCCGGTCTGGCGTCCGCATGGGACGTGTGGCGACCGGGTGGCGACGTTTTTGGTTGTCTCAACCTGCTGACAGAGGCGCGTGCCGCCGCGGCCGCTCGGCTGGTGGAGCGCGGTGCGGTGTTCCCCCTCAACTGGTCTATGGGGTTGCCCGACCCGCCGTTGTTCACCCGGTCCCGGTACCGCCACGAAGTGACGGGGTCCGAGACGAGCACCGGCCACGACGACGTGTTGCACGACTGGAACACCCAGTCGTCGAGTCAGTGGGACGGGTTCCGCCACATCCGCAACCCGCTGGCGCAGCGTGAGCAGCCGGGGACTGGCCACTTCGGCGGCGTCGACGACGGCGCTCACGGCATCCACCACTGGGCGCAGCGCGGCATCGTGGGTTGCGGCGTGCTCGCCGACGTCGCCCGCTGGCGTGCCGCCCGGGGCCAGCCGATCCGCTACGACGAGCCCGACGCCGTGACCGCCGCCGAACTGACGGCGTGCTTGGCCGACCAAGGGACCGAGGTCGCCGAGGGCGACGTGCTGCTCGTGAGATTCGGCTGGGTCGGCTGGTACGAGACCCAGCCCCGCGACGTCCGCGACCGGCTCGGCGACCGCTCGACACTTGTCGCCGTGGGGTTCGAGCCGGGCGAGGACCTGGCGCGCACGCTCTGGAACCTTCACGTCGCCGCGGTTGGCACCGACACTCCTGGATTCGAGGCGTGGCCGCTCGGCCCCGGGCTCACCCGGGAGGAGGTCGAGGCGTACCGAACCGAACAGGTCCGCCTGCACGAGATCTTCGCCCACACGGTCCTGATCCCGATGCTGGGCCTGCCACTCGGCGAGCTGTTCGCGCTCGACGCCCTCGCCGCCGACTGCGCCGCCGACGGCCGCCACGAGTTCATGTTCACGTCCGCTCCCCTGAACCTCCCGGGGGGAGTCGCCAGCCCGCCCAACGCCCTCGCCATCAAGTGAGCGGCTCAGCGCATGACGACCAGGCGTCCCA
>JBKOUY010000171.1:0-11141 GCA_046723645.1 Actinomycetota bacterium | reverse complement strand
CGACTACTGGTTCGATCCCGTCCTGGCCGCGTTGTCGCTGGTCTCGCTGCCCGATGACGCCGACGTCTCCGAGCCGGCGGGTCCCGGACCGACCGTGCTGGCAACGGACTCGACGACGTTGTCGGCCGTCTTGGCGAACCTGTCCTCCACGGCGTCGCCGAGCCGCTTGGCGTCACGGCTCACGACCTCGGTCATGTGGCGAACGCGCGGATTGTCCCGGACACGCTGGAGGGCGTCGTCGAGCTGTTGGCGGCGTTCGTCGCTGGCCTTGGCCGCCACCACGCAACCGGCGGCGAACCCGATGACTGCTCCGAGCTTGAATCCCATGCCCCCCGCTTACCCGCGTGCGCGGAACTTGAATCACCTGCCCCACTGGCCGGGCCGCCCCGGGTAGCAACGGCGGCGTGACCGACGTGACCGACCTGTCGGACCACGATCTCCGCGAGCTCGTGGAGTCGCCTCGACAGCTGGACAGCCTGCACCGGGTCTGGGTCACACCGAGCGACCGCAGGCGGTGCACCTACGTCACCCGCGACGAGCAGCCCCCCGCCGACAGCCACGACAACCGGCTGCTCCGCTTCTAGCGCAACGCCCCGTCACGGTACCGCCACGCTGCGTCAGGGCTGGCCTTCGCTACGCCGGCGGGGCGCTCGCCTTGGACGAGCGTGCGCTGCACCCAGCGGTAGCCGGCCGTCGCCGTGACCGTGGCGATCTCGATCGGGCCACCGACCCCGGGCCACGAGAACTCCGGCGCCATCGCGACAGTGCCGAGGGTGAGCCGCCGCACGTCGATGGTCGTGCGGCTGTCGGCGGCGACCACCACGCCGTCCTGGCACACGACGGTCACCGCCAGCGTCACGCCGGTCGCTCCGTTCAGCCGAGGTGCCGGTCGAACTCCGGCACGAACCGGCTGATCGTAACCAGGACCACTGACAGGCAACGGCGGTCCGTTCGGCCCGCCGCGGCCGGCAGCGGACGTGGCCGGCGTCAGGCGTAATCCGGATTGGCGACCGCCAGCTTGTCGGCGACGGTCTCCCGGACCACGGCGGCCACCTCGTCCCACCGGTCGTCGCAGGCGCCCGACCGGATGGCCGCCGCCAGCTCCGCGTCCGACGCGAACCCGAGGGCCGCCAAGCGCTCGGCGTGCTCAGCGGACATCCGGTCCGCGGAGGCGAGCTCGCGCTCGACGATCGCGAGGGCCCGGGCAGCCACCCGGGCGTGGAACCGCACCCGTCCCTCGGTGGCGCTCGCCACGTCGCCTTCGAGGAACTCGCGCACGGCCTCGACCAGCTCGGCCGCGCTCGGCGCGTCGTGCGGTGCATGACCCTGACTCATGGCAGCAACAGGAGCAGGTCGTGCTCCACCTCGCACACCCGCCGGCCGATGGCCGCCAGCTCCACCGAGCGGACGGTGCCCGACAGGTGGGTCGCCGCCTGGAGCATGCACATCACGCCCCACTTGAGGGTGCCCATGGCCTCCCACCAGGCCAGGGCGTCGCGATCCACGGTGCCCGGCGAGCCCGACGTGGCCTCGTACGCCGCCACCAGTTCGTCGACGTCCCCGAACCCGCCCACCCGGGGGGCTGCCCCGAACCTCCACGCGCGCACGCACAGCCAGCCCAGGTCCTCTAGCGGGTCGCCGAGGTGGGCCAGCTCCCAGTCGAGCACCGCCCGCAGGCCATCGGGGCCCACGACCAGGTTGCCGTTGCGGAAGTCGCCGTGCACTACGGTGTCGGCGCGGGCGGGCGGGCGGTTGCGGTCGAGCCAGCGGAAGCCCAGCTCGAACGCCGGGTGGGGCTCGGTCATGGCGTCGAGCAGCTCGCGGAACCGCTCGAACTGGTCGGTCGGATCGAGGCCGGAGACGCTCCCGCGGTCGATGCTGTGCACCGCGGCGAGGGCCCGGCCGCACTGCGCCGTGAGGAGCGGCCGCGCCGAGGCGAACTCCGCGTCGCGCAGGATCTTCCGGGGGATCGTCTCGCCCTCGATCCGCTCCACCACCATCCACGACCGCCCGAGGGGCCCGGGATCTCGGTCGACCTCGGCACCGGACAGGACGACGGCGGGCACCGGCACGCCCGCGGCGCGGGCCGCGCGCAGCAGCGCCACCTCGGTGGCCATCGGCCCGCTCGCCACGCCACCGGGTCGCGCCCGCTGCAGGATCAGTGGGCGGCCATCGGCGTCGACGGCCCAGGTCTCGCGCGACGCCCCGCCCGACAGCCGGCGCAGCCCCCGCACGTCGCGGGCGCCGAGGGCCGCCGCCAGCGCGTCGGCCCAGGCCGGGAGGGTGGCCGTCACGATCCGGGCATCACTCGATCGGCACCAGGGCCCGGCCCTCGTCGTCGAGCTGGTGCAGGTACTCGCTGATCCCGTAGCCCGTGCGCCCCTCGTAGGTCCAACGCGCCAGGCCCTCGTTCACGACCGTGTAGCGATCCCCGGTCTTGTGGGGTACGCCGTGGACCCGCAGGATGTCGCCCCGCAGCTCGTGGACCCGGTCGCGCTTGTCGGTGGCACGAACGTGGCTGACGCTATGGGTGACGCCGTCATCGGCCAGCTCGCTGGTGACATGCCAGTCCCGGATCGATGTCGCCTCGCCGTCCTTCCAGACCCAGCCCCGGTGGAGGTCGCCGGCCGGCGTCCCGATCCGGATCCCGCCGAAGTGCACGTCGTCGCCGACGTTCACGGAGAACCAGCGCCACATCTGGGGCCCACCCCAGCGGCGTGGTCCCCACGACTTGTCGCGGTTGCCGCGGGCCGAGCCCGAGTCCAGCTGCCAGGAGTCGCCGTCCAGGGCGATCGTCCCCGACCAGGAGCCGGCCTGCTCGAGGTGGCCCTTGCCGACCGTGGCGGCGGTGGATGCGGCGCTGTCGCCCGACCTGCTGGCGCGGGCCTGCCCGTCGGTGCCGATGGCGGGCGTCAGGGCCTCGAAGGTCACGTCGAGCGCGAGCCGGCCGGGACGCCCGGACCCGCCCGCCGGCCCCGAGCTCAGGTCCAGCACCTGGGCGTCGGCGTCGGCCGTGAGGTGCCACGTCCGCATCGGCTCGACCCGCAGGTAGCGGACGCCGCCCACGTCGAGGTCGTCGTCGGTCATCACCCGCTGCTCCCGCACGCCCCGGACGTTGGCGATGCGGTTGCCGGGCAACCAGACGGACAGTCCGACGTCCATGGTCCCCTCGTTGGGCCGGACGCCGATGCGGGTGAAGAGACCGGCGTCGGTCGAGGGGTCGTACCCGTTGAAGTAGTACGACTCGCTCCACGCCGAGTCGCCCTCGACGTCGTGGGCGAAGTCGTGGCTGGCGTCCAGGATCGGCACGTCGTTTCCTCCCCGTCGCGGCTCGTCGGGTCGGTACCTGTCTAGTGGACCCCCGCGCCCAGTAGCCCTCCGTCAGGCCGCGAACGGTAGACGGCCGCCCGGCCGTGGCCAGTCGAACGCGACGAGCTGGCCGGTGCCCGAGAGCGTGGCGAACGCGGTGCGGCCGTCGGGCGCGAAGCAGATGTTGGTGGTGAGCGGGTCGGGCAGCGGCGTGTACTCCGCCTCCTCGCCGTTGGGGGAGAACGCCGTGATCCCGGGGCTGCCACCGAGCGTCGCGACGCAGATCCAGCCCTCGCCGTCGACGGCCAGCGAGTCGAAGAAGTTGCCCCCACCGGGGTCGGCGACCAGCTCGGCGCCGCGCGGGCCCAGGGGGCTGGAACCGCTCACCACGCCGGGACCGGTGACATCCCAGCCCCAGAGGCGGCCGGTGTGGGTCTCGGCCACATACAGGCGGTCGCCGTCCGGCGAGAGCCCGATCCCGTTGGGGGCGTCGACCGGGAACACGGCCACGCACGCGTCGCTGCCATCGGGGCGGGAGTAGTGGATGCCCGTGCGGTCGCTCGTCCGCTCCTCCCGGACGCCGTGATCCGTGAACCAGATGCCGCCGTCGGCGTCGAACACCAGGTCGTTGGGGGCGCGCACCGGATATCCCCCGCACTCGGTCAGGACCGTGGTCACCTCCCCCGACGCCAGGTCGACCCGCTGCAGCGATCCGTGGCCCGGCCACGTCGCCGGGGGCGGCGCCCCCGGGAAGGTGAGCCCGAGGCGCTCCTGCCAGTCGAAGCAACCGCCGTTGTTGCAGACGTAGACGGCGCCGTCAGGGCCCACGGCGGCGCCGTTGGGGCCGCCGCCGCAGTCGGCCACGACCTCGACGGCCCCGTCGGGCTGCACGCGGGACAGCGTGCCGCGGGCGATCTCGACGACGAGCACCGACCCGTCGTTCATGGCGATCGGGCCCTCCGGGAAGCGCAGCCCGGTGGCGACGACGCGCAGGTTTGACGGCTCGACGGCGCGGGTCTTGTGCATGGCGGCGCAGTCTGCCAGCGTTCGGACAGCGGTGCCCGGCTCCCAGCACTGGGGACAGACCTCCCACCGCAGGAGGGGCCCATCGTCCGGTGCGGCGATGGGCAACCGGACACTGGGCCCGCCGACGGAGGGACCCGTGCGAACATCCGTGCGACGCCAAGTGGGGGCCACCGCCCTTGGAGTAGCGATCCTGCTCTCGGCGTGCGGCGGCGACGATGACGACACCGGTGGGGACGCAGCCGAGGGCACCGCCACGACCACGAGGGCCGCCGCCGGCGCGACGACCACGACGGCTGCGGCCGGCGCGACGACCACGACGACGGCCGCTCCGATCGAGGACACCGCGGTGCCCGACCCGTGCACGCTGTTGCAGCCGATGCAGCTGGGGATCCTGGTGGGAGGGGACCCCGGGCCCGGCGAGACGTCCGCCTACGACCCGGAGCAGCGGAGGATCTGCATCTACGGGACCGGCATGATCCTCGCGGTCGAGCTGGCCGACCACTACGACACGGCGATCGACATCATCCGGGACGAGACGGGCGAGGACTCGGTCCACGAGGTGACCGGCGTCGGCAAGGCCGCCGTCTGGCAGGACATCGGCGACGGCGTCGGCCAGTTCATCGCCCAGGGTGACGACTATTTCGTCGGCGTCACCCTGCTGACCGGCGGGCAGGACGTCGGCCGGGCGGTGGCGGAAGCGATGCTGGCGGTGCTGTAGTGGGGCGGCTCACCAGGGTCCGTGACGGCTAACCGTTCGAGCGGATCCGCTGACGCGTCGGACGTCGTGGTCGTCGGGTCGATGGCCGTCGGCAAGACGACCGTGGGGCGGGCGCTGGCCGCCCGGTTGGGCCGGCCGTTCCGTGACAGCGACGCCGACCTCGCGGCGACTCGCGGCCTCACCGGCCGTGCCCTCGCCGAGCGCGAGGGGGTCGACGCCCTCCACCGCTGGGAGGCGCAGCACCTGCTGGCCGCCCTGGCCGGGAGCGAGCCGGCCGTGGTGGCGGCGGCCGCCAGCGTGGTGGACGACGCCGCGTGCCTGGCGGCCCTGCGGGATGCGTTCGTCGTCTGGCTCCGGGCACCTTCTGCCGTCCTGGCCCGGCGGATGGTTGGCGGCTCGGGGGCGGACGACCATCGCCGCCCCGTCGGCGACGCCGCCGCCGTCGCCGAGCTCGAGGCCGAGCGGACCCGCCAGTTCGGAGCGGTCGCCGACCTCACGGTCGACACCGTCACCAACGGCACCACGAGGAGCCCCGACGCGATCGTGGCGGCCATCGTCAAGGCCTTCCGGGCGACCACAAGATGAACTTGCGGCGGCTGGCGACCCTATAGGGTCCGCTCCTGCCGCAGGTTCAGGGGGTTGAGCTCGTGGGACGCATCGTCGTCGGAGTCGACGGATCGGAGCACGGCCGCCGCGCGCTCCTCTGGGCGCACTACGAGGCGGGGCTACGCGGCGACGAGCTGACCGCGGTCCTGGCCTGGGGCCTGTTCGACCAGCTGCACGCCGACGGAGGGGCCTCGTTCGATCCCGACTACGGGCCCGCCGATGCGGCCGCTGCGCTCGACGCCACGATCGCCGACACCCTCGGTGCCGATGCGGCCGCTGAGGTCCGGAAGGAGGTGGTCTGCGACCTGCCGGCCAGGGCGCTGCTGGACGCGGCCCGCGACGCCGAGCTCCTGGCGGTCGGGCCCCGCGGCCGCGGCGAGCTGCGGGAACTGATGCTGGGCTCCGTGAGCCAGGCGTGCCTGCATCACGCCCGCTGCCCGGTCGCCATCGTGCGGGCGAGCGACAAGCAGGCGGCTCCGAAGGCGGCGGGTGCCGACCAGCGCGTGGTCGTCGGGGTGGATGGCTCGGACGACGCCGCCCAGGCCCTTCGCTGGGCCCTCGTCGACGCTCGCGTGCGGGGCGCGGTCGCGGCCGTGGTGCACGCGTGGCACCCCCCGTACTCGCTGTCGTTCGCGGCGGCCGCAATGGACTTACCGGCATTCGAGGACGCCGCCACCCGGCTGCTCGATCGGGTGGTCGACGCCGTCGAACCCGAGTTCCGGGATGTGCCCATCGAGCGGGTGCTCGTGTCCGGCTCCCCCACCGACGCCCTCCTCGGCGCGGCGCAGGACGCGGAGGTCGTCGTGGTGGGCGGCCGCGGCGTCGGGGGCTTTCGCGGGCTGCTGCTCGGCTCGGTGAGCCAGCAGCTCGCCCACCATGCCCCCTGCCCGGTGGTCGTCGTCCCGTCGGCCGCCGCCCGCGCCGCGCACGGCTAACGGGACCTTCGGCCCTGGTGGCCCGGAGTTTCCGGGGCGCACCATCGAGCGATGGAAGTGGACCGCAACGGCCTCGAGGTGCTGGGCCGCGATGCCTGCCTTCGCCTCCTCGCCACCGCCACCTTGGGGCGGGTCGGGATCAGCAGCGGAGCACTGCCGAGCGTGCTACCGGTGAACTTCCGGTTCGACGGCCGGCAGATCCTGATCCGGACCGGCGTGGGGACCAAGCTCGATGCGGCCGTCGACAACGCGGTCGTGGCGTTCGAGGTGGACGAGATCGACCCGGTGGAGCACACGGGGTGGAGCGTCATGGTCACCGGGGTGGCTCGCGAGCTGACCGACCCCGGCGAGCTCGCCGCGGCCCAGGTGCCGCCGCTGGCCCGCTGGGCCCCCGGGGGCGAGGACCGTGTCATCGCGATCTCGACCGAGCTGGTGTCCGGGCGCCGCATCGTGCCCGGGCTGGCGGCGTCGATCGGCGCCGGCCGGCCATGATGGTGGCCGCCGCGCCGGAACGGCGCGATCGACTGAGAGGCACCAGCGTGACGATCAGGGTTTTCCTGCTCGACGACCACGAGGTCGTGCGGCGCGGCGTGCGGGACCTGCTGGAGGCCCAGAGCGACGGCGATGTCGAGGTGGCCGGCGAGGCCGGCACGGCCGAGGAGGCCTATCGCCGGATCCCCGCCGTCAGGCCCGACGTCGCGATCCTCGACGTGCGCCTCCCCGACGGCGACGGGGTCGAGGTCTGCCGCGAGATCCGCTCGCGTCACCCCGAGATCCGATGCCTGATGCTGACCTCGTTCGCCGACGACGAGGCGCTCTTCGACTCGATCATGGCCGGGGCGGCGGGCTATGTGCTCAAGCAGGTGCGCGGCAGTGATCTGGTCGACAGCGTCCGGCGGGTGGCGGCGGGCCAGTCGCTGCTGGACCCGTCGGTGACGGCCAAGGTGCTCGACCGCCTGCGCAAGGGATCCGATGACGACCCGGGCGTCGCCGAGCTCTCCGAGCAGGAGCGCAGGATCCTCGACCTGCTGGCCGAGGGGCTCACCAACCGCCAGATCGGCGAGCGGCTCTACCTGGCCGAGAAGACCGTCAAGAACTATGTGTCCAACCTGCTCATGAAGCTGGGCATGCACCGCCGCACGGAGGCCGCGGTCTACGCCGCCCGGCTGGCCGAGCGCCGCCGGCGACCTGAGGGCTGAGCCGCCGCGGCGGGTGCCGGTTCACCCCACCGGCACACGCCACGCGACGATGGTGCCGCTGGCGCCCGCCGGGCGGATGGCGAACGAGCCGCCGCGTCGGCCGCGCGCGCCGCCATGTTGTCGAGGCTGTGGCCCCGGGCTTCATGGGGTGCCGATGGCCACGCCGACGGCGGCGGCCAAGCCGACGACCAGTGTGGCGGCGGCGCCGTCACCCCCGCCGACGGCGCCGCCGCGCCAGCTTGCGGAGTTCGTCGGCCCAGAGGACGGCGCTGGCCAGGGCCGCACACGTCGCCCACTCGCCGACGGAGAGGGGCGCGGTGTCGAACGCGTCGTTGAGGAGGGGGACGTGCACCACCGCGATCTGCAGCGCGATCGACAGGGCGATGGCGGCCCAGAGCAGCGGGTTGGTGAACATCTGGCGGAACGCGCTGGTGCGATCGCTGCGGGCGTTGAAGCAGTTGTAGAGCTGCGCCAGGACCAGGGTGGTGAACGCCATGGTGCGGGCCTCGCTGATGGTGCCCGAGCCCCCGACGAACCCACCCGGCAGGTGCAGGTCGAGCGCGAGCAGGGTGACGACCGCCATGACCAGGCCGACGAAGCCGATGCCGAGCTGCATGTCGGTGTCGATGACGCGGTCGGTCAGCCTGCGGGGCGACCGGGCCATCACATCGTCGGGCGGCGGATCGACGCCCAGCGCCAGCGCCGGCGCGGCGTCGGTGAGGAGGTTGATCCACAGGATCTGGGTGGCCAGCAGGGGGACGGCCACGCCCGAGCCCACGGTGTCGGTGAGGCCCAGCACACCGGCCCCGACCACGCCCAGGAACATAGTGAGCACCTCGCCGATGTTCGACGAGAGCAGGTAGCGGAGGAACGTGCGGATGTTGGCGAAGATCGCCCGGCCCTCCCGCACCGCCGCCACGATCGTGGCGAAGTTGTCATCGGCGAGCACCATGTCGGCCGCTTCGCGCGTCACGTCCGTGCCGGTGATCCCCATGGCCACGCCGATGTCGGCCGCGCGCAGCGCCGGTGAGTCGTTCACCCCGTCGCCGGTCATGGCCACGATGTTCCCGTCGGCCTGCAGCGCATCGACGATCCGGAGCTTGTGCTCGGGTGCCACCCGGGCGAACACCGCGACCTCGCGCACGGCCCGGATCAGCGCTTCGTCGTCGAGTGCGTCGATCTCCGCGCCGATGAGCGCGCCCGCGCCATCGGCGCCGATGCCGAGCTCGGATGCGATCCGGACCGCGGTGCGGGGATGGTCGCCTGTGATCATCATGATCCGCACACCGGCGCCCTGCGCCTCGCCGATGGCCACCCTCGCCTCGGGGCGGGGCGGGTCGATGATGCCGACCATTCCCAGGTAGACGAGCTCTCGCTCGAGCGCCTCCCACGACTCGGACGGACCGTCGGGCGACTCACGCAGCGCCGGCGGCTCGACGTCGGGCAGCGGCCGGTACGCGACCGCGAGCGTGCGGAGCGCCAGGTCGGCCAGTCGTTCGACCTCGGCGCCGATCCGGGCCCGGCGGTCCTCGGTGAGGGGCCGGACGTCGCCCCCAACCCGTTCGTGTGTGCAGCGGGCCAGGAGCACGTCGGGGGCGCCCTTGGTCACGACGTCGATGCGGCCCTCCCTCTCGACGTCGGCCTCGAGGGTGCTCATGAGCTTGCGCTCGGATGTGAACGGCACCTCGCCGACGCGCTCGAAGCGTGCCTCGCGGGCTTCGGTGACGCCCAGCTTGGCCTCGGCCACCAGGAAGGCGGCCTCGGTGGGATCGCCCTGCACGGTCCATTCCCCGCCGTCCTCACGCAGCACGGCGTCGTTCGCCAGGCTCCCGCCGGCCAGCACGAAGCGCACCTCGTCCGCCAACGCGGCGTCCGGCCTGGCCGCGTCCCCGGCGCCGAGCCGGCGGCCGTTCGTCACGACCTCGCCCTCCGGCCGGTAGCCGGTGCCGGTCACCTCGACCTCGCCCGACCCCGTGACGACCGTGGTCACCGTCATCTCGTTGCGCGTGAGCGTGCCGGTCTTGTCCGAGCAGATGACCGACGCCGAGCCCAGCGTCTCGACCGACGAGAGCTTCTTGACGATTGCGCGCTGCCGCGCCATGCGCTGGACGCCCAGCGCCAGCACGACCGACAGGATCGCGGGCAGGCCCTCGGGCACCGCCGCCACCGCCAGCGACACCCCGACGAGCATGACGTCGACCAGGTCGGAGGCGCTGCTCACATCCGAGGTCACGAGGATGGCGGCGACGACGACGACGGCGATGGCCACGACGGCGATGGCCAGCGTGCGGCCGACGCGCTCGACCTCCCGCTGGAGCGGCGTCCGCTCCTCCTCGGTGCGGCCGAGCAGGCGGGCGACGTTACCCATCTCGGTGTCCATCCCGGTGGCGGTGACCACGGCGCGACCGCGTCCCCGCGCCACTGCGGTCCCGCTGAACACCATGTCGACGCGATCCCCCAGGCCCACCTGACCAGTGAGCGTGGCCGCGTCCTTGAGGACCGGTTCGCTCTCTCCCGTGAGGGAGGCCTCGGCGACCGTGAGCGACGCCGCCTCCACGAGGCGGCCGTCGGCCGCCACGGCGTCGCCCTCGGCCAGCAGCAGCACGTCGCCCGGCACGATCTGGGTGGTGGGCACCCGCGTGCTGGCGCCGTCGCGCACCACCGTCGCGGTGGCCGCCGCCATGCGCTGCAGTGCGGCCACCGCCTGCTCGGCGCGGGCCTCCTGCACGTAGCCCAGCAATGCGTTGGCCACCAGGATCAGCGCGATGACCGCCACCTCGAACGGCACGTCCTCGGCGCCCTCCAGCAGCCACGCCACCAACGACACCGCCACCGCCGCCAGCAGCAGGTAGACGAGCGGGTCGCGGAACTGCTCGACCAGCTTGCGCCAGGCCGGCACCGGCTCCGCCGCCTCGAGCTCGTTGGGCCCGCGCCGGTCGAGGCGCTCGGCAGCCTCGACCTCCGTCAGCCCGCGGTCGAGGTCGGTGCCGAGCCGCTCGACAACCGTCGCTGGGTCCTCGCACCACGGCTGCGGCCCGGCCGGCGGGCTCGTCCGGCGGTCGCTGGTCGACGCCACCGCCCCATGATCGCGACCCCACGGGTCGCCCGGGGCACGTTCGTCGGCCGGGGCCGAATCAGGGACCTTCGGCCCTGCCGGGGGGCGGCCGGCCGACCCACACTGACAGTGGGTCCGAGGCCCGCAAAAGGGGTGCCTCACCAGGGAATGGAGGCCGAGGTGTTCACCGTCAGGGTTCGAGACGTCATGACCGCACCCGCGGTCACGGTGACTCCGGACGCAACGTTCAAGCAGATCATCGACCTCATGCTCCGCCGCGGCATCAGCGCCCT
>JBKOUY010000072.1:0-25935 GCA_046723645.1 Actinomycetota bacterium | reverse complement strand
GGAGCAGCGCGCCCACGGTGAACCGACCGTCAGTTTCGGCGAATACCTCACCCAGGCGGACTTCGGTGAGGCGACGTTCGAGAACTGGGAGTCGGAGTTCTTGCAGATGGGCGTGTACGTGCTGCTCACCGCCTGGCTGGTGCAGAAGGGCTCGGCGGAGTCCAAGCCGGCGGCCGGGGATCCCAGACTCGACGCGGATCCCCGGCAGCACCGCGACGACCCCGAGGCACCGTGGCCGGTGCGGCGTGGCGGCTGGGTGCTGCGCATCTACGAGCACTCGCTGAGCATCGCCATGCTCGGCCTGTTCGCGCTGGCCTTCGCCGGTCACCTGGTCACGGGCGCCCACGCGTTCAATGCCGAGCAGGTCGCCCACGGCGAACCCACGGTCTCCCCGCTCGGTTACCTGTTCCGGTCACACTTCTGGTTCGAGTCGCTGCAGAACTGGCAGTCCGAGTTCCTCGCCGTGGGCGTCCTCGTGGTGTTCAGCGTGTACCTCCGCCAACGCGGATCGCCCGAGTCAAAGCCCGTCCACGCACCCCACGCATCCACCGGCGCCGACTGAACGCCCCGGCCCATCCATCGCGGCGAACCGGTCGCCGGCCCCGTCTAGGAGCCCCGTCTAGGAGCTGGCGGCGATCCGAGAGGCCAACAGTTGCTTGCCCTGCTCGGCTCCCTTGCGGCTCTCGTTCTGCGCCCGCCGGAAGAACTCGGCCAATTCCTGGTCGCCTTCCCGGTCGGCGTCCTTGATGTAGGTCTCGAGACGAAGCGCGTTGCTGAGGCACGCCTCGGTGAACCAGATGATGTTGTAGTCCTTGTCCTTGGTGCCGGTGACCTGTCCGGTCTCGGTGTCAGCCATGGTGCCTCCTTCAGTCGCACAACAGCGGTACCCGGAACACGGGATGGCATACGGCAATGGCCTGGGTTCCGTCGGTGACGGGTGGCCGCGGCCGATCTCGTCCATCGCCAACCCGTGCGCCGCCGCAGTCCAAGGGACCGGCCCGGTTCTGATCTGCAGCTGGCGCGGGTACCCACGAGGTGAAGGTCCCGCCCCGAGTGGACGCGCAGGCCAAGGGAAGGATGCCGATCGTGCAACGTGTTCTACGTGCTCCCCTCTTCTGGATCGCAGTCGCGGCCGTCGCCGCCGTCGTCGTGATCCTCGTTCTTGCAGTAGGCGGTGGCGGTGGCAGCGGTGGTGGTGGCGTCGGCTACTGACACCCCGGTCTCGAGCGGCTTTCGACCAGCCGCGAAAGCTGGCGTGCGGTGCCTCAGGTCGTACGTCCGGAAGGTCCGTCGGGAGGCCGCCGGCCTCGAGCGCCGGGCGGATCACCCACCGGCGCAGATCCGGCACGCGGATCGGGCCGGTGCCCCCTCGATCACCAGGAACAGGTGCTCGGCGGCATCGACCGGTGAGCCCTGCCGCTCGGTGCCGACAGGTCAACGCTGCCTTCACTCCGGTCGGGCCAGCCGACCCCGCCGACCTCGGCGGGAAGCCCGGCACTTGGTATGAGCGGGACATCACCGCCGAGCCAGGGCATGACGTCTGAGCCGCCCCGTCACGACCGCACGCTCATGCGGCGGGTCGGTATGGCGGCGTAGTACAGACCCGCCCGTGGGGCAGGCTCGTACGTCGGCAGGCATGTGGCACGCCGCTGACACGGCCGAGACGACACCCGGTCTGAGCAGGGTGTTCTGACGTGGAGCTGGGGGGAATCGAACCCCCGTCCGCCGAGCGGTTGCCGACCGTGCTACGACCATTCCCGAGTTCTACGGCTCTGCGGCTGCCGCACCGCCGGGTCGGTGGACCTCGCTGAGGAGGTCGCCCCCGGGTCTTTCCCCGACGTCAGCGGTCTTTCCCGCCGCCAGCGGTCTTTCCCGCCGTCAACCACCGCTTCTGTTGCCGGGCTGCGGTGATCAGGCCCCGCGTGCCATCACTGGTCGCTGGTGCTCTCGTTCGCCTGGTTATCAGGCGGCGAGGGCGTACTGCTCATCGGCAGTTGTGTTTGTGCCCCGTTTTAGGAGTCTGAGCAACTCCGGTCGCACGATTCGGCTTCCGATCTCGACGTCGAAACCGATCAGCCCCTTGTCAAGCAGCCCGACAAGTGTACCGGCGGCCCGTGACCGCCCGGCGCCGGGCCGTTCCGATTCGCCCCGCCCCTCCGCCCGCTGGCACGCTGCCAGCTGATGGGGGATGCAGCAGCCTGGGGCGCGCGGGACGCCGCCGTGGTCTGGCATGGCTTCACCCAGATGGCGTCGTACCTCGACAACGAGCCGATCATCGTCGAGGCGGCCGAGGGACGCGAGCTGATCGACGTCGACGGACGCCGCTACCTCGACGCCATCTCGTCGCTCTGGGTCACGACGCTCGGCCATCGCGTCCCGGAGCTGGACCGGGCGCTTCGAGAGCAGCTCGACCGCGTGGCCCATTCGACCCTGCTGGGCAACGGCAACCGGGTCGTGGTCGAACTGGCCGAGGCGCTGGCGCGGGTCGTGCCGGTGGACCGGCCGCACCTGCTGTTCGCCTCGGACGGGGCTGCGGCCGTGGAGCAGGCGCTCAAGATCGCCTTCCAGTACTGGGCCAACCTGGGGGTCGCCGGCCGGACCCGGTACCTCGCGCTTGGCCACGCATACCACGGCGACAGCGTGGGGTCGCTGTCCTTGGCGGCGCGCCGGGTCGTGCGCTCGAAGGACGGGGCGGCGCTCGTCGAGCGGCTGCAGCGCAACGTCGGGCGGATGCGGCCGGGCCACCCGACGCCCATCGTGCCCGTCATCGTGGGCGACGAGGCGGCCGCCCTCGGCGCGGCGTCCCAACTGCTGGAGCATGGTCTGCTGGTGCCGGCGATCCGCCCGCCGACCGTCCCGCCGGGGACGTCACGCCTCCGCGTCGCCCTGTCGGCGGCGCATGACGACGCGCAGCTCGACCGGCTGTCGGCGGCCCTGGCGTCCCTCGCGACCGTGGAGCGCGGCGGTGACCGCCAGGCCTGAGCGGTTGGTGCTGGTGACGGGCACCGGCACCGAGGTCGGCAAGACCTGGGCGGCCTGCCGGCTGGCCCGGGCGCTGCGGGGGCGGGGCCTGATCGTGGCCGCCCGCAAGCCGGCGCAGTCCTACGCCTCCGGCGACGACCCGGCCGGCACCGACGCCGCGCTGCTGGCCGAGGCGACCGGCGAGACGGCCCAGCTGGTGTGCCCCCAGCACCGCTGGTATCCGGCGCCCATGGCGCCGCCGATGGCGGCCGACGCCCTGGGGCGGCCGGCGTTCACCGTGGCCGACCTGGTGAGGGAGCTGGCCTGGCCGGTGGGAGTGGCCGTCGGCCTGATCGAGTGCGCCGGTGGTGTCCGGTCGCCGCTGGCCTCCGACGGGGATGCGACGACGCTCGCCGAGGCGCTGCACCCCGAGAGGGTCGTGCTGGTGGCCGACGCCGGGCTCGGGACCATCAACGCCGTGCGGCTGGCTGCGGCTGCGCTGGCCGGGTGGCCGGTCAGCGTCGTGCTCAACCGCTTCGACGCCACCGTCGACCTGCACCAGCGCAACCGCGCCTGGCTGGCCGAGCGCGACGGGCTTCACGTCGTGGTCGACGGCGCCGACCTCGTCGCCACCGTCGTCGGCTGGCCGGAGAGCCAGCCCTAGCGACGGTCGGCCCGCGACATCGCCCGCGCGGCCTCGCGCTCGGCATCGCGCCTGGCCAGAACCTCGCGCTTGTCGTACGTCTTCCGGCCGCGGGCCAGCGCCAGCTCGACCTTGGCGCGGCCGTCCTTGAAGTAGATCGACAGCGGGATCAGCGCCAGCCGTTGCTCGTCCACGATCGAGCGCAGGCGATCGATCTCGCTGCGGTGCAGCAACAGCTTGCGGCGGCGCTCCGGCTCGTGCCCCGAGTGCTCCTGGGCGCGGTCGTAGGGGGCAATGTGCAGCGACACCAGCCAGGCCTCGCCGCCCTCGATCCGGGCGTACGCGTCGCCCAACTGGACGTGTGCGTCGCGGAGCGATTTGACCTCGCTGCCGCGCAGCACCAACCCGGCCTCGACGGTCTCGAGGATCTCGTAGTTGCGCCGGGCCCTGCGGTTGCTGGCGATGAGCTTGGTGCCGGTCGGGCGTGCCATGGGGAGAGGGAAGGGTACCCTCGCCGGTCGTGCTCCCGACCAGGTTGACGCTGACCGAGGCCGCGTGGCGCCAGATGGTCGGGCACGCCTACGACGGTCTCCCCGACGAGGCTTGCGGCCTGCTGGGTGGCGATCCGGAGACCGGTCGCGTCGGCGTCTTCTATCCCTGCCGGAATACCGCCGAGTCGAGCCGGGTGTACACGGTCGATCCCCGCGACCACCTGCGCGCCGACCGCGACGCCGAGTCCCGGGGGCTCGAGATCGTCGGCGTGATGCACAGCCACACCCACACCGAGGCCTATCCGTCACCCACCGACGTGGCCCAGGCACCGGACCCTGCCTGGCACTACGTGATCGTCTCGCTCAAGCGGCCGGACGCCGTGCTCCGGTCGTACCGCATCGTCGACGGCGCCATCGCCGAGGAGCAGGTGGGCCTCGACCCACGCGAAAATTGTTGACCCATCGACTCGGGAATACACTGGGTCCATCGTGGCGGCGCACTCATCTGTCCTCGAGCTCATCGGCAACACGCCCATCGTCGACATCAGCGCGCTCAGCCCCAACCCGCAAGTGCGCATCCTGGCCAAGCTCGAGGGCCAGAACCCCGGTGGCTCGATCAAGGACCGCATCGCCTGGCAGATGGTCCAGGAGGCGGAGGCAGACGGCACCCTGACGGCCGGACGCACAATCATCGAGCCCTCGTCGGGCAACACCGGCATCGCCCTGGCGATGATCGCCCGCACACGCGGCTACCGCATCAAGATCGTGATGCCGGAGAACGTGTCGACCGAGCGGCGGCAGGCGCTCGAGGTGTGGGGTGCGGAGATCATCCTCACGCCTGGCGACGAGGGCTCCAACGGTGCCGTCCGCCGGGCACAGCAGCTGGCCGACGAGCACCCCGAGTGGGTGTTCCTGTATCAGTACGCCAACGAGGCCAACCCGCGGGCGCACTACGACACCACCGGCCCCGAGATCTGGCGTGACGTCCCCGACGTCACCCACTTCGTGGCCGGGCTGGGCACCACCGGCACGCTCATGGGAGTGGGCCGGTTCCTCAAGGAGCAGAACCCCGAGGTCAAGATCGTGGCCATCGAGCCGCCGCTGGGGGAGCGGGTCGAGGGCCTGCGGAACCTCGACGACGGCTACATCCCGCCGGTCTACGACAAGTGGGGCGGACCCGAGCTGCTCGACCGCAAGCGCATCGTCCGGCCCCGGGAGTCGATCGAATGGACCCGCCGCCTGACCGAGGTCGGGATCTTCTCGGGGATCTCGGGCGGTGCGGCGCTGGCCGGCGCAGCCAAGGTCGCATCCGAGGTGCCGGCGGGCACGATCGTGGTGATCCTGGCCGACGGCGGCTGGAAGTACCTGTCCACCGGCGCCTGGACGGGCGACCTCGACACGGTCGCCGCACTGGCCGAACGGCTGATCGTCTTCTGACACCGCCAGCTCGGGGACCGCCGGGCGCCAACTAGGTTGCGGACGCGATGAGCCAGGTCCACACGTCGCACGATCGGCTCGACGCGGTGCTCGGCGCCCTGCTCGATCCCGCACTGGAGCCGATCGTCGACATGGTGCTGACCAGGGACGGGCCCGCCTACGAGGCCCGTGCGGTCGACGGCGCAGTCCGGTTCCGGCGTGATGCCGACGGCGCCCGCTGGCGCTACACCGAGGTGGGCGTCGAGGGTCGCAACCCGCTCGGCGACACCGCCACGGACCGGTTCCCCACGCTGGCCGCCGAGCGGGCGACGCCGTGGCCGACGCGCACGCAGCAGTCCTATCCCCACGCCCACGAGCAGCTCGCCCAGCTTTTCGACCACCCGGCCGCCCCGGACGTCGTCTGCCTGCACACCGCAGCCCACAACTGGGAGGACCACGGGGGCGAGCGCGGCGAGCACGGCTCGCTGGGGATCGTCCAGGTGCGCGCGCCGTTCGTGCTCGCCGGCGCCGGCGTGGCCCGGCTGGGAGTCGTGCCCCGGGCCTGCCGCCTGGTCGACGTTGCGCCCACCGTCCTCGCGCTCCTCCGAGGCCGCCCCGAGGACGGCGGCAGCGGCTGCCTGCTCGCCCGACAGGACGGCGGGGTGCTGCACGAGCTGATCGACGAGGGGGCGGCGCCGCCCGACCATGTGGTGGGGTTCCTGTGGGACGGCAGCAACGCCAACGTCCTCTACGACCTCGTGGCCCGCGGCGAGGCACCCAACCTGGCGCGGCTCGTCGACGGGGGCACGGTCATGGGCCACGGTGCGATGGCGTCGCTGCCGTCCGTGACGCTCGCCAACCACACGACCATCCTCACCGGCGCCCATCCCGGCCACCACGGCGTGCTCCACAACGCGTGGTACGACCGGGAGGCGGGCGAGCAGATCATCACCAACTCCCCGGCCACGTGGCCGTGGGCGATGCGCTCGCTGGCCGCCAGCACGGAGACGATTCATGATGCGGTGCATCGGCTCTGGCCGGGGGCGTACACGGTGTCGATCAACGAGCCCTGCGACATAGGTGCGGACCATTCGACGTTCGCAGAGCTGCGGGCCGGGCGGGAGCTCGCCCGGCCGCCGCGCGCCGACGAGCTTCCGTTCACGACCGAGCGGTTCGTGCGGCCGCACAAGAGCTACGCCTGGTCCTCGCGTGTCGACCACAGCGGGATGACGCAGGCGATCGAGGCGTGGGCGGGCGCCACCCCCTTGCCCCGGTTCTGCTTCGTGAACTGCACGCTCACCGACGCCGCCTTCCACCAGGGCGGGCCGTACTCGGAGATCGCCGCCGCGAGCGTGCGTGACACGGATGCGCGGTTGGGCCGCGTGCTCGACGCCGTCGAGCGAGCCGGCGCCTGGGACCGGACGGCGTTCTTCGTCGTCGCCGACCACGGCATGGAGGACACCAATCCGGCGGTCACGGGCGAGTGGTCAACCGCGCTCGATGCCTGTGGCGTGCCCTACCGTGACGAGGCGTATGGCTTCATCTACGTCGACCCGTGAACCCCGGGAGCCCCGGCCCCGGTGAAGGTGCGCATCGGGTTCGGCCTCGGAACCCAGACCCTCGTGGGCGACAGTGGGCGTTTCGGCCCGTTCGTCGACGGCCTCGAGCGGAGGGGGTTCGACTCCCTGTGGCTGTCGGAGCGGCTGACCACGGTGGCACCCGACCCGCTGATCGCGCTGGCGGTCGCAGCCGGGCGCAGCGAGCGGCTCAAGCTCGGCACCAGCGTGCTGGTGATCCCCGGGCGCAACCCCGTGGTGCTGGCGAAGGAGCTCGCCAGCCTCGACCGGCTGTCGGGCGGCCGGCTGCTGCCGGCGGTGGGGCTGGGCGCACCCGTGCCCGCGGAGCACCGGGCGTTCGGCGTCGGCCGGCGGGAGCGGGCCGGCCTGTTCGACGAGGCGCTCGGGCTCATGCGCCGGCTGTGGTCCGAGGACGACGTCCACCACGACGGCGAGCACTTCCACGTCGACGGCGTCACGCTCCGTCCCCGCCCCGTGCAACAGCCGATCGAGGTGTGGCTCGGCGGCGGGTCGCCGTCGGAGCTGCGACGCACCGGGCGGCTCGGCGACGGCTGGCTGCCGTCGTTCGTGGTGCCGTCCGAGGTGGCGGCCGGGTGGGACATGATCAACCGGGTGGCCGCCGAGAACGGCAGGTCGCTCGACCCCGAGCACCTCGGCGTGCTCGTGTTCTACCTCCGCACCGGGCTGTCGGAGGCGATCGCCAAGGTGGTGACGAGCCGGCGACCGCACCTGAACCCGGCCGAGGTCGTGCCCGTGGGGATCGACGGGCTGCGCCGCCAGGTCCAGCGCTTCATCGACGTGGGGGCGTCGAAGTTCGTGGTGGTGCCGGGCGAGGAGCCCGACGACTGGGAGGCGGAGCTCGGCGAGCTCGCCGACGCCCTGATGCCGCTGGAGACCTGACGGCCGTAGCGGGCCGGGCCACTGCCTCACAACAGGTTCGCCACAAGCAGCACCGTCCCGAACACCGCGAACAGGGCCGCCGAGCCGAGCCGGGAGACGCGCTCGGGCAGCCGTGCGCCGAAGACGCGGCCGACCAGGACCCCGAGCGTGCCGCTGAGGATGATCCCCATCGTGGCGCCGACCCAGGTGGGGAGCGGGCTCCCCTGCGCCGCCAGCGTGGCGGTGGCGAGCATCGTCTTGTCCCCCAACTCAGCGAGGAACATCGCGGTGGCCACCGACAGAACGATCGAGCGACCCGCGACGAGCGGCCGGTCCTGACCGTCGCTGCCGGTCTCCCCCTCACCGGGGCCGCCGGCCTCGGCGTCCCGCAGCGTCCACGCCGCTAACCCGAGGAAGAGCAGGCCGCCCGTAATCCCGATGGCCCGGACGGGCAGCGCCACCCCGAGGAGGCTGCCGACCACGACGGACAGCAGGTTGCTGCCGGCGTAGGCGATCGCCACCCCGAAGAGCACCGGGCGGAGGCGGTGCCGCGCGCCAAAGCCCAGGGCCACGAGCTGCGTCTTGTCGCCCATCTCGGCGACGAACACCAGGCCCAGGGCGGCCAGTAGCGACTGCACGATGCGTCTCCTCGGTCTGGCTGACCGGGAGCGGGGACCTGTGCGACCTCGACCCCGGACAGCGTTGCGTCCGGCGGTCGAAGGTCTCGCTCACCCCGAGGGGCCCGGGGACCGGGGCTCATCGCCCAGTGTGTCGATCACCCGGCGGGGAGCTACTCCCCTTCGCCGCCGGGCACGCTATCGACGGGGCGGTGGAACGGCAACCCGTGGCTAGCCGTACTCTGCCGGGGATGGACGACCGGCCTATCGGCATGTTCGACTCCGGATTCGGCGGGCTCACCGTCGCCCGCGCCGTGATCGACCTCCTTCCGGCGGAGCGTCTGGTGTACGTCGGCGACACCGGCCGCTATCCGTACGGCCCCCGCCCACTGGGCCAGATCCGCGACTTCGCCTTCGAGATCGCCAGCCACCTGGTCGACGACCACCGCGTGAAGCTCCTGGTCGTGGCGTGCAACACGGCGGCCGCCGCCGTGCCGCTGACCGAGCTCGAGCGCACGTTCGGCGTGCCGGTGGTGGGCGTGATCGAGCCCGGTGTGCGGTCCGTCGCCATGGTCACCCAGGGCGGGCGCATCGGGGTGATCGGCACGGTCGGCGCCATCGCCTCCGGCGCCTACCAGCGCACCGTGGCCCGGCTGGCCCCCGGCCTGGAGCTCACCTGCGCGGCGTGCCCGGGCTTCGTCGAGTTCGTGGAGCGAGGCGAGACCGCCAGCGACCAGGTGCACGTGCTGGCCGAGCGCCTGCTGGCGCCGCTACGGGAGGCCAAGGTGGACGCGCTGCTGTTGGGGTGCACGCACTATCCCTTCCTGGCCCGGACGATCTCGGACGTGATGGGGCGGGATGTGGTGCTGGTGTCGTCGGCCGACGAGACCGCGTTCGACGTGCGAGCCCAGCTCGAGACCAACCTGCGGGGCTTGGGGGCCCCGGAGGGCCCCCAGCCGCAGCAGGTTCGCCACGGCGAGCGCCGCCATCGGTGGCTGTCGTCGGGCGACGTCCGGGTGTTCCGCAAGCTCGGCCGGCGGCTCCTCGGGCCCGAGCTCGACCACGCCGAGGCGGTTCCCTGGGCATGAGCGGCGCGAGCGATCCCAGCGGCCTCACCCTGACGGTCCTCGGGTGCTCGGGGACCTTTCCCGGCGAGGGTGGCGCCTGCAGCGGCTACCTGGTGCGCAGCCCGGGCGCGTCGGTGGTCATCGACCTCGGGGCCGGCACGCTCGCCGCGCTCCAGCGACACGTGGCGATCGGCGACGTCGACGCGGTCGTGCTCAGCCACGTCCACCCCGACCACTGGCTGGACCTGCCCCTCCTGCGCAACGCGATGCGCTACGTGATGGGTATCGAGGGCCTCCGCGTCTACGGGACCGCCGAGACGTGGCTGATGGCGGCGGTGATCATCGGCGAGTTGCCGCCGACCCTGCTGTGGCACACCATCAACGAGTCGTCGGTCGTCGAGGTCGGCGACCAGGTCCTGCGGTTCAGCCGCACCGACCATCCGGTGGAAACGCTCGCGGTTCGGATCGATGCCGGCGGCCGGTCGCTCCTCTACAGCGCAGACACCGGACCTGCCTGGCACCCGGGCGCGACCGGTGCCGACGTCGACCTGATGGTGTGCGAGGCGTCGCTGGAGCCCGAGCACGAGGGCCAAGTCCAGCACCTGTCCGCCCGCCAAGCGGGCAAGCTGGCCCGCACGCTGGGCGCCGGCCGGCTGGTGGTGACGCACATCGTCCCGGGCGTCGATCCCCAGGCTCAACTCGACATGGCCCGGCAGGCCTTCGGCGGCCCGGTGGATCTGGCCGCGGGGGACCGGTCGTTCCAACCGTGACGGGTCGGACCGGGGCGTTACGGTGCCCGAGTGATGATGAGAGCCGACGGACGAGCCCCCGACGAGCTGCGGCCCGTCACCTTCGAGCGCGACTTCACGGAGATGGCCGCCGGCTCGTGCCTGGTCAGCTTCGGGAGCACCCGGGTGTTGTGCACCGCCTCGATCGACGACGACGTGCCGCGGTGGATGCGGGGGCGCGGCCGCGGCTGGGCGACGGCCGAGTACTCGATGCTCCCGGGGTCGTCCCCCGAGCGGATCCGCCGCGAGGTCAAGGACGGCCGGCCGTCGGGGCGGACCCAGGAGATCCAGCGGCTCATTGGCCGGGCGCTGCGTTCCGTCTGCGACCTCACGCTGGTCGGCGAGCGCCAGGTGATCGTCGATTGTGACGTCCTGCAGGCCGACGGTGGCACGCGCACGGCGTCGATCTGCGGCGGCTACCTGGCACTCCACGACGCGCTGACCCGGCTGGTCATGCAGGGCGTCATCGGCGCCCATCCGCTGGTCGCCTTCTGCGCCGCGGTGTCCGTGGGCGTGGTCGACGGCACGCCGATGCTCGACCTCCCCTACGTCGAGGACAGCCGGGCCGAGGTCGACATGAACCTGGTGATGACGTCGGCGGGCCGGTTCGTCGAGGTGCAGGGCACCGCCGAGGGCATGCCCTTCACCCGGGGCGAGCTCGACGAGATGCTGAGCCTGGGGGAGAAGGGCATCGCCGAGATCATCGAGCTGCAGCGGGAGATGGTGGCCGAGCCACCCCCGGCGCGGCCGGTCGTCGCCGAGCGCCGGTGAGCCACGCGGACCCGGAGCCGCACGGTCGCCGCCGGCTGCTGCTCGCCACCGGCAACACGCACAAGGTCGACGAGGTGCAGTCGATCCTGGGCCGCGCATGGCTGGTGGTGGCGCGTGACCCGGCCGTCGACGAGACCGGCTCGACGTTCGAGGAGAACGCCCTGTTGAAGGCGCGGGCGGTGGCGGCGGGGGCCGGGACGCTGGCCATCGCCGACGACTCCGGGATCGAGATCGACGCGTTGGGCGGTGGCCCGGGGGTGCGTTCGGCGCGGTGGGCCGAGCTTGGGGACTGGATCCCCCGGGTCCTGCGCGAGTTGGCCGGCGTGCCGGCGGAAGGGCGCGGCTGCCGCTACGTGTGCGCCGCCGCCGCCGTGTGGCCCGATCCCCGGGCACACGAGTTCGTGGTCCGCGGCGTCGTGGAGGGCCGCGTGGCCGAAGAGCCCCGGGGGACGGGCGGCTTCGGCTACGACCCGATCATGGTCCCCGCCGAGGGCGATGGCCGCACGTTCGCGGAGATGTCGGGCGCCGAGAAGCACGCGCTCAGCCACCGCGGGCGGGCGTTCCGCCGGCTCGCCCCCCACCTCGTGGGCTGATCGGCGCCGCGCCGGCTGCCGCCGGTCAGCGCCGCGCCAGCTGCTGCCGGAGCACGTACTGGAGGATGCCGCCGTGGTGGTAGTACGCGGCCTCCATGGGGGTGTCAAGGCGGGCGACGACGGGGAGGCGGGTGCCGTCGGCATCCACGGCCAGCTCGGCGCCGATGAGCGTCGCCGGGTCGGTGCCGGCGAGCCCGCGAATCGTGAATGTCTCTGCGCCGGTCACGCCGAGGGAGTCCCAGGTGGCCCCGCCGGCGAGCTGCAGGGGCAGCACGCCCATGCCGATCAGGTTGGACCGGTGGATGCGCTCGAAGCTCTCGGCGATCACCGCCCGCACACCGAGCAGCGCCGTGCCCTTGGCGGCCCAGTCGCGCGACGAGCCGGACCCGTACTCCTTGCCGGCCAGCACCACCAGGCGGACGCCCTCGGACCGGTAGCGCTCGGCGGCCTCGAAGATCGTCATCTCGTCGCCCGAGGGCTGGTGGCGGGTGACGCCGCCCTCGGTGCCGGGCGCGAGGTGGTTGCGGATCCGCCGGTTGGCGAACGTGCCCCGGATCATCACCTCGTGGTTGCCGCGCCGCGACCCGTAGGAGTTGAAGTCGGCGGGGGCGACGCCCTGGTCGATCAGCCAGCGGCCGGCGGGGCTGTCGGGGTGAATCGCCCCGGCGGGGGAGATGTGGTCGGTCGTGACGCTGTCGCCCAGCACCGCGAGCGCCCGAGCGTCCTCGACGTCCGCCAGCGGCGTCGGCTCGTCCGGCATCCCGTCGAAGTACGGCGGCCGCCGCACGTACGTCGACGTGTCCGACCACTCGTAGGCGCCACCCGCCGGCACCGGCAGCGAGCGCCACATGTCGTCGCCGTCGAACACCTCGCCGTAGGCAGTGCGGAACATGTCCGACGCCAGCACGTCCTCGATCACCGCGTTCACCTCGGCCTCGGTGGGCCACAGGTCGGCCAGCGTCACCGGCTTGCCGTCCGCGTCGGTGCCGAGCGGCTCGGATGTCAGGTCGATGTCCATCGTGCCGGCCAGCGCGTAGGCCACGACCAGGGGCGGCGATGCGAGGTAGTTCATGCGGACGTCGGGGTTGATCCGGCCCTCGAAGTTGCGGTTCCCGGACAGCACCGACACCAGCGCGAGGCCGTGCTCGTTCGCAGCCGCGGCGACGGGCGGTGGCAGGGGTCCCGAGTTGCCGATGCAGGTGGTGCAGCCGAAGCCGACCAGCCCGAAGCCCAGCTTCTCCAGGTGGGGGAGCAGGCCGGCCCGCGCGAGGTAGTCGATCACGACCTTGGACCCCGGGGCCAGCGATGTCTTGACCCACGGCTTGCGGCTCAGCCCCCGCTCCACCGCCTTCCGCGCCAGCAGGCCGGCGCCCACCATGACCTGCGGGTTCGACGTGTTGGTACAGCTGGTGATCGCGGCGATGGCCACGTGGCCGTGGTCGAGCTCGACGTCTACCTCGTCGTCGAGGCCGGCCGAGGCGTCGAGGTGGACCGGGACGCGCTGGTGGGGGCGACCCGTCGCCCCGGCGCCCGCATCCGCGGCGGAATCGCTCACGCCGCCGTTGGGGTAGGCGCCGTCCTGGGTGGCGGCTGGGGGATCACTGGCCGGGAACGAGGCGGCGTCGGCATCGTCGTAGGCCCGAGCGATCGACACCGGGGTGCCGCCGGTCGTCGCCCCTCCCGCCGATGCGGACGCCCGCGTCGACTCGGGCAACGAGTCGAGGAGCGCGACGGCGAAGCGCTGCTTGGACTCCCGCAGCGGCACCCGATCCTGCGGGCGAGCGGGCCCGGCGATGCAGGGCTCAACGGTGGACAGGTCGAGCTCGAGGGTCTCGGTGAACGTCGGCTCGGCGGCGGGGTCGTACCACAGGCCCTGCTCCTTCGTGTACGCCTCCACGAGCGCGACGAGCTCGTCGGGCCTGCCGGTGAAGCGCAGGTAGCGCAGCGTTTCGTCGTCGACCGGGAAGATCGTGATCGTCGAGCCGTACTCGGGGGACATGTTGCCGATCGTGGCCCGGTTCTCGACCGGCACGTTGGCGACACCCGGGCCGTAGAACTCGACGAAGCGGCCCACCACGCCGTGGGTGCGCAGCATGTTGGTGACGGTGAGGACCAGGTCGGTGGCGGTGGCGCCCTCGGGCAGCTCGCCCGACAGCCTGAAGCCCACGACCTCCGGGATGAGCATCGAGATGGGCTGGCCCAGTAGCGCCGCCTCGGCCTCGATGCCGCCGACACCCCAGCCGACCACCCCGAGGCCGTTGACCATGGGCGTGTGGGAGTCGGTGCCAACCAGCGTGTCGGGGAACGCAGCGCCGTCGCGGGTGGCGACGACCGTGGCGAGGTGTTCGAGGTTCACCTGGTGGCAGATCCCGGTGGCGGGCGGCACCACGCGGAAGCTGCCGAAGGCCTGTTGGCCCCAACGGAGGAACTGGTAGCGCTCGAGGTTCCGCTGGTATTCGAGCTCGGCGTTGCGGGCGAGGGCCTCGGGGCGGCCGAACACGTCGACCTGCACCGAGTGGTCGATCACCAGATCGGCCGGAATCAGCGGATCGAGCGACTGCGGGTCGCCGCCCTTCTCGCCCAGGGCGTGGCGCATGGCGGCGAGGTCGACGACGGCGGGGACCCCGGTGAAGTCCTGCATGAGCACCCGGGCCGGCAGGAACGAGATCTCGCGCCCGTCGTCGGCCGCGTCGCGTCCGCCCGACCAGCGCGCCAGGGCGGCGACGTCGTCGTCGGTGACCCGGACGCCGTCGTTGTGGCGCAGCAGGTTTTCGAGCAGCACCTTGAGCGAGTAGGGCAGCCGGCTGACCCCGAAGTCGTCCTCGAGGGTGCGGAGGCTGTGGATCTGAAACCGCTGGCCACTGGCGTCGAGGGCCGTACGGGAGTCGATGGCGGCCATGCGGTTCACGCTACAGCGCGCCCCCTGCGGTGCCGGTAGCGGAAGGCGGCGCCCACGGCGATACCGAGCGCGGCGGCGGTGGCGGCCTCGATCCGGCGGCCATTGGGCACCTCGTTCTGGATGCGGCCGTGGAACCGGTCGACGACGGCCGGGAACGGGGAGCGGTCGAAGAAGTGGCGGCCCGGCTTGTCGAGGTCGATGAGGCAGGCGCCGGCCAGCCCGGCCAGGGCACTGCGCCGCACCGCGGGCGGCGCGACCGCGACCACGGCGGCGGTGACACCGAGCCCGACGGCGCCGTCGACGCGAGCTGCCCTGAGGAACTCGGGACCGTCCATGTCGAGCCCGCCGAAGTGCGGCGCCATGTCCATCAGGACATGGGATGCGACCCCGGCGACGAATGCCGGCACCGGACGCCGCACCAGCGCGCCGATCGCCGCCCCGGCCAGCGCATGGTTGGTCACGAACACGAGCGGAAGCTACAGCGGCGCCGCCGGCGCCGGCCGTCACCCCTCCTTGGCCGCCCGGCTCGGTGCGACCCGGGGCGGCTCGTTGGGCATCTTGGGGTAGACGGGCGGCCACGGCGCATCCATGAGCCCGTTCGCCATGTCGCGCTCCGACATGGCGAGGAGGGGCTCGATGGACTGCGGCTCGTCGGCGATGCTCGCCCACGGGTCGCCTCGCTCGGCCACCCGCTCCGGCACCGTGGAGAGGGTCAGGTCGTCGGGGTCGGCGTCGCCCAGCTCGTCCCACGACAGCGGCGTCGAGACCTGGCCGCCGACCCGCGCCCGCACCGACCAGGCGCCGAAGACGGTCTTGTGCGGGGCGTTCTGGTTGTAGTCGATGAAGATCCGCTCGCCCCGCTCCTCCTTCCACCAGGCGGCGGTGATGAGGTCGGGCCGGCGGCGCTCGAGCTCGCGGGCTGCCGCCACGGCGGCCGCCCGCACCTGGTACGAGTCCCACCGCGGCTGCAGCCGGGCGTACACGTGGATGCCGCGGTTGCCGGTGGTCTTGGGGAACGACGCGATGCCGAGCTCGTCGAGGAGGGCTTTCACCTCGACCGCCGCCCGGGCCGCCTCGGCGAAGCCCGTCCCCGGCTGGGGATCGAAGTCGAGGCGCAGCTCGTCTGCATGCTCGGGGTCGGCCGCAAGGTTGGGCCACACGTGGAAGCCGAGACACGTGAGGTTCACGGCCCAGGCGACGTGGGCGACGTCGGCGGCCACAAGCGCCTGCGACGGCGTGCCGTTGACCGTGCTGACCGTGGTGGTCTCCAGCCAGTCGGGGATGTCCTTGGGCACCCGCTTCTGGAAGAAGTTGGGCCCACCGGCCCCCTCGGGGAACCGCTGCATGAGCACCGGACGCCCGCCCATCGTGCGCATGAGCGATTCCTCGATGGCGAGGTAGTAGCGGACCAGGTCGAGCTTGGTCTCCCCCCGCTCGGGGAAGAACACCTTGTCCGGGCTGGTGATGCGCACCTCGTGCCCCGCCGCCTCCACCACCTCGACGTCGCTCGAAGGCGCCATGGGACGCACGGTAGCCCGCCTCCCACCCGAAACCTGCCGCGGAACTGGTGGCTGGGGCCACCGATTCCGCGGCAGGTTCTTCAGAACGTCACCACCCCCGCAGGTCCACCGGCCAGACGTCGGTGACCTCGGCGTCGGGGCCCTCGCCGACGACCACGAACATCCGCTCGTGGAGGGCAACGGTGGGATCGACGTGCGCGGGCAGCACCCGCACCCGGTCGCCCACACGCACCGGCCGCTCGGGGCGGGTCCCGAAGGTGATGTGCTCGTCGGACACGAACCAGCAGTCGCCGGCGTCGACGACCGTCGGGTCGCCGTGGTCCATGCCCAGCGCCTTGAGGCCGGCGTCGAGGACCGCCCACCCACCGGGATTGACCGAGATGACGGTGGTCCACAGGTACAACGCGTTGCGGAAGGCGGGTGCGTGGGGCACGTATTCGGTGTCCATCAGGCAGTACGAACCGGCCTGGATCTCCGTGGCCCACACGTTGCAGTCGTACGTCCCCGTGCCGCCGGCCGACACGACGTCGCCACCCACGTCGGCGTGCGCCGCCAGCAGCTGCTTCATCGACGCCTCGACCGCCGCCACCTTTTTCTCCCGGGGCTCCCGCATGAGGTGGCCCTCGTAGCCCATGACGCCCCGCACCTCGAGGCCCGCCGCCCGCGCCAGGCCGGCGATCCGCCCGGCGTCGCCGGGTTCGCAGCCGCAGCGGGGGAGCCCGACGCTCACGTCGACGAGCACCTCCCGCACCCCGCCAGCGGCCGCCGCCGCCACCGTGTCGTCGGAGTCGACGGCGACGGTGACCCGCGCGGCCCCGGTCGCCACCAGGTCCCCGAGCCGGCGGCAGTCGAGGACCTCGTTGGCCAGGAGCAGGTCGCCGCCGAGCTCGGCGGCGGCCATGCCCTCGACCTCCCGGATGGTGGCGCACGTGAACGTGCGGTGGCCGGCGGCGACGAGCTCGCGGGCCAGGGCCGTCGACTTGAACGCCTTGACGTGGGGGCGCAGCCGCGGCCCCGGCAGCGTGCCCGCCATGGTCGTCACGTTGTGCTCGAACGCCTGGCGATCGACCACGAGCGCGGGTGTGGCTACGTCCCCCAATCGCACGGGATCCGACGCTACCCGGCCCCGACGGTCGGTTACGGGCCGGTGCCGGCGGTGGGATTCGAACCCACACTGACCAGGTCCTAGGCCTGGGGCCTCTGCCGTTGGGCTACGCCGGCTCGACCGCCGAGCATACGAGCGCCACGGTGCCGGACCCGCCCCGCGCGCCGCTACCCTCGGGCGCCGTGAGCGTGATACTCCCGACCGCCCAGAACTCCAGCGTCGTCAGCCCCACCCACGAGATCTTCAACCGCCTGCTGCGGGAGCGGATCATCTTCCTGGGGACCGAGGTCGACGACGACATCGCCAACGTCGTGTGTGCCCAGCTGCTCCACCTCGCGGGCGACGACTCCGACCGAGACATCTGGCTCTACATCAACAGTCCCGGGGGCTCGGTGACTGCGGGGATGGCCATCTACGACACGATGCAGTTCGTGGAGCCCGACGTGGCCACCGTGTGCATGGGCCTCGGGGCGTCGATGGGCCAGTTCCTGCTCTGCGCCGGCGCCAAGGGCAAGCGCTATGCCCTGCCCCACGCCCGGATCATGATGCACCAGCCCTCGGGCGGCTTCCGGGGCCAGGCAGCGGACATCGCGATCCAGGCCGAGCAGCTCCTCTACGTGAAGCAGCTCATGGCCGAACGGATCGCGTACCACACCGGCCAGAAGGTCGATCAGGTCCAGGAGGACTTCGAGCGCGACCGCTGGTTCACGGCCGAGCAGGCCAAGGACTACGGCATCATCGACAACGTCATCGTCAAGCGCGGCGAGATGCTGTAGCGACCCGCCGCCGCCGCGGCCCTGCCCCCGGCCGCGGCATGACTGGGCAGAACTAGGTCTTGGCGCCGCCGCCGGTGTCCTCGCCGGCGATCTTGTTGACGACGTCGTGGGCGGCGTCCCGTGCCTTGTCGACGTGCTCGGCGTACTTGCCGCCCGTCTTGTCATCGACGAAGTCGCCGGCCTTCTCGATGGCGTCGTCGGCCTTGTCGCTGTGCTGGCCGAAGGCACCCCTCACCTTGTCGGTGACCGTCTCGGCCGCCTCCTTGACCCGCTCGAACATGCCTCCGGTTTCGGGCATTGGGCGTTCCTCCATTTGCTCAACGGGACCGGCTGGCGAGGTCACGCAGCTCGGTCACTGCGTGCTCCAGCCCCAGCGGATCTCGGTAGAGCGCGGAGCCCGCCACCAGGACGTTGGCGCCGGCACGGACGGCGCCCCGGACGGTTGAGGGCCCGATGCCACCGTCCACCTCCAGGTCACAGTCCCAGCCCCCATCTACGATCATGCGGCGGACGGTGGCGATCTTGGGCTCCATCGTGGCGATGTAGTCCTGGCCACCGAAGCCGGGGTTGACCGTCATCACCAGCACCAGCGAGCACAGGTCGAGCACGTGGCCAACGGCGTCGACCGGTGTGGCGGGATTGAGCGCCACCCCGGCGTCGGCACCGAGCTCGCGCACCCGTCCGAGCGTCCGGTGGAGGTGCAGGGTCGACTCGGCGTGCACGATGAGCAGCCGGCATCCTGCCTCGATGTAACGCGGCAGCAGCTCGTCGGGCTGCTCGACCATGAGGTGCGCCTCGAACGGCACGCTGACGCGCGACCGGCACGAGGCGATGACGTCGGGACCGAAGGTGAGGTTCGGGACGAACCGTCCGTCCATCACGTCCCACTGGATGCGGTCAACCCCCGCCTTCTCGAGTGCGATGACCTCGTCGCCGAGCCGCGAGAAGTCGGCCGGCAGCACTGACGGCGCGACCTCGATGGGGCGCTCAGCGGCAGTGGGGGAGGCCACGACTCAGATGGTAGGGACACCACCGCGATCCGGCTAGACCTCGCCGGCGCGCCCGACCGCCGGGTCCGCCCGGCTCGCCAGCGCCGCGAACCCTACGCCAGCGCCACCTGGACGCGGACGACCGTGCGGCCCGGCGCGGTCCGGACCTGGACGAGGTCGCAGAGCTGGTTGACCAGCCACAGGCCACGGCCATCCAGCTGCCGGCTGGTGGGTCGCCGGCGACCCACGAGGGGATCGGTGATGTGCCCCCGGTCGGCCACCTCGCAGACGAGGCTGCCCCGGTCGCGCCAGAGGCGGAGCCGGCCGCGGCCGCCGCCGTGGCGGATGCTGTTCGTGGCAAGCTCGCTGACCGCCAGCGCCAGGGCGCCGACGCACGCCGGTGAGCCTCCTGCCTCGGTGGCGTGTGCCGAGACCCGGTTGCGGACGTCGCCCGGGCTGGCGTCGCCGATCGGCAGCTCGATCGGGCTCGCCTCGACCGGCGGCTCGGGCAGGGGGTCCTCGAACTGCCACGGCGCCCGCGGTTCGCCCGTACCCCCGTAGCCGTGGGTGGCGAACTCGGTGCTGGTGATCGCCTCGGTGCCCTGACGGAGGAACGGGTGGGTGCGGCGGGCCTCGGCCACGGTTGCTGCGCCGAGCGCCCGGGTGTCGTAGGGGCAGAGCAGCGTCCAGGCAGGCTGGGGTGGGAACGCAACGTTGAGCAACGCCTCGTGGAGCTGGCACTCGACCAGCTCGGCGGTGCTCCGGTCCGCCGACACCGGCTCGCCGATGCCCAGCGCACCGGCGCCCGCTGCGGCGCGCTCGGTGGCGAAGCGGTACCACGCGTCGAGGATGCGGCCGGGGTTGCGACCGAGGACCGCCATGTCGGCGAACTCCACCGCGCCAGCGTGGTCACCCAGCGCGGACTCGAGCAGCCGGATCTTGTGCGCCTCCACCATCACCAGGACGGGCTCGTCGCCAGCCAGTCCCTCCCGGATGAACGTCGACGTGGCGGAAACGAACTCGGCTTCGCCCGCGTACAGCAGCGCCTCGTGCCGGAAGCTCGCGTCGGGCGGAGCTCCCGGCGCGAGTTCCCCGGCGTCGGTCATACTGCTGAGCGCCGCCGGCAGGACCGGCTGGACAGGCAGACCCAGCGTCCGTCCTGGTCGAACACGCCGGAGAGGCTACGCGGTGCACTGTGCCTCATACATTCCTGGTACCCGCTGCGGACGACCCAAACCGCGTCATGTGTCCGTCACGATCGACCGGACGTGGCCCATGACCCGGTCGATGGTTGCGTCCTCGAGGCAACCCACCAGTCGCTTGCGCCCGTTCTCGCCGATGGCGGGGGAGATGGTGACGGTGTAGCCGTCGCCGACCGTGTCCCCCGCAGGGGCGGGGACGCCGCTGATGTCACCGGCCACCGTCGCCGAGCACACGGCCCAGAGCGCCTGGGCGGCGGCGCCGTCGCCACGCTGGTAGTCGCGCGTGCCGACGTCGAAGTTCACGACCGTGGCGCTGCCGGACTCCGTGCGGTCGGGGCGGTTCTGCGTGAGCTCGGCCAGGCCGATGATGCCGAGCGTCCCCAGGACCGCCACCACCAGCGCCGCCAGCGCCTTCACCGGGTCCCCCGGGGCACGGTTCGGCCCGCCGTGGCTGATATCGGGCCGCGGAGCAGGTCGACGGGTTCCTCGTGGCCGGCCAGGAAGCCCGCGACCGGCGGTGTCAGGCCGTCGAGCCGGGCGGCCAGGCCGCGTTCGGCCACCGGCCGGACCGTCGCCCGCGCCACGCGCTCGAGGACCCAGGCGAGCCCCGACATCAGCACGCCTGCGCCCATCAGGACCGGCACGAACACGCTCATGTGCTGGGGCCGCGCCAGCCACTCGAAGCCGGCCCGGGCCGGCGGGGCCGTCTCCCGGATGCGGTCGAACCGTTGCCGGCGGGCGTCGTCGTCCCGGGCGTCGAGCCGCTTGTTGATCGCCTTGAGCCGGTCGGCCAGGACCGATCCCATCACGGCCACCTCGGCGGCCACGAAGATCGCCGCCGACATCAGGGCCCGATTCCACTCCCACCGGTAGAGGTAGACGAACGTGTAGGCGCCGGACGCGGCGAGGGTGACGCCACCCAGGACGCCGCGGATCAAGCGGGCGGTCATCGACGGGCTCCGATCCGGACGGGCATCGCAATGGGGATGACGTCGGCGACGCCGTCCGGTGGCTCGTCGGCGTTCGCGTCCGATGGGTCCAGAACCACCGGCGACTGGTGGCTGCCCTCCACGGTGTCCACGGCGGCCACCGCGTCCACGACCCGGACCGTGCCGGCGGTGCCGTCGACCTCTAGGCGCTGGGCCTCGCGGTAGGTCGTCGTGGCCCCGGCGTGGCCCGCCACGGTCGGGACGCCGTGCTCGCGGGCCAGGATCGCCAGGTGGCTCAGGGGGCTGCCGGTCTCGGCCACCAGCCCGGCAAGCCGGGGGATGACCGTGGCGAGCCGCGGATCCAGGTGCGTGACCACGAGCACCGCACCCGGGGGCGGGTCGCCGCCCAGATGCGCGGGCCCGCTGCCAACGCCGCCCCCGGCCCCGACACCGCCCTGCCCCGACCGGGACACGACGGCCAGCGGCCGGCCATCGGCCGTCAGGCGGAAGCGGGGCGGCAGCGCACGAGCGGACCCTGCGGGATCGGTCCGGGCCGCCAGGTCGTCGGGGACAGCCCGCCGCAGCGCCGCGGCCCGCAGCTCGCCGAGTGTCAGGAGCCGGACGGCGTCCTGTCCGGGCAGCACGCCGACCGAGACCAGCCGGCACCCGATCTCCCACGCCGCCCGGGCGGTCAGTTCCTGCACCCACCGGGCCCGCAGCCGCAGGGCCTCGCGGACCACGGCGTCGTCGTCGGGGTCGGCCACCGGGGCGGCAGGCGCCGCTCCTGCCGCCCCGGAGCCGGGGCCGACGGCTCGACCGGTGCCCGGGGGGAAGGCACCGGCCGTCGCCGCCGTGGAACGCAGATCGATGGTCGAGAGCGCGGCGTCGGCGCCCACCCGCGGCGCCGTCAGCGCCAGAACCACCGGGTTCTGCCGAGTGAGGTCGTCGATCTCGACGCCCTCGGCGCGGGCCTCAGCCAGCGCCGACATGGCGATCGACGCCGCCGTGACCACCGTGGTCGCCTCGGGCACGAGCATGCCCGACAGCGCCTCGTAGCCGTGCAGCGCCCGCAGTGCGGTCCGCCCGTTGTCGAGCACCGCCAGCAGTGCGCGGTTGCTCAGGTCGTCGAGCCGGGGCACGTCGAGGAGGTCGCCGTCGACCTGGGCGACGACGTCCCTGCCGATCGCCGGGAGCGCCCGTGCGAGCCTGCCGACTCGCCACGCGGCCCGCAGCTTCCGGGCCCCGGGGCGGGGGTCGATCTTGCGCAGGATGCGGTGTCGCGGCGGCACTGAGCCCAGCGCCTCGAGGTCGGCGACCGCCCAGCCGTCGATCTGCCGGGCCACCGGCGAGCGCCGCAGCGCCCGGGCCGAGGCCGCGCCCGTGAGCGCGAGGGCGCGCTCGATGCCCTCTCGCATGGGCGAGAGCCACAGGTCGGCCTCCAGCTGGCTGAGCGGGTCGGGGAAGGTCTCGGCCAGCGGTCCCGTGCCGAGCACCGGGCCGGTCGGCGTGCCTGTGGCGGTGGTGATCGGCCGGCTCTGCAGCAGCCACACGACGCCCTCGTCGTCGATCGCCCACTCGATGTCCTGCGGCCCGCCGAAGGCGGCCGCCGCGCGCCTGGACAACCGCGCCAGCGCGCGCAGCGCCCGGGCCGGCATTCCCAGGGCGGTGTCCGAGCGGTCGGTCCGGAGCACCCGCCCGCGACGCGACAACGTCGCCGTCCAGCCGTCGTCGAGGCCGCTCACCAGCCGGTCGGGCCCGCCCGCGCAGGCCGAGACCAGCAGTCGGTCGGTACGCCCGCTGACCGGGTCGGCGCCGAAGAGCACACCGCCCCAACGCGGTGAGAGCTGGGGCTGCACCAGGACTGCCATGGGGGCGCCGGCTATGAGGCCGGAGCGGGCCGAGGCGAGAACCTCGTCGACGGCCCGCACGAACGACATCCGGTCGGTCACGTCCAGGACCGACGTGAAGACCCCGGCCATCGACGACGTGCCGCCGTCCTCGTTGGTCGACGAGGAGCGGACGACCACCGGCTGGCGACCGTCGTCGGACATCCGCCGCCATGTGGTCCACGCGGGGCCGTCCTGCTCCTGGTTCAGGCGGGAGGGATGCGACCAGCCGTCGTGGTCCCACGCGGTGGTGAGCACCATGCCCGGGAGGACCGGTAGGCCGGCCCGCCGGGCGATCGCCAGGTTGGCGGCCTTCGCTCCGGTGAGCGAGGCGTCGGCGGCGTCGATGTGGGCCAGGTCGACCAGCCCGGGCCGAGCGGGTGCGGCGTCCCTACCGGCGGCGTCGGCGTCCGTCCCTGGATGCCGGACGTCGATGGCGCGCAGGCCGCCTTGTGGTGCTCGGATCGAGCGCATTCGGGACTCCTCGGCGGTGATGCTGATTCCGAGGATCGTGGCCGCATCGAGGCGGGCCTTCCTGGCAACGTGACACCGCCCTGGTATGACGTTCGCCACAGGGGGCGACGCCCCTGCGAACCCAGCGCCGGGGCGGCCGGGGCCCGGTCAGGCGTCGGCGATGGCGGCCCGCACCTCGGCGAGCCGCTCCGTGGACGCCAGCACCTCCCGCTGGTCGTCCACCAGATGCCGGACGATCACGTCGGTGAAGCCCAGGTCGGACAGCGCCCGCAGTTCGTCGGCGACCCGGGCGGGCCCGCCCGTCACGCAGGCCGAGGGGTCGAAGCCCCGATAGCCGCGCGCCAGCACCGGTCCGGCGACGCGGTCGGCGTCGGACTCGTCGGCGCCGACGTGAACGTCGCGGCGGATGGCCACCGCCGTCGGGGCGCGGCCGTGCGCGGCCGCCCGATCGAGGTACGCCGCCGCGAGGGCGCCGGCCTGATCGGGGGTCGCCTCGGGGCCCGCGAGCCAGCCGTCGCCCAGCCGGGCGGCCCGGTCGATCGCCGCCGGTGCGTGCCCCCCGACCCACACCTCAACCGGCTCGGCGGGCACCGGGGCGACCCTGACCCCGTCCACCGCCTCGCCGCCGGCGAGGCGGCGCACGACGTCGAGCGCGCGCTCGAAGTCCCGGCCCCGCCGCCGCATGTCGGCGCCCATGGCGGCGAACTGGCCGTCGCCGCCCCCGACGGCGCACTGCAGGATGAAGCGTCCCGCCGCGATCGCGGCCAGTGTGCCGACCTGCTCGGCCACCAGCACCGGGTTCCAGAGCGGCAGCAGGTAGAGCGCGCCCGCAGGCCGGTCGCCCCACTCGGCCAGCAGGCGCCCGAGCATGGGCGTGTTCTGGTAGTAGGGCACGGGCACGGCGTGGTGGTCGCCGACGAACAGGCTGTCGAGGCCGGCGTCACGCGAGGCCCGGGCCTGCTCGACCATCCAGCGCGCCCCGGTGCGCGCGTCGTCCACCAGGTAACCGCTGCGGAGCGAGACCCCCAGCCTCATAGCGTCACCCGGAGCCGCTGCAGGCTGCGCACAACCCGTGGAGGGGCGTGGCGCCGGGATCGAGGACGAATCCGTGCTCGCGGCGCAGCCGCGTGGCCACGGCGTCGAGGAGTCCCGCGGGCGCCTCCGCGACGCTGCCACAGCGGTCGCACACGAGGTGGTGATGCTGCGCCACCGACAGGTGGAAGACCGCCGGGCCCGGACCGATCTGGATGCGGGCAATCACCCCGAGCTCGGCGAGCCGTTCGAGCGTGCGGTAAACGGTCGACTCGTGGAAGTCGGGATGGCCGGCCCGCACCGCGTCGACCACGTCGGGGGCGGTCATGTGGTGGGACGGGCTGGACAGCATGACGTCGATCACGGCCCGCCGTGACGCCGTGACCCGGCCGCCGTCGCGGCGCAGCCGGTCGAGGATGTCGTCCAGGGCGTCATCCACACGCGGGCGGCTCACGAATACAGCGTACGACAGCTATCGCGAACGGTTCCCTGTTGCCAATCGCTCGCATTAAGGTGGGATCCATGCACATTCCGGACGGGTTCATCGACGGGACGACATCCGCCGGCGCCGTCGCGGTGGCGGCCGGCGGCCTGGGGGCATCGTTGCGGCGGGCCGGCGAGGTCCTCGACGAGCGGCGGGTGCCGCTGGCCGGGTTGGTGGCGGCGTTCGTCTTCGCCGTTCAGATGCTCAACTTCCCGGTGGCGACCGGCACCAGCGGGCACCTGCTCGGCGGCGCGCTGGCGGCCGTGCTGGTCGGTCCCGCGGTGGGGGCCGTGTGCGTCTCCGTCGTGCTGGGGGTGCAGGCACTGCTGTTCGCGGACGGGGGCCTGTCCGCCCTGGGGCTGAACGTGATCAACATGGCGCTCCTGACCGCCTTCGGCGGCTACGCGATCTTCGTCGTGGTGCGCCGGGTGTTGCCGCGGGCCCAGTCCTCGGTGGCGCTGGCATCGGGCATCGCCGCTGCCGTCTCGGTGGTGATCTCGGCGTTGGCGTTCACGGTCGAATACGCCGTGGGCGGCACCGGCACGGCCTCGGTCTCGACCGTCGCCGGGGCCATGGTGGGCGTGCACGTCCTGATCGGCATCGGCGAGGGCGTGATCACCGGGTTGGTGGTGGGTGCGGTCCTCGCCACCCGGCCCGACCTGGTCTGGGGTGCGCGTGACCTGGCGCTCGACCGAGCGCCCGCCGCTTCGATCCCAGAGCGGGTGGCATCGTGAAGCCCCCGGGCCGGCGCGCCCGCCTCGGGTTCGGCGCCTTCGTCGTCGCGGGGCTGGCCGTGGCGCTCGTGCTCGCGTTTTTCGTGAGCCCGTCGGCCAGCG
>JBKOUY010000198.1:0-29797 GCA_046723645.1 Actinomycetota bacterium | reverse complement strand
CCTTGGCGGCGCGTGAGCGCTCGAGCAGGTGCGCGGGGATGCGGCTGGCGGCCTCGCTCTGCGGCGCCTCCCCGGCACCGCCGGCGGCGTCCTCGGTTCCTGCGCCGGCGCCCCCGCCGCCACCCGCGTCGGCGGCGGGCGCTCCGCTGCCGCTCTTGGCCGCCTCGGCCTTCTTGCGGGCCTCCTCCGCCCGCTTCCGCAGGTGTTCGGGGATCTCGGTCATGTCAGCGTCTCCCGCGGGGCCGCGCTCATCACAGCGGCCCCGACATGCCGCCATCCTTGCGGACCCGCCAGAAGTGGATGGCCATGAAGATCACGATGACGAACGGCAACAACAGCACGTGGAGCACGTACCAGCGCAACAGCGTGTCGGTGCCGATCTCCGCCCCGCCCAGCAGCACGAACCTCACCTGCGTTCCGAACACCGGCGTGTAGCCCATCATGTTGGTGCCCACCGTGACCGCCCACAGTGCGAGCTGGTCCCACGGCAACAGGTAGCCGGTGAACGAGAGCAGCAGCGTGAGCGTCAGGAGGATGACGCCGATCACCCAGTTGAACTCGCGGGGCGGCTTGTAGGCGCCGTGGTAGAAGACCCGCGCCATGTGCAAGAACACGGTGATCACCATCAGGTGGGCGGCCCAGCGGTGCATGTTGCGCACCAACAGCCCGAACGTGACCGAGGTCTGCAGCGTGTAGATGTCGTCCCAGGCCTGCGCCGCCGTGGGCCGGTAGAAGAACATCAGGAAGATGCCCGTGACCGTGAGCAGGATGAACAGGAAAAAGCTCAGTCCCCCGAGGCAGAGCGTGTAGCTGACCTTGACCGCGTGCCTCTTCACCTTCACCGGGTGCAGGTGGTAGAGGACGCTGTTCATGATCACGTAGGACCGGTTGCGGGGGCTGTCGTTGTACCCCCGCCGGAAGATCGAGCCCGGGCGGAAGATCGAGTTCCAGGCCTGCGAGCCCTGGATGGCGTCGGGGAGTCCCTTGACCGCGGTCTCGACCCGCTCGCGCAGGGGGACCTTCGGTTCCATCGTCTTGGCCACGGGCTCTCCTACCCCAACCGCATCCCGTAGCCGTAGCCGTAGGTGGTCGTGCGCTGGTGGGCGTCGCCGGACGCCACCGGGTCGCCGACCTTGCCCATGATGATGACGCCGGTGGGGCAACGGTCGACGCACAGGGCGCAGCGTGTGCACACGTCGTCGTCGATGGTGAAGATCACGTGGTCCGAGGGATCGTCGCCCGGCTGGTCGACCCCGACGGCCTCGTCGATGGCGTCGGTCGTGACCATGTGGATGCACTTCCACGGGCAGATGTCCACGCAGCCCTCGCACATGATGCACTCGGACTGGTCGATGTGGATGAACTGCTTGGGCTTGACCGCCTTCGAGAGCCACGCGGCGTCGACCTCCTGGAGGACGTAGTCGTCGCGGAACTCGGGCATGGGCGGGTTGGCGTCGTTCTTCGCCATTACCTCAGCCCTTCCTCACCAGCGGCCGGCCATAGCGAGAGGCGGGCACCTCGACCGCGCGGGGCTTGGCCCGGTCGTTCCACCACGCCCAGACGCCCACCTGCAGGCCGATCCCGACGCCGTAGATGATGACCACGACGATGTCTCGGATCGCCTGCATGTCGATGGTCAGCGGCTGCCAGCTGTTGGGCTCGATGAAGATGTTGTCGACCGTCCAACCCAGTTCCGAGGTAGCCCAGGTGAGCCACTGGTGGGGGATCACCGCGTACCACCAGAACATCATCAACATGGTGTACGTGGCCGCCAGCATTGCCTGGCCCCACGACAGCGGCGCGCCGATCGGCCGGCGCCGGCCGTACAGGATCACGGCGGCGACGCCAAGGAAGCCCAACACGAGCTCGGTTGTGAAGGCGACCACTTAGCTCGCGACTCCTCGTGAAATCGCTCACATAGAACAGTAACCGACACCGGGAGGCCGGCAACGTGGCCTGGTCTACCACGCCGCCTCCGGGCCAATCACATTGGGCTCGGGCCCGGTGCGGGCGGCTACTCGGTCTTGGTGCCCGTCGTCCGGACCTGCATAGAGTGGCCCCTCGGAGCTCCCGCGGAGGCTGCGTTGACCGAGATCCCCGAGCACCTTCTCAAGCGCTCTCGCGAGCGCCGGGCCGCCTTGGGCCTGGAGGGCGGCGAGACGCCCGCGAGCGCGCTCGCCGAGGGTCAGGCTCAGGAGGCGGAGAGCGCCGAGTCGGCGCCCGTCCCCGCAGCCGCCGCGGCCACCCCCGCGACGGCACCCGCCGCCGCGGTGGAGGAGGCGAGGGCCGCGCCCCCCAAGCCCGAGCCCGCCTACATCCAGGCCGCGAAGTCCCGCAAGCGCATCCCCTACTGGGCCATGCCGGTGCTGGCGGCGCTGCCGATCTGGGGCTACGTCTACGTCCGCACGCTCGAGCCTCCGCCCACCGGCGAGACCGACCCGCTGGTCCTGGGCACGGAGCTGTTCGGCGCCAACTGCGCCTCCTGCCACGGCGCCAGCGGGCAGGGCGTGTCCGCACCCGCGTTCGTCGACGGTGCGGTGGTGGAGACCTGGCCGGACTGGCGGGACCACGTGATGTGGGTGAAGCTCGGCTCGGACGGCTGGCCCGCACCCACCTACGGCGCGAACCACAAGCCGGTCGGCGGGGGCGGCACCATGCCCGCGTTCGGCGGCCAGCTGACCGACCAGGAGATCGCCCAGATCGTGCTGCACGAGCGCGAGCTCGCGGGCGAGGACGTGACGCCGGACAACCCGCAGTACACCGGGCTGTTCGCAGTCGCCAATGGCGAGACGACGCTGGCCGAGGCGCCCGGTCCCGACGACGCGCCGCCCGGGCTGGGGCCGATCTCCCAGGAAGACGGCGTCGACGAGAGCGAGTTGGGCGGCTGACAAGCCGATGACCGCCGAGCGGCACGACGTCCTCGTCGTCGGTGGGGGGCCGGCCGGTGCCGCGGCGGGCTTCTGGCTGGCGAAGGCCGGCCACGACGTGTGCGTGCTGGAGCGCAAGGCCTTCCCCCGGGACAAGACCTGCGGCGACGGGCTCACACCCCGCGCCGTCCACCAGCTGCGGGAGATGGGGCTCGAGCCGGCCATCGCCGCCCGCCACCACCGCCACGGCGGCCTGCGGGCCGAGGCGCACGGCATCACGCTGGAGTTGCCGTGGCCCGAGCATCCGGTGTTCCCGAGCTACGGCTACGTCGTGCGCCGGCGCGACCTGGACTGGATGGTCGCCGAACAGGCGGCCGCGGCGGGGGCGGAGCTGCGGCAGTCCAGCGAGGCGTTGCGCCCGCTGACCCGCGACGGACACGTGATCGGCGCCGTCGTGAAGGACAAGGTCAGCGGCGAGACCCGCGACGTCCGCGCCCGCTACGTGGTCGTGGCCGACGGCTCGCTGTCACGCTTCGGGCGGGCCGTGGGGACCGCCCGCAACAAGGCGTATCCCCAGGGCATCGCCATCCGTGGCTACTTCGACAGCCCGCTGTCGGCGGACCCGTGGATCGAGTCCTGCCTCGACGTCCACGACCGCGACGGCCGGAGCCTGCCGGGCTACGGCTGGATCTTCCCGCTCGGCGACGGGACCATCAACGTGGGCATCGGCCTTCTGTCGACGTACAAGGGCTACCGCGACGTCAACACCACCCACCTGATGAACGAGTGGGCCGCCACCGCGCCCGAACGCTGGGGCATCGATCCCGACGCCATGCTCGCACCGCCCACCGGCGGCCGCCTGCCGATGGCGGGGTCGGTGAACCCGAAGATGGGCCCCAACTGGCTGATCGTCGGCGACGCCGCCGGCTCGATCAACCCGTTCAACGGCGAGGGCATCGACTACGCGTACGAGACCGCCCGCATGGCGGCGGACCTGATCGACGAGGCGATCGTCTCGGGCACCGGCCAGCCCCTGCAGCGCTACACCTCGATGCTCGACGACGAGTACGGCCTCTACTTCAAGGTCGCCCGCAGCTTCGCCAGGATCATCGGCCAACCGGTGCTCATGCGGGAGCTCACCCGGGTGGGCCTGCGGTCGCAGAGCCTCATGGAATGGGTGCTGCGGATCATGGCCAACCTGCTGCGCGACGACGAGCTCGGTCCCGCCGAGGCTGCGTACCGCTCGGTCGCACGCTTGGCCCGCCTGGCGCCAAGCCCCGCAGCGGCGTGACAGCAGCCAGCGGCACGAGCGCAGCACGGCGGGGGGTGGGGGACAAAGGCTCCCGCCGGGGCCCCCACCATCGCTCGATCCGGCTCCGCCGGTCGAGCGACTGACGAACGACGCCGCCGCCAGGCGGTGACCAAAGCCTCGTCTCGCAACCTCCGGTTGCGAGACGAAACACTCAGGCGTCGGCGAGTGGCTCGACCCAGCCGCCGACGGGCGCGGCGAGGGTCTCGGCGCTCGGCGGTCCCCACGTGCCGCGCCGGTAGAGCCGCACCGGCGGCGGGTGGTCGAGGACCGGCTGCACGATCCGCCACTGCTCCTCCACGCCGTCGGCGCGCCCGAAGCGGCGATGGTCGCCCTCGACGGCGTCCTCCAGCAGGCGCTGGTACGCCTCCTGCCGGTGCGGGAACACCCGCTCGTAGGACACCTCGAGGTCGACCGGCCGGCTCACGAGGTCCTCGCCCGGGGCCTTCGCCTGCACCTCCAGCGTCACGCCGTCGTCGCGTCCCAGCCGGAAGCGCAGCCGGTTGGGCTCGGGCGGCCGCGAGCCCGCCTTGGCGAACAGCAGCCGGGGCGGCTCGGCGAACGTGATGACCGCCTCCGTGGCGTGCACGGGCAGGTTCTTGCCGGTCCGAACCAGCCACGGCACGCCCGCCCAGCGCCACGAGTCGATCTCCAGCCTGAGCGCAACGAACGTCTCGACGTCGCTGCCGGGCTCGACGCCCGTCTCGTCGGTGTAGCCCCGGTACTGACCACGCACCACGTCGGCGGGATCGACCGGCCGGATCTGGCGCCACAGCCGAACCTTTTCGTCGCTGAGCGCGTTCTCGTCGGCCGACACCGGTGGCTCCATGGCCAGGAGGGCGATGACCTGCAGCAGGTGGTTCTCGAAGACGTCCCGGAGGGCGCCCACCGACTCGTAGAACCGGCCCCGCTGCTCGACGCCGAACGGCTCGGCCATGGTCACCTGCACGCTGGAGATGTAGTTGCGGTTCCAGAGTGGCTCCAGCATCGAGTTCGCAAACCGGAAGACCAGCAGATCCTCCACCGACTCCTTGCCGAGGAAGTGGTCGATGCGGAAGATCGCCTCCTCGGGGAACACCGCGTGGAGCACCTCGTTGAGCTTGGCGGCGGACTGCTGATCGCGACCGAACGGCTTCTCCACCACCACCCGCGAGCCCTTGCCCGCCAACCCGACCTGGGCCAGGCCCTGCACCACGTCGTCGAACATTGCCGGGGGGATGGCCAGGTAGAAGAGCGGCCGCTCGACGCCGGCGAGCTTCTCGGCGAGTGCCTCGAACGTGGAGTCCTCGCGATAGTCACCGCTGACGTAGCTGAGCCGCGCCGCGAGCTCCTTCCAGGCACGCTCGTCGACCTCGCCCCCGGTGGCGGCCGCGATCGACTGGTGCGCGCGATCCCGCAGCATGTCGTCGTCCCACTCGCGCGAGGCGACGCCGAGCACCGGGATGCCGCAGCGACCGCCGCGCTCCATCTCGTACACGGCGGGAAAGATCTTCTTGCTGGCCAGGTCGCCGGTGGCACCGAACAGCACGAGTGCATCGCTACAGGGACGCTTCGCCATGGTGATCACGACTCCGAGGTTGCTTGCACTGGGTCGCCCGCGTGCTCGGTCTCGGGCAGCACGGCGTGCCCGCCGAACTGATTGCGGAGCGCGGCGATTGCCTTCATGGCAGTCGAGTCGTCGCCCTGCGACACGAACCGAGCGAACAGCGCGGCGCTGATCGCCGGCATGGCCACGCCCCGCTCGATCGCCTCCCGGACCGTCCAGCGCCCCTCGCCGGAGTCCTCCGCGACGCCCGCGATGCCCTTCAGGTCGGGGGTCGCATGCAGCGCCCGCACCAGCAGGTCGAGCAGCCACGATCGCACGACCGAGCCATGCCGCCAGGCGTCGAGGGCACCTAGCACGTCGATGTCGAGGCCCGAGCGGTCCAGCAGCTCGTAGCCCTCGGCGTAGGCCTGCATGAGCCCGTACTCGATGCCGTTGTGGACCATCTTCGTGAAGTGCCCGGTGCCGACCCCGCCGGCGTGCACGAACCCACCCTCGGGCGGCGTGAGGGCATCGAAGACGGGTTGGGCCAGCGCCACCTGTTCCGGGCTTCCCCCGACCATCAGGCAATATCCCTCGCTGCGGCCCCACACGCCGCCACTGGTGCCGGCGTCGCAGAAGCCGAGGCCACGCCCCTCGAACTCCTTGCCACGCCGCACGGAGTCGCGCCAGTTGGAGTTGCCACCATCGATCACCAGGTCATCCGGCTGCAGCAGGCCCGCCAGTTCCTTGACGGCACCCTCGGTGGGATCGCCCGCCGGGATCATGAGCCACACGACACGTGGCGGGTCGAGCCGCTGGACCAGCTCGGCCAGCGACGCGACCTCGGACGCGCCGCTGAAGGCGTCGTAGCCCACGACCTCGTGCCCGGCTTCCCGGATCCGGGCGGCCATGTTCCCGCCCATCTTCCCGAGCCCCACCATGCCGAGCCTCACTGTTCCTCCTCCAGCAGCTCGTCGATCCGGACACGGCCCGCCCGGCGCTTGCGCTCGTGCAGTGTGAGCAGGTCGCCGTCGGCCTGCGCCTGCTCCAGGGCCGTGAACCCGTAGTCCTCGCCCGGGATGGGCACGTCGACGGCGGCGTCACCAAGCACCTGCACGAACACCCCCCGGTTGGGACCACCCTTGTGCAGCTGGCCCGTGGAGTGCAGGAAGCGGGGCCCGAGGCCGACCGTGGTGGCGACACCCAGCCGGTCGCGGAGGGCCACGCGAGCGGCCTCGATGCCGGCCACGACCGGGCTTTCCGGATCGACGAACGCCTGGATCGCCAGGTAGTCACCCGCCCCCACGTCGCCGAGCAGCTCGGGCAGCGGCGTCGGCGGTAGGTCGGGCCGTCCCTCGGCCAGCACGCGGTTGGTGGCGGACTTGGCCGCAGCCACGTCCGGCTGGTCGAACGGTTGGATGCCGAGCAGCGCGCCCGCCAGGGCCGTCGCGAGCTCCCACAGCAGCACCTGCTCGCCGAGGTCGGCGAACGTCCCACCGCCGGGCAGAACGACGACGGGATGCCCGGCGTCGGCGAGAGCCTCCAGCCTGCCGGTGGCGTCCGGTTGGGGGTCGCCCACGGCGACGAACAGCCGATCCTCGCCGTACACGGCGGGACCGTCCAGCGGCTCGCCGACCACGGGCACGATCCCGGTGCCATCCTTGCCCGTCGACTCGGCGAGCAGCTGCTCGAGCCACAGCCCGAACGTGGCGAGGCGATCGGGAACCACGAGCGTCAGCTTGTCGCGGCCCGCCCCGACCCCGGCCGCCAGCGTGGCCGCAAGCCGGGCCGCGGGGTTGGCGGCGGGGGCCGTCCGCAACGCCTCGGTGATGCCCGAGGCCGATGCCAGCAACCCGTCGACGTCGGCGCCGGCCAGGACCGCGGGCACCAGTCCGAACAGCGACAGGGCGGAGTAGCGGCCGCCGATGTCCGGCGGGTTCTCGAAGGTGGCCGCGAACCCGCGCTCCCGGGCCAGCGCTGCGAGCTCGCTCCCGGGGTCGGTGATCACCGCGAAGCGGGCCGGGTCGGGGTGGCGGTCCCAGGCCCATGCCAGGTGGCTCCGGGTCTCCAGGGTCGTCCCGGACTTCGACGCGGCGATGTGCAGCGTGCGGTCGGGTGCCAGCTCGCCGGCGAGGCGGGCGATCGCGGCGGGATCGGTCGTGTCCAGCACGTGCAGCGTCGGCGCGTCGGCGGCCGGCGGCGACACACGCGCGACGACGTCGGGGAACAAGCTGGACCCTCCCATGCCGGCCAGGAGCACGTCATCGACCCCCGACGAGATGCGGGCGCAGGCGTCCCGGATCTGGTCGAGCCCGGTCACCATGTCGGGCACCACCGTGAGCCACCCGAGCCGATCGCTGATCTCGGTGGGGTCGTCACGCCACAGCGTGTGATCACGCGCCCAAGTGCGGGCCACGGCGTCGCGTTCGGCCAGTTCGGCCAGCGCCGCCTCGGTGGCTCCGGTGAGGGATCCGAGGCGGTCGGGGGTCTCGTCGAGAATCACGCCTCCCCTTGCTACCAGCGATGGGGCGGACTTGCGCCCACTACGTTGACGCGGCGATGTCATCCGCCGCCACCGATCCGCCGAGCGCCGCGGAGCTCTGGGGCGACCCCGCCGCACCCGCACCCGCCGCCCCCGCGCCGGAAACGGACCGGTCGGTGTCGGCCGGACTGTCGGAGCGGGCGCTCGTCGCGATCACGGCGGCGGTCACGCTCCCGATCTTCTGGCTGGGCTACGGCACCGACATCGACGTGGGGCAGGTGCTGCTGGCCGGCGACCGCATCCGCAACGGCGACTACGCGCCCTCGCGCAACCCAGGCGTGCCCGTGGTCGAGACGATCGTTGGCTTGCTCGACCCGGTGGGCGGGCACCTCCTGGTCAACCTGGCCACGGTCGGGGCGCTGGCCTTCGCGGTCGTGGGCATCGCCCGCCTGGTCCGGGCGTGGGGGCACGACAACGGCGATCTCGTCGCGCTGGCCTTCCTGGCCTCGCCGGTCACGCTCATCGCCGGCACGTCGACCGGCGACTTCGTCTGGACGCTGGCGTTCTTCGTCTGGGCGGCCCTGGCGCACCTGCGGGGCCGGACCGTGCCGGCAGCCGTGCTGTTCGCCCTGGCGATCGGGAGCCGCAGCACGACCCTGCTGCTCGTGGCCGCGTTCCTCGTGGCCGAAGGCTGGGACCGGGCCCGCCGGCGCCGCTCCCTCGCCACGGCGGCGTTGGCGTTTCCGCTCGGCGCCGCGTGCTTCATCCCGCCGTGGCTGTCGTACGACCGCACATTCGAGTTCCTCACCGCAACCGAAGGCTGGCGCGGCTTCGGCAACAACATCGGGCTCCTCGCGGTGAAGAACTACGCCGCCGCCGGCCTGGCGCTGGTGGTCCTCGTCGCAGCGGCCGCTCCCGCCCTCGTCCGGTCGCTGCGCCACTGGGGATCCGACCCGCTGCTGCGCTTCGCCGTCCTCGGCCTGGTGGTCACCGAAGCACTGTTCCTGCTCGTGCCCTGGAAGCTGGCCCACCTGATCCCCTGCCTCATGGCACTGGTGCTGTGGATCGCAGCCAGCGAGCGCAACCGGCGGCCCTTCCTGTGGCTGACGATCGGCGCGATCGCCCTCAACGGCATCGTCGCCTTCAGGCCGCTCACCGCCGATCAGCCGAACAACAGCACGACCGCCAGCTTCGAGCCCGCCGTCGTGCTCGGCCTGCTGCTCAACGACATCGACTGCCGCATCGAGTTCATGGACGAGCCCCCGCGCTCCGGGACCGGCGCGTGGGACTGCACGCTCGAGCCGGTGCGGGGACCGAGCCGTGGCGTCGAGACCGGCCCGGGCGGCTGATCGACCCCGGGGCCGCCGTCACGGACCGGCCCGATTCCCCGCCCGAACGCTCGCCAGCGCGGCCGCGACCATGGCGCTGACGTCGTCGTCGGACGTGCGCATCCGGCGCAGCAGCTGGCGGTAGAAGATCGGGCCGGACAGCAGGTCGACGAGCAGCTCGGGGTCGGCGTCCGCGCTGATCTGCCCGTCTGCGATGGCCGCCCGGAGGCGGTCGACGATCGGCTGGCGACGGTCGCGCACGAACTGGACGTGCAGCGACGAGATGACGGGGTCGCGCTGCGCCGCCACCAGGAGCGCCGGCAACGAGCGGCGCATCGTCGACGACTCGACCACGTCACGGACCGCCCGGAAGACGGCCACCAGATCGTCCTCGAGGTCAGCGGTGTGGGGCACGAGGTTGGAGGGGGCCACGGTCGCCCACGCCTGGGAGATCAGCTCCGACGGGCCCGACCAGTGGCGGTACAGCGTCGTGCGCGACACGCCGGTCTCCCGGCTCACCCGGCCGAACGTCACGCTCGCGAGACCCTCGGTCTCGAGCAGGCGATGGGCGGCGGCGAGCACCTTCGCCACCGTCCGCTCCACACGTGCGTCCCTGGGGGCGCCGATCGCCACCTCTCGCCCGTCCTCAGGCAGCGGCGACGGCGTCGGCGATCGCAGCCGACACCTCGTCGATCACCCCGTCGTCGTGGGCCAGGCCCGGGAACATGACCTCGTACGCGCCGGGCGCAAGCGCCACGCCCCGGTCGAGCAGCCCGTGGAACAGCTTGGAGTAGGCGGCCTCGTCGGTGGACCGGGCGCCGTCGTAGTCGGTCGGGACCCCGGCACCGAGGTGGACGCCCACGAGCGTGGACGCCACCGGCACGTGGGCGGCCACGCCCACGGCGCCGAACGCCGCCCGGAATGCGTCGGCGAGGGCGTCGGCCGTGTGCCGCAGGGTCTCGTAGGCGGCGACGTCGAGCAGCTCGAGGACCGCCAGCCCCGCGGCGGTGGCCAGGGGGTTCCCCGACAGCGTGCCCGCCTGGTACACGGGGCCCAGGGGGGCGACGGCGCCCATCACGTCCGCCCGCCCGCCGTAGGCGCCGATGTTGAGCCCGCCCCCGATGACCTTGCCCATGGTCGTGAGGTCCGGGGCCACGCCGAACAGCTCCTGCGCCCCGCCCCGTGCCACCCGGAACCCGGTGATCACCTCGTCGAAGACGAGCAGCGCGCCGACCCGGTCGCACTCTGCCCGCAACCCGGCCAGGAACCCGGGCTCGGGCGGGACGAGGCCCATGTTGGCGGCGATGGGCTCGACGATGACGCAGGCGGTCCGCTCGTCGAGCGTGGGCACACGGTTGTACGGGACCACGGCGGTGTCCCGGACGGCGGCCTCCGTCACCCCGGCCGACCCCGGCAGGCCGAGCGCCGCCAGCCCGCTGCCCGCCTCGGCGAGGAGCAGGTCGCCATGGCCGTGGTAGTTGCCGGCGAACTTGACCACCCGGGCCCGTCCGGTGACGCCGCGCGCCACCCGGATGGCGGACATCGTCGCCTCGGTGCCACTCGACACCAGCCGCACCATCTCGCACGACGGCACCCGGGCGCAGATCTCCTCCGCCAGCAGCACCTCGCGCTCGGTGGGGGCGCCGTAGCTGGTGCCGCCCGCGGCGGCCCGCCGCACGGCCTCGACGATCGCCGGATGGGCGTGTCCGGCGATGATCGCCCCGTACGACTGCACCAAATCGATGTAGCGGCGCCCCTCGACGTCCCACACGTGCGCGCCCTCGGCCCGGTCCACGAAGTAGGGCGTGCCACCCACGGCCCGGAACGCCCGCACCGGGCTATTCACGCCGCCGGGGATGACCCGCTCGGCCCGGGCGAACAGCTCGTGGTTGCCGGTCACCTCAGCCGGTCGGCGACGGCGCGCGTGGCGTACGTGAGGATCATGTCGGCGCCGGCCCGGCGCACCGCGGTGAGGTGCTCGAGCATCACCGCAGGCCCGTCGATCCAGCCCCGCTCGTCGGCGGCCTTCACCATCGCGTACTCGCCCGACACGTGGTACGCCGCCAGCGGCACGTCGACCTCGGCCCGCACCGCCGACAGCACGTCGAGATACGCGACCGCCGGCTTAACCATCACCATGTCGGCGCCCTCGGCGAGGTCGGCCCGGATCTCCTCCAGCGCCTCGCGGGCGTTGCGCGGGTCCTGCTGGTACGCCTTGCGGTCCCCGCCCCCGGCGATGGTGACGTCCACGGCCTCCCGGAACGGCCCGTAGAGCGCCGACGCATACTTGGCGCCGTAGGCCAGGATCGCCACCTGCTCGAAGCCGCCGCCGTCGAGGGCGGCGCGGATCGCCCCCACCTGGCCGTCCATCATCCCGCTGGGCGCCACCACGTCGGCGCCGGCCTCGGCCTGGGCGAGCGCGACGCGGGCGTAGAGGTCGATGGTGGCGTCGTTGTCGACCTGGCCGTGCGCGTCGACGACCCCGCAGTGCCCGTGGTCGGTGTACTCGTCCAGACACAGGTCGGCCATGACGACCAGCGCGTCCCCGACGTCGCTTCGCAGATCACGCAGCGCCAGCTGGACGATGCCGTCGGGATCCCAGGCGCCGGAGCCGGTGGCGTCCTTGGTGGCGGGAACGCCGAAGAGAATCACCGCGGGCACGCCGAGGTCGGCGAGCTCGTGCACCTCCTTGCGCAACGACTCGCGGGTGTGCTGGACCACGCCCGGGAGCGAGGTGATCGGCACCGGCTCGTCGATGCCCTCGCGCACGAACAGCGGTGCGATCAGATCGTCGATCGACAGGTGGGTTTCGGCCACCAGTCGGCGCATGGCGGGCGTGCGCCGCATCCGGCGCAACCGGCGCTGAGGAAAGGTCACCCCGGGCATGCTACGACCCGCACCAATGGGTTCCGCCAACCCTGTGCGCCAGCTCCGCAAGCCATCAGCCCCATGGCGTGCCGTGGCCGACTGTTCCAGGGTGAGCCGAGCCGGGTGAGGTGGGACACTGGCTTCGTGGGTGACGAGGTGCTCATACGCCTCGAGTCCGGAGCCACACCGGATCTGCGACCGAACGAGGCGGGCGGTCGCTGGTCCGGTCGCGGCGCGTCGTCGAGACGTGTGGTTCGCGAGCCGAGCAGGTGGACTCGGGTGGTTGGCTTCATCGGGCTTACCGCGGTGGTGGCCGGGTGCCTACTGATGTTGATCTCCGCCTGGGGCGGGCAAGCCGGTCGAGACAAGGTTTCCGACGAGCGCTCGCAAGCCGACACCGCACATGTTGCCTATACCGAAGCGGTACGGCGGTTTGGACAAGCGCGGTCGTTTGCCTACCACGGCTCGGTGCACGCCGCCGGACGCAGCGCGGTGCGGCCCGGGACGTGGCTCGCACGCGATGTGACCGTCGAGGGAGCGGTGCTGCTGCCCCATGCCATCACACGAGAAGTTGCGGTCGCTGCGACCGGCCAAGCGGTCGAGACGGTCACGTCGGGGCGAACCGCATGGAGCCGGACAGCTTCGACTGCCGGCGGGCTCGCCCACGCGCCGTGGGCGGTGGTGGTGTCGCCCGACACAGCGCGACGGCATCTACCGGGCCCGTTCGACGCGTCCCCGCCGAATCGACTGGGCATGGCGTTGGTGGCCGACGTCGTGCGCTCGGCCGGCAATCGGCGCAGCGAGCCGCCCGACGCCACTGGACGCCGAACGCTCCACGCCGCCGGCCCGAGGAACACCCCTGGCCTAGGCCAGGGCGACCTCGTGGCGGGGGCCGAGGTGTCGCTGGTCGTCGATGAGGGGGGCGACGTTGACCACATCGTCATGACCTCCGTACCCGTCGATGATCCCCAACTCGTGGTGCGGCTTGGCATCGAGCGGCTGGGAGAGCCCGGACTCATCACTCCGGCTGAGATTGGCGGACCCGCACGCGGCGCCGTGCCCGTGGATGTCCTCGACGCCGCGGGCGTGGAGCCCCTCGAGCTGGGCCAGGTGCCGGCCGGCTGGGCGCTGACCGACGCGCAGGCAACTCGTGACGGGACGATGGGGCTGCCGGAGGAGTGCCCGTGGCTCCGCCTGGACTACCGCGACCTGGCGGCCGTGGCGGATGGGTGGCTGTCGCTGGGTGTCACCTCGCGCAGCTGTCGCGCGCAGATGGGTCGCGGCATCGCCTGGGGCGAGCCGTTCCGCGCCGGATCCTTCTCGGGCCGGGCCGCGGAAGGCCGGTCGTCGACCACGGGGACGGTGTCCGACGGGGTGACGACGGTCAGCTTCAACGCCGACCTGTCGGTCGACGACACGGCGGCCATGCTGGCGTCGCTGGCGCCGTTCGATGCCCAGACCAAACCGGTACCAGTCGCTGGCCTGCCGTCCTCGTCACCGGGCGTCGACCAGACCACGGTCGAGCTCCACCGGGTCGTCCATGTGGTCGGCTCACACGAGCAACGCGACCGTCAGCCGCCCACTTGACCTGACCCTCCCCCAATGAGACGAATGTCACTAACGTAGCGACCACAAGATCCGGGGGGACCAGAACATGGGGCAGCCTGTGGCCGAGCAGCAGGTGGCCGGAGCGACATCGTCACGCACCGGGGACGCAGCGAAACCCTCCGCGGACTTCGCGGTGGCCAACCTCGAGGTCGTCTACAACGACGTGGTGCTCGTGCTCCGCGGGGTCAGCGTCGCCGTGCCCCCGGGGAAGATCGTCGCCGTGTTGGGAGCCAACGGCGCCGGCAAGACCACGCTCCTCCGCGCCATCACCGGCCTGCTTCCCGTGCACCGGGGCAAGATCACCAAGGGGCGCATCACCCTCGCCGGCCACGACATCACGCACCACGACCCGGCCCGGCGGGTGCGGGCCGGTCTGGCCCAGGTGATGGAGGGACGCCGAGTTTTCGCCGAGCTGACCGTCGACGAGAACCTGCGCACCGGCGCCTACACCAACCGGTCGGGACTGGCCGCAAGCCGCGACCGGGTGATGGAGCTGTTCCCGGTGCTGAAGGAACGCCGCCGTCAAATCGCGGGATACCTGTCGGGTGGCGAGCAGCAGATGCTGGCCATGGGCCGGGCGCTCATGTCATCGCCGCGCCTGTTGTTGCTCGACGAACCGTCGCTTGGCCTCGCTCCCCTGGTCGTCGAGAACATCCGCAGCCTCATCGTCGACATCAACGCGCAAGGCACCAGCGTGCTGCTCGTAGAGCAGAACGCCACGATGGCGCTGGCGATCGCTCACCACGGGCTGGTGTTGGAGCAGGGCCGGGTGGTCCGGTCGGGTTCCGGTGACGAGCTGATGTCCGACCGGAACATCCGAGAGTTCTACCTGGGCATGAGCCCTTCGGCAGAGCGTCGCTCCTTCCGCAACATCAAGACGTACCGCCGACGCAAGAGCTGGGGTGTGTAGTGCGCCACGACCTGACTGTGGTGGACGCGGAAGCCCAGGCCGCAACCAAGACCACGGCCACTGCCCCGGATGAAAAGGCCGACGAGGGGGCGCCCCCGCCCGAGGCGACCGCCACACCCCTGTTGACGGTTTCGGACTTGACGCTGCACTTCGGTGGCGTCGCCGCCCTGTCGGGCGTGACGTTCGACGTCGGAAGGGACGAGCTCTTCGCCATCATCGGCCCCAACGGTGCTGGTAAGACGTCGATTTTCAACTGCCTCTCCGCCGTGTATCGGCCGCACGCGGGCTCGATCCGGCTGGACGGGCACGAGCTGGTGGGCGAGCGCCCGGTTCGGGTGGCCCAGCTGGGGATCGGTCGGACCTTTCAGAACCTGGGCCTGTTCACTCAGCTGACACTGGTCGACAACCTCCTGCTCGGCCGGCATCACCTGATGAGCAGCGGCTTCACGGCAGGTGCCCTGTGGTTCGGAAAGGCGCGGCGCGAGGAGATCCGCCACCGGGCCATGGTCGAGCGGGTCGTGGACCTCCTGGAGCTGACCCGCTACCGGCGCCAGCCCGTGGGTCTGTTGCCCTTCGGCATCCAGAAGCGCATCGAGCTGGGCCGTGCGTTGGCGATGGAGCCCAAGCTGTTGCTGCTCGACGAGCCGGTGGCGGGCATGAACCTCGAGGAGACCGAGGACATGGCGCGGTACATCCTCGAGGCACGCCGGGAGCTGGGCCTGCCCATGATCCTGGTCGAGCACGACATGCACCTGGTGATGGACATCGCCGATCGGGTCATGGCCCTCGACTTCGGGGTCACCATCGCCACCGGTACCCCCGACGAGGTGCGGGCCGATCCGGGGGTCATCGAGGCCTACCTGGGAGGTTCGTGATGTCCGAAACCACGACGACACCGACCCTCGAGGCCGGGCGCCAGCCTGCCGACCTCGGCGGCTCGACGCTCCCGGCACTGCTCCTGCAGCGGGCACAGGCCACGCCTCATCGGGTCGCCATGCGCAAGAAGGACCTCGGGATCTGGAAGCAGTACACGTGGGGCGACTATGCCGGGCGGGCGGCCGCCGTCGGCCTCGGTCTTCGGAGCCTCGGCGTCGAGCCCGGCGACCGCGTGGCCGTGCACAGCCTGAATCGCCCGGCCTGGGCGCTGGCCGACATGGGGGTGCAGGGCATCGGCGCCATCACCGTGGGCGTCTACCCGACCTCGCCGCCGACGGAACTCGAGTACCTGTTGCGGCATTCTGGCTCGAAGGTGCTCATCGCCGAGGACGAGGAGCAAGTCGACAAGGCGCTCGAGGTTCGAGCCGGGCTGGAGGAGCTGGAGAAGATCGTCGTGGTCGACCCCCGTGGCGTCGACCTGTCCGATCCCGACCTCATGACCTTCGCCGAACTGGAGGCGCTGGGTCGAGCACGGGGTGACGTGACGGACTACGCACAGCTGGTCGCGGACGTCGACCCTGCCAAGCCGGCATTGATCGTCTACACCTCGGGCACGACCGGCCCGCCCAAGGGTGCAATGTTGTCGCACGACAACCTGCTGGCCGCGGCGCGCAACGGTGGCCGGGTGTTCTCGGTATCGCCCGACGACGAGGTCCTCTCGTACCTGCCCCTGTGTCACATCGCCGAGCGGCTGATATCCGTCATCGACGCCATCGCCCACGGCTACGTCGTGAACTTCGGCGACGGTGTGGAGGACCTGGCGGCGGACCTGCGGGCCGTGCAACCCACCTTCTTCCTCGGGGTGCCTCGCGTGTGGGAAAAGCTCCTGGCGACCGTGACGATCCGCATGCAGGACGCCGGCTTCCTGAAGCGCGCCAACTACCGGTTCTGGATGTCCCGGGGCGCCCGGATGGCCCGTAAGCGTTGGCGGGGAAAGCTGGGTCCGCTGGCAACCGTCGAGTACGCTCTCGGCTGGCTGCTGCTGTACCGGTCGCTGCGGGAGAAGATCGGGATGAGCCGGGTCCGGTATGCGCTGTCCGGAGCCGCTCCCATCGCCCCCCAGGTGCTCGAGTACTTCTGGGCCTTGGGCGTTCCGGTGCTCGAGGGCTACGGCATGACCGAGAACTCGGCCCAGGCCACGGTCACCCCCGTCGACGGGGTCCGGCTGGGCAAGGTGGGACGAGCGGTACCTGATTGCGAAGTGCGCATCGCCGACGACGGCGAGATCCTGACCCGGGGGCCGGGGACGTTCGTGGGGTACTTCCGCGACCCGGAGGCGACGGCCGACACCATCGATCCCGACGGTTGGCTCCACACCGGCGACATCGGCCACCTGGACGACGACGACTACCTGACCATCACCGACCGCAAGAAGGACATCATCATCACCGCCGGGGGCAAGAACATCAGCCCCTCGGAGATCGAGAACGCCCTCAAGGTCTCGCCGTACGTCCGCGAGGCCATCGTCATCGGCGACCAGCGCCGGTACCTGGTGACCCTGATCGGCATCGAGCTAGACACCGTGGGCAGCTGGGCTCAGCAGCACCGCATCCCCTTCACCACATACGCCGACCTGTCGTCCAAACCCGAGGTGATCGAGCTGATCGGGGAGGCGGTCGAACAGGTCAACACGACCATGGCCTCGGTCGAACAGGTCAAGCGGTTCGCGCTACTGCCCAAGGAGCTGGACCACGAGGACGGCGAGGTGACCGCCACCCAGAAGGTCAAGCGCCGGGCCATCGAGACGGCGTTCGGTCCCATGATCGAGGCGCTGTACCGATGAGCGGACGCACGCAGTCGAATCGGAAGCACCGCGCGTTACCCGCAGTGAAACGGCGATCGGACGCACGCCGATGAGCGGCCTCGGAGCTCCGATCCTGGCGGTGATCACCGGTGACGACCTCCTGCAGACCGCCTTCTCGGGGCTGGCCCTGGGGTGCAAGTACGCACTCATCGCCCTGGGGTTCTCCGTCGTCTTCAAGGCCACCGGTGTCATCAACTTCGCCCAGGCGAGCCTCGTCCTGCTCGGCGCCTACCTCACCTTCAACTTCGCCCAGACCTGGGAGCTGAACTTCTACCTCTCCTTGGCGATGGCCATGGCCGCGGGGGCCCTCGTCGGGGTGCTCACCGAGGCCTCGGTCTTGCGGTGGTTGGTCGGCCAGCCGCCGGCCGCGCTGATCATGGTCACAATCGGGCTGCTGTTCGTGCTGAACAACGTGGTCACCGCCATCTGGGGCCCGGACAACCGCAACCTCGGCGATCCCTGGGGCATAAAAACCCGCGATGTGGTGGGCGTGACCGTCGCGGACCGTGACGTGTGGACCATCGGGTTCACCGCGGTGGCGGTGACCGCGTTCTTCGTGTTCTTCCGCTATTCGACGCTCGGCCTGGCCATGCGGGCGGCGGCGTTCGATCCCGAGGTGGCCATGGCTCAGGGGATCCCCGCCCGTCGCGTTCATCGGGTGTCATGGGCCATCGCCGGGGTGGTGGCGGCGCTGGCGGGTGCCACGCTGGCCGCCGGCGCGGGCCAGCTCAGCCCCGCTACCGGCTCGCTGGCCCTGGTCGCATTTCCCGCCATCATTCTCGGCGGGCTCGACTCGCCGCTCGGGGCCGTCGTGGGCGGCATCATCATCGGCCTCGTCCAGCAGTTCACTGCTTTGTTGGCCCCGGAGTACTTCGACTGGGTCGGCGACAGCTTCGAGCGGGTCTCGCCGTACCTGGTGATGATCGTGATCCTGCTGATCCGGCCCTATGGGCTGTTCGGTACCCGGGAAGTGCGGCGCGTCTGATGGCGATCACCCATACGTTGACGACCGCCCTGCTCCCTGGCCGTAGCGGTCCCGCGCGAGACCTGACCCTCTCCTACGAAGACGAGGTCAAGCTGCTGCGCAGCCCCTGGCGCACGCCGTGGCGGTGGGTCGTGGTCATCGGCGGGCTGGTGCTGTTCTTGTGGCTCCCCACATATCTCGGCGACCCCGGGCTGCGGGTGCTGTCGCTGTGCGGCATCTATGCCATCGGCGCCATCGGTCTCAACCTCCTGACTGGCTACACCGGGCAGATCTCCCTGGGTCACGCGTTCTTCGTCGGCGTCGGCGCCTACACCGCGGCCTATTTCGGTGGTCAGCGGGGCTGGCCCATGCCCGCCTATCTGGCGTTCGCGGCGCTGCTCGGGTTCGTGGTCGGCGGCGTGATCGGCCCGTTCGCCCTCCGGCTGCGGGGGAACTACCTCGTAGTGGTGACCCTGGGGCTGGTGTTCTTGGGTGAGCATCTGTGGAACAACTGGGACAGCGTCACGGGCGGCGGGGACGGCATCAGCCTGGGCGCGGCGCCGATGTCGGTCGGCCCGCTCGACTTCAAGCAAGGCCTGGAACTGGGGGGCGAGACCTACACGTTCGAGCAGAGCTTCTTCTGGCTGGTCTGGATTCTCGTCGCGTTGGGTGCGCTCCTGGCCAAGAACCTGGTGCGCAGCCGGCCGGGCCGCGCCATGCAGGCGATCCGTGACCGCGACCTGTCCGCTGAGGTGATCGGCGTGAGCCCGGCACGCTACAAGGTGGGCGCCTTCGCCTGGTCGAGCGCCTACGCCGCGATGGCGGGCGCGCTGTACGGGTTGCTACAGCAGTACGTGAGCCCCGGCGAGTTCGGGCTGTTCCTGTCCATCACGTACGTGGCCATCATCATCATCGGCGGGCTGGGAACCATCTTCGGCTCGATCGTCGGTGCGCTATTCGTGTTGGGAGGCCGCTCCCTCATCGAGCAGAACAGCGGGCAGGCGATCTTCGACCCGTTGATCACAACGCGGTCGGGCGAGCCGGGCGTCTTCACGATTGGCGAGCTCAACGCCGTGCTGTTCGGGCTCGCCATCGTCTTGTTCCTACTGTTGGAGCCACGCGGCCTGGCCGCCTTCTGGTTCCGGATCAAGACCTGGTTCATCACTTGGCCGTTCTCGTACTAGATCCCACACCACCGACAGCAACAGGGGGGAGACATGGAGAAACGACAAGCGTGGCTGCGGCTGCTCACTGGCTTCGCTGCCGTCGCACTCGTCGCCACCGCGTGCGGCGGCCGTGACGACGACGATGACGCCGCGGGCGACGAGGCCACAGAGGGTGGCGCGCCGGAGACGGTGCCTGGCTTCGACGGCGAGACCATTCGGCTCGGGGTGGTCACGCCGACCAGCGGGCCGGTGGCGATCATCGGCGAGCCGCTGACCAACGGCAACCGCGCCTACTGGGACTACGTCAACGAGGAGCTCGGCGGGGTTGCTGGCGAGTACCAGGTCGAGCTGGTCGTCGAAGACTCGGCATACGACGCGCCCACCGCTGTCCAGAAGTACAACGAGATCAAGGGCGACGTGGTGATGTTCAACCAGCTCCTCGGCACGCCGATCGTGAACGCCCTGCTCGAACAGCTGGTCGCCGACAACATCGTCGCCCAGCCAGCGTCGCTGGACTCCTTCTGGGTGCGAGAGCAGAACCTGCTGCCCATCGGCGCGCCGTACCAGATCCAGGCCATCAACGGCGTCGACTGGTACGTCACCGAAGGAGGCGGCAGCACCGACAGCGCCATCTGCACCCTGCGCCAGGACGATCCCTACGGCGAGGCAGGCCAGGAGGGCGTCGACTTCGCCCTTGAGGAGCTCGGCATCGAGCTGACCGAAGAGGTCACATTCCCCGTGGGCAACCCGGACTTCACGACGCAGATCACGCAGCTGCAGGGTGCGGGATGCGAGATGGTGTGGCTGACGTCCACGCCGACCGACACCGGCAGCGCCCTCGGCAAGGCCGCCGAGCTGGGCTACGCACCCCGCTGGATGGCCCAGTCGCCCACGTGGATCGGTCTGCTCGTCGAATCGCCGTTGCTGCCGTACCTGCAGGAGAACTTCACCTGGGTCTCGGAGGGCCCCGAGTACGGCGACGAGTCGGTGCCCGGCATGTCGGACCTGCTGCGGATCCAGGAGACCTATGCCCCCGGCCAGGACCCGGACATCTACTTCAACTTCGGGTACAACGAAGCGAAGGCGGTCCACCAGGTGCTGGAGCAGGCCGTGGAGATGGGCGACCTGTCACACGAAGGGATCATCGACGCGATGAACTCGCTGGACGAGCTTGAGTTCGACGGGCTTCTGGGCGAGTACGGCTGGGGCGCGCCGGACGACCGCAACCCACCGCGGGCGAACTCGATCTTCGAGGTCGATCCCAACAAGCCGATCGGGCTGGGCCTCATCGTGGCCGAACACCAGGCGCCCTTCGCCGAGGACTTCGAGTTCTGAGCCGGAGTGGGGAGTCCCGGGGGCGTCCCTGGGACTCCCCACGGACTACCTACCCACCAGCTTTCGCAGGGTGGCGAGGTCGGTCTCGGCCAGCGACGGCACCACCAGGTCGGCGGCGTCGAAGTCCAGCCCCGCCGTCATCGGCCCCGGCACCGCCACCACGACCATCCCGGCCGCCCGGGCGCCGGCGACGCCGTTGGGCGAGTCCTCGATGGCCAGGCAGTGGGCGGGCTTGACGCGCAGGCGCTCGGCGGCGAGGAGGAACAGGTCGGGCGCCGGCTTGGTGCGGCCCTCCGCACCGCCCAGGTCGTCGCGCGTGACCACCGCCGCGAACCGGGACCGCAGCCCGAGCCGCGCGAGGTGGCCGCCGACCCAGTCGAGCCCCGACGACGACGCCACGGCGGTGGGGATCCCCTCGACGACGGCAGCGTCGAGCAACTCGACGACGCCGTCGCAGGGCGGCAGGGCGGCGAGGAGCTCGAGCCGCCGCGCCTCGCGCCGCGCCACCATGGCGGCGCGGTCGACCGGCCGCCCCAGGCGGTCGGCCAGCACCTCGGACCAGTGGGGGTGGTCGGCGGTGCCGATGATCGAGTGCCACCACGCCAGGTCGAGCGTCTGGCCGTGCTCGGCGAAGATGCCGACGGTCGTTTCGTAGGTGCACGTCTCGGTGTCGAGGATCAGCCCGTCGAAGTCGAAGACGAGCGCGGCGAGATCAGCCACCGGCATCGTCCGCGGGCGCGCGCCGTGGGGCCTTGGCGGCCCATGCGACGAGCGCGTCCACCAGGCCGTCGATGGTGTGGACCTCCGCCTCGACGTCGACCGTGAGCCCGTGCTCGCGGGCCGTGGCGGCCGTTATGGGTCCGATGGCGGCGATCCCAGGAGGCAGGGGCCGGCCCGCCATCCCCGCCAGGAAGTTGCTGACCGTCGACGACGACGTGAACGTCACGACGTCGGCCGCGGCGACGGCGGCCGCCTGCTCCTCGGTCATCGGCGCCGCCTCGGTGCGGTACGCCTCGACCAGGTCGACGTCCCATCCCTTCGCCCGCAGCCCCTCGGGCAGGACGTCCCGCGCCACCGCGGCCCGGACCAGCAGCAGCCGTCTAGCGGCGCCCCCGGTCGGGCGGGGCAGGGCGTCCAGGAGGGACTCGGCCACGAACTCGGGCGGAACCAGGTCGACCACGAGGTTGCCGCCGGCCAGGGCTTCGGCCGTGCCGGGGCCGATCGCCGCCAGCCGGGCGCCGGCGAAGGCCCGGGCATCTCGGCCGCGATCCCGCAGCGCACCCAGCAGGCGGAGGGCGCCGTTGGCGGAGGTCAGGACCACCCACTCGTACTCCCCGAGCCGGTCCACCGCCGCCGCCAGCGCGGCCCCACCGTCGGCGGGGTCGCGGATGTCGATCGCGGGCACCTCGACGGCGGCCGCGCCCTGGGCGTGCAGCCGCTCCACGAGCTCGCCGGCCTGGTCGCGGGGGCGTGTGACCACCACCCGCCGGCCGAACAGCGGCCGGTTCTCGTACCAGGCCAGGTCGGACGCGGCCACCTCGCCTATCACGATCGTCGACGGGGTCCCCAGCGGCCGGTCGGCGATCGTCGACAGCGTCGCCCTCACGGTGCGCTGCTCCGGCCGGGTCCCCCACTGGACCGCCGCCACCGGGGTGTCGGGCGACCGCCCGGCCGCCATCAGCTCGGCGGCGATCCGGCCGATGCGGGCGACGCCCATCAGCACGACGATCGTGCCACCCACCCGGGCCACCGCCTCCCAGTCGACCGTGCCCTCGGCGCCGTCGGTGCCCGGCTCCTCGTGCCCGGTGACGATCGTGACGCTGGTGGACGAGTGGCGCAGCGTGACCGGGATGCCGGCGTACGCCGGTGCGGCGATCGCCGACGTGATGCCGGGTACCACGTCGAACGGCACGCCGGCCGCGGCCAGCGCGGCCGCCTCCTCGCCCCCCCGGGCGAACACGAACGGATCGCCGCCCTTGAGGCGCACCACCGTCTCGCCCCGCCGGCCCCGCTCGATCAGCAGGTCGTTGATCTCGGGCTGGGCCAGGCGCACGTGCCCCGGCGCCTTGCCCACGTCGATCCGCTCCGCCCCGGCGGGTGCGAGGTCCAGCAGCGACTCCTGCGACAGCCGGTCGTAGACCACCACGTCGGCCCGCCGCAGCAGCTCGAGCGCGCGCACGGTCAGCAGTCCGGGATCGCCCGGGCCGGCCCCCACGAGGTGGACGGTCATCAGTTGCGGCCGAGGAGGGCGGCGGCCCCTTGATCGTCGAGCAGCTGGCGTGCCACCGACCGTCCCAACGCCGCACCCGACGATGCCGGCCCGGCCAGCTCGTGGCGCACGACGGTCCGCCCGTCGGCCGACGCCACCAGGCCCCGGACCCGCAGCCGGTCGCCCGCCAGGGTGGCGTGAGCTGCGGCCGGCACCGAACAGTCACCGCCGAGCTCGGCGAGGAACCCGCGCTCGGCATCGACGGCGCGGCGGCTGGGCGCGTGCTCGATGCGATCGAGCAGGCACCGGGCGTCGGCGTCGTCGGCGCGGCACTCGACCGCCAGCGCACCCTGGCCCACCTGGGGCACCATCAGGTCGACATCGAGGCGCTCGGCGATGCGATCGGCCAGGCCGAGCCGGTCGAGCGCGGCCGCCGCCATGACCACCGCGGCCACGGCCTCGCGTTCGGCGTACGCCAGCCGAGTGGCGATGTTGCCGCGCAGGCCCTCGAACCTCAGGTCGGGACGCACGTGCGCCAGCTGGACCCGGCGGCGCAGCGACCCGCTCGCGACCGTCGCCCCGGGCGGGAGGGCGGCGAGCGTGGCGCCGACGAGGGCGTCGCGCACGTCGGCCCGCTCGGGCACGGCCCCGATCACCAGGCCGTCCGGCGTCAGCGACGGCAGGTCCTTGGCGGAGTGCACGGCCACGTCGGCCCGCCCCTCGAGCACGGCGGCCTGCACCTCCTTGACGAACGCGCCCTTGCCGCCCAGCTCCCAGATGGGGAGGTCGCGCCGGCGATCGCCGCTGGTCTCGACCACCACGGTCTCCACCTCGAGGCCCGGCTCGGCCTTCTGCGCCAGGACGGCCACGTGGTCGGCCTGCCAGCGGGCCAGCGCCGAGCCCCGGGTCGCCACCCGGAGCCTCACCACCGCCTCAACCCTCTATCTCGAACAGCTCACGGAGCGCGGCCACGAGGCGGTCACCCCGAGGGCTTCCGGCGGCGTCCTTGAGCACCACCGTCGGTTGGTGGAGCAGCTTGGACACCAGGCGCTTGGTCACAGCGTCCACCAGGTCCACCTGGTCGGGGCCGAGGTCGTCAAGGCGCCCCCGGAAGCGATCGAGCTCCGCCCGGCGCACCACCTCGGCGCGCTCGCGCAGTGCCACGATCATCGGCGCCACCTCGCGGGCCGAGCTGGCGTCGAGATAGCGCTCGAGCTCGTCGTCGAGGATCGCCTCAGCGGCCGCGACCTCCCGCCGGCGCCCGGCCACGCCGGCCGCGGCGAAGCCACGCAGGTCGTCCATGTCGAGCAGCGTCACCCCGTCGATGTCGGCGACGGCCGGATCGACGTCGCGCGGCACGGCGATGTCCACCACGAACAGGGGACGCCCCGGGCGACCGGCCATGACCTGCTCGAGATCGGACCGCTCGATGATCGGCGCCTGCGAACCCGTCGACGTGAGCAACAGGTCGACGTCCGCAACCCGGTCGGGCACGTCGACGAGCGCCACGGGCTCGGCCCCGATGCGGGCGGCGAGCCCCGCCGCCTTGGCCTGCGTGCGGTTGGCCACCATCAGGTTGATGCGCTCGCCGGCGCCCGCCATGGCGACAGCCATGCCCTCGCCCATGTCGCCGGCGCCCAACAGCAGCACAGTCTTGCCGGCCAACCCACCCAGCCGCTCACGTGCCATGGCGACGGCCGCCTGCGAGACCGACGCGACCTTGCGGCCGATGGCGGTCTCGGTGCGGGCGCGCTTGCCTCCCTCGAGCGCGTGCCGCACCAGCAGGTTGAGCCCCGGACCGGCGGCGCCCTGGTCGCGTGCCACGTCCCACGCCTGCTTGACCTGGCCCTGGATCTCGCTCTCGCCCAGCACTGCGGAGTCGAGCCCGGCCGTCACCGAGAACAGGTGCGTGGCGGCCGCCGAGTCGTAGTGGACGTAGAGGTGGTCGGCGAAGTCCTCCGGGGGCAGGAACGAGTGCTCGGCGAGGAAGCTGCGGATGTCGCTGTAGGCGCCGTGGAAGCGCTCGGCGACGGCGTACACCTCGGCCCGGTTGCACGTCGAGAGCACCATGGCCTCGCTGATGTGCTCGCGGCTGCACAGGTCGTGGAGGGCCTTGGGCGCCTGCGCCTCCGGCACGCTCATCCGCTCGAGCAGATCGAGCGGGGCGGTGCGGTGGTTCAGTCCGATGACGACGAGAGACACGAGCGCAGGCGCTCCCTTGCGGCTTCGAGCCGTCCGGCTCGAACGAGTTCCAGAATTCCCGAATCCAGCGCCGATCGCCAATCTAGGTCCTCCGTCGATCGGCCCTCGCGCTGGACACGTACGCGCTCTTCGGCCAACAGCCCGATCAGCTGGTCGTATTCCGGTCCGAGCTCACCGGCAAGGCGGTCGCGCAGCCACGCGGCGACCGCCGGGCTGTGCCCCGCGGTCGACACCGTGACGGTCAGCCGGCCCTGCCGCAGCCGGGCCGGGAGCGTCACGGTGCAGCGCTCGGGATCGTCAGCGCTGTTGACCCACACGCCGGCGGCCTCAGCGTCGTCGTAGACCTGCTGGTTCGCCGCCGGGTCCCCCGTCGCGGCCACGACCAGCCGGTAGCCGGCCACCTCGCCGCGCCGGTACGGCCGGGCCTCGGCCGTGACCTCCCCGGCACCGCCCTCCGCGTCCGCGGCGAGCTCGGCGATCCCCGGGTCCAGCTGGGGGCTCACGACGGTGACCCGGGCCCCGGCCTCGACGAGTCCACGCACCTTGTGGAGCGCAACCGGCCCGCCGCCGACCACCAGGCAGGGCCGCCCGTCGACGATCAGGTTGACCGGGTAGACGGGGTGCTCGACGGGCATGGCGGGCGGCGCGGCGCCTCGGCCCCGCTACGTCGCCGGCGGCGCCACCGCGTCGGCGGCCACCTGGGCCACCCGGTCGGTCGCGGTCTTGCGCTGCTGGTAGAAGCTGAGGATCTGCAGCTCGACCGCGAGGTCGACCTTGCGGAGCGACACCTCGGGCGGCACCGACAGGATCGTCGGGGCGAAGTTGAGGATCGAGCTGACGCCGGCGGCGATCATGCGGTCGGCCACCTCCTGGGCGGCGCTGGCCGGGGTGGCGATGATGCCGATCGCGATCTGATGCGTGGTGGCGATGGCGGGCAGCTCGTCGATGTGACGGACGGGGATGCCGTTGACCTCGGTGCCGATGACGCGGGCATCGGCGTCGACCAGGGCGGCGATCGGGAAGCCCCGCTCGTGGAACCCGGCGTAGTTGGCCAGCGCATGGCCGAGGTTGCCGATGCCGGCGATCACGACGTACCAGTCGTGGGTGAGGCCGAGCTCGCGGCTCATCTGGAACAGGAGGTACTCGACGTCGTACCCGACGCCGCGGGTGCCGTAGCTGCCCAGGTAGCTGAGGTCCTTGCGCACCTTGGCGGCGTTCACGCCCGACATCTCCGCCAGCCGCTCCGACGAGATCGTCGGCATGCCGTCGTTGGCGACCTCGAGCAGGCTGCGGAGGTAGAGGGGCAGGCGGCTCACGGTGGCCTCGGGGATCTTGCGAGGCTGCCGCTTGCCACCATTCGCCATCAGCTCGGCAGCCTATCCCCGCTTGTTCACACGCTCACAAGGACAGCGGCGAGGGGGCTGCCCGTGCGTCGGCCGTCAGCGGCTGCCCGGATAGACACGTCGTCTGGGCGAACGGTGGTCAGCGCTGCCGCAGGCCGTGCGGCCCGGGCTGACGGTGCAAAATTCCGTCCTGTTCTGTCCCAGTTGCGTCCCTGTCCGCTCGGCCTCCTAGCGGAGCCGCCGCCGCAGCAGCTTGCCGGTGAGGCCGCGGGGCAGCTCCTCGACGACGCTGATGACCGAGGGGCACTTGTAGCGAGCCAGGTGGCGGCTGGCGTAGTCGATCAGGGCGCGCTCGTCGACGGACGCCCCCGCCTCCGGGACCACGAATGCCTTCACCGCCTCGCCCGTGTGCGCGTCGGGCACGCTCACCACGGCGGCCTCGGCGACGTCCGGATGGCGCACCAGCACCCTCTCCACCTCGGCCGGCACGACGTTGAAGCCCGACACAATGATGAGGTCCTTGGCCCGATCGACGAGCCGGAGGAACCCGTCGTCGTCGACCACCGCGAGGTCACCCGTGCGCAGCCAGCCGTCCTCGGTGAGCGCCGTCCGGGACGCGTCGGGATCGTCCCAGTAGCCGCGGAACACGTTCGGTCCCTTGACCCAGATCTCGCCCGGGTCGCCGACCAGCGCGTCCTCGCCGAAGCGGTCGATCAGGCGGACCAGCAGTCCCGGGAGCGGCACGCCGATGCTGCCATCGGGTGCCTGGTGACCCACGCCGCTGGTGACCGCCGGCGAGGCCTCGGTCAGCCCGTAGCCCTCGGCCAGCACGACGCCGTAGCGGGCGGCGATGGCCCGCCGGAGCTCGGGATCGAGCGTCGCCGCCCCCGACACGCCGAGCCTCACGCTCGCCATCGGGTTGGGCTCGCCGGCGCCCGGCGGCGGCAGGTCGGCCCACGCCCGCCACATCGTGGGGACGCCGGACACCACGGTGACCCGATGCTCGGCGAGCAGCGCCAGCGCGGCGGCGGGATCGAAGCGCTCGACCAGCACGACCGACGCCCCCACGGTCATCGCCAGCCCCAGGACGGCGTTCAACCCGAAGATGTGGCACAACGGGATCACGCCGAGCGCTACGTCGCCGGCCGTCGGCGACGGGTCCGGGTCCCCGGCGGCGGCCGCGCCTGCCCGGACCTGGTCGATATTGGCGCGCAGGTTGCCGTGGCTGAGCATGGCAGCCAACGGCAGGCCGGCCGTCCCGCTGGTGAACAGCAGCACGGCCAGGTCGTCCTCGGCCCGGTCGACCAGGCCGGCGGGCTCGCCGCCGAGCAGGCCGCCGATGGGCACCATGTCCACGCCCGGCAGCCCCGTGGCCGCGTCCCCGGCAAGCGGCGGGCGGTCCGTGCCGTCCACCAACGCCAGTCCCGCGCCGACGAGGGCGAGCTCGCGCTCGAGCTCGGGCGGCGGGCTCAGGGGATTCAGCGGCACGGCGACGGCCCCCACGCCCAGGACGCCCAGGTAGGCGGCCACGAAGGACGGGTTGTTGGCGGCGACGATGGCCACACGGTCGCCGGGTGCGACGCCGCGCCCCACGAGCGCGCCCCGGACCTCGGCTACCTGCGAGCGGAGCTCGCCGTAGCTCGTGACCTCACCTCGGCTCACCAGCGCCGGCGCCTCGGCCGGGTGGGCATCGATCGCTGACGCGAGGTTCACCTGCCCGTCTCCCCTCGTGGTCCCCACGCCACCCCTAGCGCGCCAGGAACAGTAGCTGGATCGCCGACGCGCCGAGAATGAGAGCGAGCAGGATGGCGAGAACGATCGTCGTGCCCGGCCTCATGGTCCCGCCGACCGCCGAGGCTGGAGGCGGACCGGGCTCCCACGCCGGGCGTGGGCACCGTTGCCGGCGGACGCGCCCCCGTTGGCACCCTCGTCGCCGAGGGGAACCAGGGCGAGCTCGTCGCCGGCCGCGATCTGCAACGTGTCGGCGGCCGACGCGCGGCTCATCGTGACGGCCAGCAGCCCATAGCTGTCCACAACCAGTCCGGCCTGACCGCTGCCCAGCTCGTCGAAGGCGCGCACCCGCAGCGCCGTGCGGGTGCCCTCCGTGGGCCGGGTCCACCGGAGCTGCACCCGCTCGCCCCACGACGCGATCTGCTCGGGGTCGATGTTCAGCTGGCAGTTGCCGTAGCGGTCGACCCACAGGACCTCGCCCACGATGGCGCCGTCCTCGTCCCGCGGCAGCGGCACGAGGCCCGGGACCAGGTCGGCGGGATCGACGCGGGGCCCGAGCGCGTCGAGAGCCACGCCGGCGCAGAGGTGGGCCGCAGCGGGGCCGAAGACGTCGCGCCCGTCGAATGTCGGCCCCGGTGACGCCAACTGGTACTCGGGGTTGGTGAGCTCCACGGCGGCGGTGGCCCCGCCGACCATGCCGACGGCCGAGGCCAGCAGGCCATTGTCTGGCCCCACCAGGTAGGACTGTCCGTCGCCGACCTCGATGGCGATGGCCCGGCGGTCGGTGCCCACGCCGGGATCGACCACCGCCAGGACCACGCCGGGGCACAGGTACTGCACGCTCCGCGCCAGCGTCAGGGACCCCGCCTTGATGTCGTAGGGCTGGATGTCGTGGGTGATGTCGACGACGGTGACACGCGGCTCGATCGAACGGATGACCGACTTCACCACCCCGACGAACTCGTCGGTGGTGCCGTAGTCGGACAGGAACGAGACCGTGTCGAAGCGCGGGGCCACCCCCTAAGTGTGTCAGTGTCGGTCGCAGACCGACGCCATCAGGGGCGGCGGTCGGGGTCGGGCCGGAGTGTCAGTGTCGGTCGCAGACCGACGCCATCAGGGGCGGCGGTCGGGGTCGGGCCGGAGTGTCAGTGTCGGTCGCAGACCGACGCCATCAGGGGCGGCGGTCGGGGTCGGGCCGGAGTGTCAGTGT
>JBKOUY010000044.1:0-97664 GCA_046723645.1 Actinomycetota bacterium | reverse complement strand
CCAACCGTTCGCCCAGGCGCCTCGGGCCCGGGCTCTTGTATCCGGCGCAGGCTATACACGACGGCGCGGCCCCGGGTGGGATGCCGGTGGGTTCGGTCGGCCGGATGCCGACGACTCCGGTGAGCGTCAGCGGGTCATCAGACCCGACTTGTCTGGCTGATCGCCGCGCTGCTGGTGCTCGCCTGCCTCGTGTTCGCGATCGTGCAGAGCTGACGCGGCCGCCGGCCGCCGGCCGCCGGCCGCGTCAGGCTTAGCCGGTGGGCTCCTGGCACGGATGTGGCACGAGGCGCCCGGCCGGCCGGGAACGACGAAGGCCCCGGGTCGATCCGGGGCCTCTCACGTGCGGTTCTTCGGCTGAGCACCCCCAACGGGGTTCGAACCCGTGTCTCCACCTTGAGAGGGTGGTGTCCTAGGCCGCTAGACGATGGGGGCGTGTAGCGAACGAGCCAGGATAACCGGCGACTCCGGCCCCCCCAAACAGCTACTGGTCGGGAATGCGCCAGTCGATCGGCTCGCGGCCCGCCTCGACCAACGCGGCGTTGGCACGCGAGAACGGCTGGCTCCCGAAGAAGCCGTTGGCGGCGGACAGCGGCGACGGGTGGGCCGACTCGATGACGACGTGGCGGCTGGTGTCGATCAGCGTTCGCTTCCGACGAGCCGACGCCCCCCACAGGATGAAGACGACGCGCTCCTGCTTGGCGTTCACCGCCCGGAGCACCTCGTCGGTGAAGACCTCCCAGCCCTTGCCCTGGTGCGAGGCCGCCCGGCCCTGCCGGACCGTCAGCGACGCGTTGAGCAGCAGCACGCCCTGGCGAGCCCAGTGGTCGAGGCAGCCGTGGCTCGGCGGCGGGATGCCGAGGTCGGCCTCGAGCTCCTTGAAGACGTTCTGCAGCGACGGGGGCGGCGGTACCCCCCGGCGCACCGAGAAGCACAGGCCGTGCGCCTGCCGCGGGCCGTGGTAGGGGTCCTGCCCGAGGATCACGGCCTTGACGTCCGCGTACGGCGTGAGGTGCAGGGCGGCAAACACCTCGTCGGGTGGTGGGTAGACCGTGCCCCGCGCCCGCTCGGCCACGACGAACTGCTGGAGATCGACCCAGTACGGCTTGGCGAACTCCCCCCGCAGGACGGGGTTCCAATCAGTCTTCACCGGCCCATCGTGCCAGCCGCGACCACCGCTTGCGGGCGATCACCCGGACGAGGCTGCCAGACTGCCGATCGTGTCCGACGACGCGCTCACCCGGCTCCGGGAGGTCTGCCTCGCGCTGCCCGAGGTGACGGAACGGCTCAGCCACGGCTCTCCCACCTGGTTCGTGCGCGGCAAGAAGACGCTCGCAACGTTCGTCGACAACCACCACAGCGACGGCCGCCTGGCGATCTGGTGCCCGGCCCCGCCCGGCGTCCAGGGTGCGCTGGTCACCGAGGAACCGGACCGGTTCTTCGTGCCGGCCTACGTCGGGCACCGCGGGTGGCTCGGCGTCCGCCTCGACCGCGACCTGGACTGGGACGAGGTGGCTGGGATCGTCGAGGACGCCTACCGGCTGGTGGCACCGAAGAGACCCGTCGCCGAGCTCGACGACTCCGAACCCGGCTGACCGTGGGTTCTCCTGAGGCGGGCGTGCCTAGTCGCGTCTCGCGGCGCGCCGCGCCTTGCGGCGCCGGTGCCGTCGCAGCACACCCAGCCCGAACCACACGAGTGCCCCCACCAGCGCTGCGACGAGGGTGAGCAGCCAGACCGGCCATGTGAAATCCCAGAACAGGAACGTGACCGTCACATCATCCGTGTTCTGGCCCATGAAGATTGCCAGCGCCGCCACGCCGGAGAGCGATGCGATGGCCCCACCGCTGAGTAGCGCACGTTCTTCCTGGGGCTCGATGCTCGTGCCGTCGTCGTTGCTCCGCTGGACCATGGACATATCTCCTTCCGGCCGAGCGTGGCGTGATCAGGACGGTCTGCTCGCGATCACCTGAGCGGCGTCATGCCTGCTGCGCCATCGCCATCTCCGCGTTCGCGGCGATCTTCCCATGCGGCGCCACCGCGCTGGTGGACGGCCGAATTGGCAGGGTCAGGTGGGTCAGATCCTCGACGGCGATGGTGGGTACATACCCGGCCAGGCCACGGCGCGGGACCACCTCGTGCGCCACGTGTCCAAGGGCATCTATGGCGGACATGTGCTGCGCTCTGAGTCGACGGCGACTCGAGGCCATCTGATGCGAAACGCCCAGGCCGATGACCTGGGCGTTCCCGTAACCATTGTGGCTCGGGGGGGAGGACTCGAACCCCCAATGACAGGGCCAGAACCTGCTGTGTTACCGATTACACCACCCCCGAAGGCGAACCGACACCCTACCCGGCGGGCGCGGCCTGCGGCACCTCACTCCTTGACCTGGGCATCGAGGTCGACCAACCGCCGGAAGCCGATGATGCGCCCAACGGCCACCGCGCCGGTCTCCTCGACGTAGTCCCGAATCGAGCCCCGGTTGCCACTGGGCGACACCGAGGCGTCGAGCCCCAGCTCGTCGGCGATCGCCTGGACCCGTAGCGCGTGGTAGCCGTCGGTCACGAGCACGACGTGGGTCATCCCCTGGTCGCGGAGGATGCGGGCGGCAGCCGCGAGCGACTCCCACGAGCTGGTGCCCTGGACCTCGCGCAGGATCTCGGAGTCGGGCACGCCGGCGTCCAGCAGGTAGTCGGCGCTGGCGGTGGCCTCGGTGCAGCGGTCGCCCTCCCGCCGGCCACCCGTGACCACGATGGTCCTCGCCGTGCCCCCTTGGTACAGCTCGAGCGCGTGGTTCAGCCGCTCCTCGAGCACCGGCGACGGTCGGCAGTCATACTGCGCCGCGCCCAGCACGACGATGGCCTCGGCGGACCGGTCGCCGTCACGGCGGCTCGCCAGCCACACCTGAACGAACGTGACCCCGACGTAGGCGACCGCGATCGCGGCGATCACGAGCACGGCCCGCAGCACGTAGCGCCGGCGGCGCGAGCCCCTGGCGCGGCGGCCCGAGCTCGGCTTTCCCCTGTCCGCCCGGATCGTGGACGCCACGGATCAGAGCTTCCCTCGCGCCGCCTGGAGCCGGTCGAGCGTGCGCTCGCGTCCCAGCACCGCAAGCGACTCGTACAGGGGTGGGCCGACCGACCGACCGGTGATCGCCACCCGCACCGGCGCCTGTGCCCGGCGCATGTCGACCGCACCGTCGGCCTTGACGAAGCCGGCCGACCGCGCCGCAGCCTCCAGTGCCGCCTCGATCGCCGCGGCATCCCAGTCGCACGACGCCAGCGCGGCCACCGCGGCATCGAGCATGGCCACCGCCCGCTCCCCGTGCTTGACCACCGCCTTCTCCCACGATGCAGCGTCGACGTGGGCCTCGATCGAGTCGAGCCGCAGGAAGTCGACCATCGGCTCGACCTCGGTGAGCAGCCGCACCCGTTCCTGAACCAACGGAGCGATGGGTCGCAGCACCTCCTCCGTCGCATCGCCGTGGACGAAGAACGGCCGCGCCCGCTCGACGAAGGCCTCTACGTGGAGTGCGCGGATGTACTCGGCGTTGAAGTGCTGCAGCTTCCGCACGTCGAAGAACGCCGGCGACTGGGTCACGTCTGACAGGCGGAACAACTCGACGATCTCGGTCAGGGGTCGGATCTCGACGCCGTCGGGCGGTCCCCAGCCCAGCGTGGCGAGGTAGTTCACCATTGCCTCGGGCAGGTAGCCCTCGTCGCGGAAGTCGGCCACCGACACCGAGTCGCGCCGCTTCGAGAGCTTCTTGCGCTGCTCGTTCACCAGCACCGGAAGGTGCGCGAACGCCGGTCGATAGCCCAGGCCCAGCGCGTCGGCGATGAGCAGGTACTTGGGGGTGCCGTTGACGTGCTCCTCGCCCCGCACGACGTGGGTGATGCCCATGTCGGCGTCGTCGACGATGTTGGCGAGCAGGAACGTCGGCGTGCCGTTGGAGCGCAGCAGCACGAAGTCCTCGAGCTTGGCGTTCTCGAACGTGACGGCGCCGCGCACGAGGTCGTCGAAGCCGGTGGCGCCCTCGTCGGGCGTGCGGAACCGCAGCGCCGTGGACGGTCCCCGCTCGAGGCTGCGGTCCCGGCAGAAGCCGTCGTAGCCGGGAGGACCACCGCGTTCCCGGGCTCGCGCCTGCACCTGATCCGGAGTGCAGTCGCACCAGTAAGCCCGCCCCCCCGCCAGGAGCTTCTCGGCGGCCGCCATGTACAGGTCGAAGCGCTCGGACTGGCGGACCGGCTTGCCGTCCCAGCCCAGGCCGAGCCACTCGATCATCTCGAAGATGTTGTCGACGAGCTCCGGCCGGTTGCGCTCGACGTCAGTGTCCTCGATGCGGAGCAGCATCTCGCCGCCCTCGCGGCGCGCGACGAGCCAGTTGAACAGCACGGCGCGGGCGCTGCCCACGTGCAGGTAGCCCGTGGGCGAGGGCGCGAACCGGAGACGTGGCGTTGGCGACATCGGCCGTCCCAGGCTACCGATCCTGCTAATCGGGTTCGATGCGGCCCGAGATGTGATCGACAAGCAGCTCGCTCAGCCGATCGGGCGCCTGCTCGGCGATCCAGTGGCTGACGCCCTCGAGCACGGCGAAGCGGTAGGGGCCCGCGACACACTCCGCGGTCGCCTCTGCGGCCTCCGCGGAGAGCGCGACGTCCTCGGTCGACCACACGTACAGGGTGGGTGTCGTGATCGGGCCGAGACCTTCGGCGTCGGCCACCGACGCGGCGCGGTACCAGTTGAGCGCCGCCCCCAGCGCCTCCGGGGTGCCTAGCGCCTCCAGGTACGGCCGCTCGCGGCCCTCCGGCATACCGCTTCCCGCGAACAGGAGCCGGAAGAGGGCCGCGTCGTTCTCGAGGATGCGGTCCTGGGAATCGGGCTCCCGGAAGAACGCAATGTACCCGGACCGCTCCGCCTGGTCGCCCCCCAGCTCGCCCCGATAGGCCCGCCGCAACGCCTCGGGATGCGGGGTGGAGACCACGGCCAGGGTGTGCAGTCGGACGGGATGGCGCGCGGCCACATGCCACGCCACCGCGCCGCCCCAGTCGTGCCCGACGAGGTGGAACCGTTCGGCCCCGAGCGCCTCGGCGAACCCGACCACGTCGCCCACCAGCTCGGGGAGGGCGTAGGCGGCGAGGTCGGCCGGCCGCGCCCGGGGCGAGTAGCCCCGCTGGTCGGGAGCGACCGCCCGGAACCCGGCCGCCGCCAGTGCCGCGATCTGGTCGCGCCATGACGCCGAGGTCTGCGGGAAGCCGTGCAAGAGCAGCACCAGCTCCCCGTCGGCCGGTCCGTCGGCGAGCGCGTCGAACGTGTGGGGTCCGACGGTGATCTCGATCGTGTCCATGGCCACCGCCTCATCTTTGCGCCTGGGCTTCCAGATCGCGGGCCTCGCGGGCGCGGTCGAGCAGGAAGCCGACGGTGGGCGCCCACCACGCCAGCACCTCGGCGATGGGCCGCCCGTTGAGCAACTCGCGGCCGTCGATCGCCGCATGCGCGAGTGCCGGGCCGATCCAGGCGTACTTGGCCGCCATGGTGGCCGCCATCGCCAGGCGCACCGTGGCCGCCGAGCCGCGCCAGCCGGCATCGCGGAGCCCGGCGGTGTAGCCGTCGGCGACGGCGTCGTACAGGGCCCCGAGCTCCCCGGGACCGACGTGGAAGTCGAGCACGGCGTCCGGCACGAGGTTGCCGGCGTCCTCGCCGAGGGCGCCGATGCCGACGAAGGACCAGTCGATCGCGGCCGTCGTGTCGTGCCCGCCGTCGAACAGGTTGGCGGGATGGAAGTCGAAGTGGCAGAGCGTCGCCGGCATGCCGTCGAGCACGCCGAGGAAGCGGCCGCGGTCGGCGCGCATGGCCTCCAGGGCATCGATCGGAGGATCCGGGAACCAGTCGGTGAGGAGCGGGCGCCGCCACGAGAGCCGGTGCGTGGGAACCGTCAGCCGGCGGAGTGGCTGAGCGAGGTAGCTGCGCAGCCACCGGCGGCTGAGCCATGGTTCGTCGGGTAGCGGACGGCCGGCGACGAACTCGCCCTGGGCCTGTCCCAAATGGCGGGCCGCCCGGTGATAGCGGTCGATCGACCACGACGACGCCGGGGCGCCCTGCAGGTCCTCCAGCCAGAGCGCTATGGCGCCCCCGGCGCGGTCGGCGACGAGGTCGCAGCGGGGCGCCCGGAGTCCACCGACGAGCGCGCCGAGCAGGCCCGACCGGTAGGCCTCGGCCTCCCGGCGCCAGTAGTACCAGTGCGTCTCGTCACGACCGGAGCGCCAATTGGGGCTGCCGCCGTCCGGCGCGTGAGCGAGAAGCTTCATTACCGCGGAGCGGTCGGCGACCCGGACCCGCCACAGGCCGGCGGTCGCCGACGCCACGGCGGCGTGCGGCAGCGGTTCGATCGCCAGGGCATCGGCATCGGCGGCGCCGAAGACCGCGGCGACCTCTTCGGCCGGCACGGCGGCGGCGGGCGTCACCTACAGGGCGAGGAGGGATCGCCAGTCGGCGCGATGCCGCTCGGCGATCTCGTCCGGGGTGAGACGCAGCACGTCCTCGGACACCAGGTCGACGATGCGGCGCTGCTCGGAGTAGTGATGCGGGTTGGCGACCTCAGCGAACAGCGGCTGGCGGTAGGCGATCAGGTCGGGCGGGTCGTCGCCCAGGAACCCCCAGATGGTCAGCGCGGCCGTGAGGTCGTGCACCACCGGCGCCCGGCCGAACAGCGACGCCCGCTTGAGGGCGACGCCGATGCATCCGACCAGCGCGTCCTGCTCGTTCTCGTCGTGCGCCAGCTGCAGCTGGCCCTCGAACCATCGGGCCAGCACGTAGATGTAGCCCTGGTCGGGACCGGGAGAGCCGAGCCCCTCCCCCGTGGGCTGGTGCCACGGCTCGTCGCCCGGACGCACCGGCAGCCAGGACTCGAGCCGCCACGGGTTCGACTCGTAGTTCCGGACGCGCCTGACCGCCGGCTCCGGGACGTACTCAGGGGCGGCCACGGGCCGGAACGATACTTCGGACGCCGCTCATCCGGCACCGTCAGTGCCGGAACCGATCGACGCCTTGAACAGGCCGTAGACCAGCGAGTCGACGAGCGCCTGCCACGACGCCTCGATCACGTTCTCGCTGACACCGATGGTCGACCAGGTGCGGTCGCCGTCGGCCGAGTCGATGAGCACCCGTACGACCGCCCCGGTGGCCGCCGCGCCCTCGAGCACCCGCACCTTGAAGTCGGTCAGGTGGATCCGCTCCAGCTGCGGGTAGCGCTCGGTCAGCACCGACCGTAGCGCCGCGTCCAGTGCGTTGACGGGACCGTTCCCCTCGCCGACGGCCACGAGGCGCTCGTCGCCCACCCACACCTTGACCGTGGCCTCGGTGTCGATCATCGACTCGCCGTCCTCGATGGGGGCACCGCCCCGGACGGCATTGCGGTGGTACGTCGTGACCCGGTAGCCCTCGAGCTGGAAGTACGGCTGGCGCCACGCCCCGGCCTCCCGCATGAGCAGCTCGAGGGAGGCGTCGGCCGCCTCGAACTGGTACCCATCGGCCTCGAGGTGCTTCAGCCGGTCGGACAGCTCGGCCGCGCCGCGGCCGTCGAGCTCGACGCCGAACTCCTTGGCCTTGAGGGCCATGCCCGACCGGCCGCCGAGATCGGACACCAGCACGCGAGTGTGGTTGCCTACGAGCGCCGGGTCGACGTGCTCATAGCTGGCGCCACCGACCTTGCCGAGCGCAGACGTGTGCAGCCCGCCCTTGTGGGCGAACGCCGACGCCCCGACGTAGGGGTCGGCCGAGTGTGGCGGCAGGTTGACGAGCTCGGCGACGTGGCGGCTGACCGCCGTGAGCCGGTCGAGCCGCGACTCCGGCAGGCAGCGGATGCCCATCTTGAGCTGGAGGTTGGGGATGCAGGTCATGAGGTTGGCGTTGCCCGTCCGCTCGCCGTAGCCGTTGACCGTTCCCTGCAGGTGGGTCGCCCCGGCGACGACCGCGGCCACGGAGTTGGCCACCGCGCAGCCGCTGTCGTTCTGGGTGTGGATCCCGACCTGCTGGTCGGCACCGAAGTAGGCGCCCACCTCGCCCACGATGCGCTGGACCTCGTGCGGGAGCGAACCGCCGTTGGTGTCGCACAGGACCAGCACCTCGGCCCCCTCGGTGGCTGCGGCCTCCAGCACCCGCAGGCCGTACTCGGGGTTGGCCTTGTAGCCGTCGAAGAAGTGCTCGGCGTCGAAGAACACCCGCAGACCCTGGGCCCGCAGGAACCGCACGGAGTCGCCCACCATCGCGACACCCTCGTCGAGGCTGGTGCCGAGCGCCTCGGTCACGTGGAAGTCCCAGCTCTTGCCCACGATGCAGGCGGTGGACACTCCGCTGTCGACGAGGGCGGCCAGCGTGGGGTCGACGTCCACCTTCCCGGCGGGGCGGCGCGTCGACCCGAACGCCACCAGCGTGGCGGTGTCCAGGCGCAGGTCGCGCGGCGCCCGGCGAAAGAACTCGGCGTCCCTGGGGTTGGCCTGCGGGTAGCCGCCCTCGATCCACCGGACCCCGAGCCAGTCGAGCTGCTCGGCCACCCGCAGCTTGTCCTCCACGGACAGCGAGATCCCCTCGAACTGCGCCCCGTCCCGCAGGGTCGTGTCGAAGATGTCGACGGCAGCGGGCGCGTCCGGGGCCGCCGCCGCGCCGGGTACGTCAGTGGACATGCTCGACCCAGTCCTTGTACCTGTCGACCTGGCCGCGCACGACGCGGCCGTACTCCTCGCCGATCGCCAGGGACATGGGCCCCGGGCACGGGATCTCCCTGTCGTCCACCGAGCGGACCGACGAGACCTCGGCGGCGGTCCCGCACACGAACATCTCCTCGGCGATGTAGGCGTCGCTGCGCGACAGCTGGCCGAACTCCACGTCGAAGCCGAGGTCGTGGGCGATCGCGATCACGGTGCTCTGCGTAATGCCCTCCAGGGCGCCGGCCGACAGCGGCGGGGTGATGAGCTTGCCGTTGCGGGCGACGAACACGTTCTCGCCCGTGCACTCAGACACGAAGCCGGCGCGGTTCAGCAGCAGGGCCTCGTCGTAGCCGGCCTTGAGAGCCTCGACCTTTGCCAGCGAGCTGTTCGCGTAGTTGCCCGTGGTCTTGGCCGCCGGCGGCATGATGTTGTGATCGTGGCGGGCCCACGACGAGATCTTCATGCGGACACCGTTCCTGAGGGAGTCGTCGCCCAGGTACGCGCCCCAGGGCCAGCAGGCGATCGCCATGTCGACCGAACACGGCAGGGTGTTGAGCCCCATCTCGCCGTAGCCGTAGTAGGCGATGGGACGGATGTAGCACGAGGGCAGGCCCGTCGATCGCACGGTGTCCTTGACCGCCTGCACCATCTCGTCGACCGAGTACGGGAGCGGCATCATCAGGATCTGCGCCGATTGCTCCATGCGGCGCATGTGGTCGGTCAGGCGGAACACGCCGGGGCCGTCGTCGGTCTCGTAGGCGCGTATGCCCTCGAAGACGCCCATCCCGTAGTGGAGCGAGTGCGTGAGGACGTGGATCTTGGCGTCCTCCCACGGGATCAGCTCGCCGTTGAACCAGATCTTCTCGGTGGGGGTGATGGGCATGGTGCTGGGGTCCCTCGTGTTGGGTGTGGTCAGACGCGAGCGGCGATGGCGTCGCCGATCTCGGAGGTGGTTCCGGTGAGCGCCGACGGCTCGGCGCAGGCCTTGCGGATGCGGGCGGCGGCGTCGGCCTCGCCCAGGAAGTCGAGCATCATCGCCGCCGACAGCACGGCGGCCACGGGATTGGCCTTGGCCTGCCCCGCGATGTCGGGCGCCGAGCCGTGGACCGGCTCGAACATGGACGGACCGGTGCGGGCGGGGTTGAGGTTGCCCGAGGCTGCGAACCCGATCCCACCCGAGACCGCCCCCGCGAGGTCGGTGAGGATGTCGCCGAACAGGTTGTCGGTGACGATCACGTCGTAGCGCCCCGGATCCTGCACGAGGTGAATGCAGGCGGCGTCGACGTGGTGGTACGCGGTGCCGACGCCCGCGTGCTCGCCGGCGACCGCCGTGAACGTCCGCTGCCACAGGTCGCCGGCGAACGTGAGCACGTTGGTCTTGTGGACCAGCGTGACGTGCCGGTGGGGGCGCTGGCCGGCCAGGTCGAACGCGTAGCGCACGCAACGCTCGACGCCCATGCGGGTGTTGACCGAGCCCTGGGTGGCCACCTCGTGGGCCGTGCCCTTGCGCAGCACCCCGCCCTCGCCGACGTACGGGCCCTCGGTGTTCTCCCGGATCACGACGATGTCGATGTCCCGGCCGGGATCGAGGAACGGCCGCTGGTTGATGTAGAGGTCGAGCTCGAACCGCATCTTGAGCAGCAGCCCCCGCTCGACCACCCCCGGCGGGACCTCCGGGGTGCCGACGGCGCCGAGAAGCAGCGCGTCCAGCCCCCGCCACTCCTCGAGCACGGCGTCGGGCAGGACCGTGCCGTCGCGCAGGTAGCGGCCGCCCCCCAGGTCGTAGTCAACCGCCTCGACGACGACGCCCGTGGACCGGACGACCTTGAGCGCCTCGGCGATGACCTCGGGGCCGATGCCGTCCCCGCCGATGACTCCGATTCGGTGGCTCACTATCTCTCCGAGTTGTCGATCCTGTGCCGATAAATGACAAACCGCCCACCGATGGTGGACGGTCGGGAGCGCACGTCGACGGCCGACGCGCGCTACACGATGATGATTACCGAGGCGGCGAGGGGACGCACGGCGGCAAGTGTTCACCGAACCGCCGAGTGGCGTCAACCGCGATGGCGAACCCCGGGAAGTCGGCCGTTGGCCCACTTGTCACGACGTCCTAGCCTGGTGCGTCTATGGCACAGACCCATCACCTCTCGCAGGCTGCGTATGACCGCCTCCAGGCGGAGTATGAGGACCTGACGACGCGCGGACGGGTCGAGATCGCTCGAAAGATCGAGGCGGCCCGGGAGCTCGGCGACCTCTCGGAGAACGGCGACTACCACGCCGCCAAGGAGGAGCAGGGCAAGATGGAGGGCCGCATCCGCCAGCTCTCCGCGATGCTCGAGAACGCCGAGATCGTCCAGGGCGACAACGGCGCGCACGTGTCCCACGGATCGGTGGTCGCCATCCGCTACGCCGGCGACGACGATGTCGAGCGCTACCTCATCGGTTCGATCGAGGAACGGCACGACGACCTCGAGGTCATCAGCCCCTCGTCGCCCCTGGGCGAGGCGCTCATCGGCTCCAGGCCCGGCGACTCGGTGACGTTCACCGCTCCCACGGGCGCCGAGCTCGAGGTCGAGATCGTCTCCATCGATTGAGGTCCTAGGCCGTCGACTGAGGTTTCCTGGCACCGAAGTGGTTACTGCGCAACCACTTCTGCGCCAGGAACGGCGGTAAGGGCCTCAGGACACCTCGCGCAGCGCTCCCGTCTCGACCTCGTACACGAAGCCGCGCACGTTCTTGTGGGGGAGGAACGGGCTGGCGTGGATGCGGGCGATCGACTGGCGGACGTCGGCGTCGACGTCGGAGAACGCCTCGAGGGCGAACGGCGGGCGGATGCCGGAGTCGGCGGCGATCCGGGCCTTCACGTCGTCGTCGCAGAATGTGAGCATGGCGCAGTCGGTGTGGTGGACGATGATGATCTCGCTCGTGCCGAGCAGCCGCTGCGAGATCACCAGCGAGCGGATCACGTCGTCGGTGACCACACCCCCGGCATTGCGGATGACGTGGGCGTCGCCCGAGGCGAGCCCCAGGATGGCGTGAGGGTCGATGCGCGCGTCCATGCATGCGACCACGGCCACGTGGGTCGCATGCACGGGGGCGCGGGCGACCTCGTCGAAGCGCTCGGCGAACATCCGGGCGTTCCGCAGCAGTTCGTCGGTGAGCGTCATCGTCGCCTCGCTCGTCGCGGCGCATCGGCGTCCGCCTCGCGCCGTCCGTGTCACGCGCCGGACGGCAAGTATGCGCTCGGATCCGCGGCGAACGCACGAAGGCAGCCGGTCCCGCAGAACCAGTAGCGCGTACCCGCGTGGTCCAGGTGCAGGGCGGCGTCGTCGGCGACCACCGACATGCCGCACACCAGGTCGGTGGCGACCTCGGGTGTTGCCGCCGGCTCCACCGACGGCCCGGTCGCCGCCGTCGCCGACCCCGCCGTGCCCGACGGACGCGGACGCCGAGCGACGATTTCCGCCAGGATCGACAGGGCCACCTCCCGCGGGGTGCGGGCACCGATGTCGAGGCCTACCGGGGTGTGCACCGAGGCCCGCTGGGCGTCGTCGAGCTCGAGCGCGGCGACGACGGCCTCGCCGCGTTTGCGGCTGGCCACCAGGCCGACGTACGGCACGCCGGCGCGCACGGCGGCCTCCAGGACGGGCTCCTCGTCGCGGCCGTGGGACGCCACGACCACTGCGGCCGGCGGGCCGCCCGCCTCCCCGCCGACTGCATCACCCGCGTTCTCGACCACCTCGAAGCCCACGCGCTCCGCCAGCGCAGCGAGCGCGGCGGCGATCGGCGACTCGCCGTGAATGGCGATCGTCGGCGCCGGGATCACGGGCTCCAGGAAGATCTCCAGCGTCCCGCCCGACAGGCACGGGTTGACGACGGTCAGCGTGCCCTCGGGCTCCGGCGCCCCCGGTGCCCCGGGCTCGCCCGAGGGCGAGATTCGCAGCAGCAGCGACTCGCCCGAGTCGAGGAGCGACAGGCCCTGGGCCCGCACCGTCGACTCCGCGCACGCCCCGCCGACGAAGCCCTCGATCGTGCCGTCGGGCAGGACCACCGCCTCGTCGCCCGGCTTGGCCGACGTCGGCCGCTCGGCGCGCACCACCCGGGCGTGCACGAACGGGACCCGATCCCGCCGCAGCTCGGCGGCCCGGGCCTCGACGTCGGGGTTCACGTGATGGCGAGGTCGGTACGCACCGGCCGTCCCTGCATGGCCAGCCACACCTGCGCCGGCGTGAGCGGCATGTCTGCGTGCCGCACGCCGAACGGCTTGAGCGCGTCGATCACGGCGTTGACCACCGCCGCCGGCGACCCGACGGTGGCGGACTCGCCGACGCCTTTGCAGCCGAGGGGATGGTGGGGCGACGGGGTCACCGTCGCACCCAGCTCCCAGGTGGGGCACTCCAGCGACGTGGGCAACAGGTAGTCCATGAACGATCCGCCCAGGCAGTTGCCGTCCTCGTCGAAGGCGATCGCCTGCATGAGCGCCATGCCCACGCCGTCGGCCAGGCCGCCGTGGATCTGGCCCTCGACGATCATGGGGTTGATGCGCGGCCCGCAGTCATCCACCGCCACGAACCGCCGCACCTTCACCTGCCCGGTGCCGGGGTCGACGTCGACCACGCAGATGTACGCCCCGAACGGGTAGGTCAGGTTGGGCGGGTTGTACACGGCGCTGGCGTCGAGGTGCCCCTCCACCCCCTCGGGCAGCTCCAGGCTGCTGTGCGCCAGCAGCGCCACCTCCTGGATCGTCTTGCCGTGCGTCGGGTCGCCCTTCACCTGCCAGCGGCCGAGCTCCCACTCGAGGTCGGCGGGGTCGCACTCCAGGGCGGTCGCAGTGATGATGCGGGCCTTGTCGCGCACCCGCCGGGCGACGACCGCGGCGGCCGCGCCGGACACCGGCGTCGACCGCGACCCGTAGGTGCCGAGCCCGAAGGGCGTCTGGTCGGTGTCGCCATGGACCACCTCGATGTCCTCCGGGGGGATCCCGAGCTGGCTGGACACGATCTGGGCGTACGTCGTCTCGTGGCCCTGGCCCTGGGACTGGACGCTCAGCCGGACGACCGCCTTGCCGGTCGGGTGCACCCGCAGCTCGCAGCCGTCGGCCATGCCCAGGCCGAGGATGTCCATGTGCTTGCGGGGCCCGGCGCCCACGCCCTCGGTGAAGAAGCTGAGGCCGATCCCCATCAGCTCTCCCCGGTCGCGCCGCTCGGCCTGCTCGCGCCGCAGCTCTTCGTAGCCGGCCAGGTCGAGGGCGAGCTGCAGGGCCCGGGGATAGTCACCGGAGTCGTACTCCCACCCCGTGTGGGTCGTGTACGGGAACTGGTCGGGCCGCAGCAGGTTGCGCTGCCGGAGCTCGGCCGGATCCATGTCGAGCTCCGCGGCCAGGCAGTCGACCATCCGCTCGACCAGGTAGACCGCCTCCGTGATCCGGAACGAGCACGCGTAGGCGACACCGCCGGGCGCCTTGTTGGTGTAGACGCCGGTGACCTTGCAGTGGGCGGCCTGGAGGTCGTAACTGCCGGTGAAGATGTTGAAGAACCCCGCCGGGAACTTCGTCGGCTGGGCGGTTCCGTTGAACGCCCCGTGGTCGGCGATCACGTCGACCCGCAGGCCGAGCATCTTGCCGTCGCGCGTCGCTGCGAACTGGCCGCGCATGTGGTAGTCGCGGGCGAACCCGGTCGTCATGAGGTTCTCCGACCGGTCCTCCACCCACTTCACCGGCTCCTTGGTGACGATCGAGCCGACGACCGCGAGCACGTAGCCCGGGTAGATGGGGACCTTGTTGCCGAACCCGCCACCGATGTCGGGCGAGATGACCTGGATCTTGTGCTCGGGCAGGCCGGCGACCAGCGCGTAGACGGTCCGGTGGGCGTGCGGCGCCTGGCTGGTGATCCAGGCGGTGAGCTTGCCCGTGACCGGGTCCATGTGCGCCACGGAGCCACAGGTCTCGAGCGGCGCCGGGTGCGAGCGCGGGTAGATCATGTCCTGCGTCACCACGACCTCGGCGTCCGCGAAGACCTGGTCGCAGCGGGCGGCGTCGCCCGCCTCCCAGTCGAAGATGTGGTTGTCGGCCTTGCCCTCGATGTCGTCGCGGATGACGGCCGCGCCCTCGTCGAGCGCGCGGCGCGCGTCGACGACCGGGTCGAGCGGTTCGTAGTCCACGTCGATGAGCTCGAGCGCGTCGCGGGCTGCGTACCGGTCCTCGGCGACGACGAACGCCACCTCCTGGCCCTGGAACCGCACCTTGTCGGTCGCGAGCACGGCCTGCACGTCCTGAGACAGCGTCGGCATCCACGCCAGGTTCAGCCCCTCGAGGACGGCGCCGGTGATGACGGCCTTGACCTTGGGATGGGCCTCGGCGGCCGAGGTGTCGATGGAGTTGATGCGGGCGTGTGCGTAGGGGCTCCGCAGGATGGCGCCGTGCAGCATGCCAGGCAGCTGGATGTCATCGATGTAGTTGCCCTTGCCCCGGAGGAAGCGGGCGTCCTCCTTTCGGAGCATCCGCCCGAACCCGATGGGGTTGCCGGCGTCGCTGAGTGGCGCCTCGGGCGCCGCGTCCGGGCTTTCAATTGCAGTCATGCCGACACCTCCTCCGACGCCGCGTCGCCTGGCGCCGCACTGTCGTCGGCGGCGCCAGGCTCCACGGCCTCCCCCGATCCCTCACCGTCTGGGTGTTCCGCCGCCCAGCGAATCGCCCGCACGACGTTCTCGTAGCCCGTGCAACGGCAGAACTGTCCCGAGATCGCTTCCCGGATGTCTGCGTCCGTGGGATCGGGATCGTTGTCGAGCAACCAGCGGGCCGTCATCATCATCCCGGGCGTGCAAAAGCCACACTGCAAGCCATGGCACTGCATGAATCCCTGCTGGATCGGATCGAGCTCGCCGGCGCGCTCGAGGTCCTCGACCGTGCGGATCGTGCGCCCGCCGGCCATGGCTGCCAGCACGGTGCAGCTCTTGACCGGCTCGCCGTCCATCCACAGCACGCAGGTGCCGCAGTTGGAGGTGTCGCAGCCCCAGTGGGTGCCGGTCAGCCCGAGGTGATCGCGCACGAAGTGGATGAGCAGCAGACGCGGCTCCACGTCGCGGGACACTTCCTCGCCGTTGACGGTCATCGTCACCTGCATGGTCACCCTCCTTCGGCCTCGCCGCGCGCCCGTGCCACCGAGCGGCGCAACGCCCGCAGGGTGAGCTCACGAGCCAGGTGGCGCTTGTAGTCGACCGGTCCGCGCTGGTCGGCGGCCGGGTTGCACGCCTCGGCGGCGGCGTCGGCTGCGGCCGCCAGGTTGTCGTCCGTGGCGTCCTGACCCCTGAGGGCGTCCTCGGCGTCGGGGGCGCAGAAGTGCGGCGCCCCGAGCGCCGTGAGCCCGATGCCCACATCGCTCACCGTGTCCCCGTCCAGCGTCAGGAACGCACCCGCAGCGGCGATCGGCCAGTCCCCCGCCCGGCGCTCCACCTTCTCGTAGGCGCTGCCGGCGCCGGGCCGGATCGGAACCCGCACCTCGGTGAGGATCTCGGCCGGCGCCAGCACGGTCTCGTACGGCCCGGTGTGGAACTCCCGGGCGGGGATGGTCCGCTCGCCACCCGAGGAACGGACGACCATCTCGGCCCGGACCGCAGAGCCCACCGCCGCCAGGTCCTCCGACGGGTCCGCCTGGCAGAACGAACCGCCGATGGTCCCCCGGTTACGCACGATGGGATCGGCGATGACCCGCTCGGCGTCGTGGAAGATGGCGTAGTGCTCGCCCAGGACGGGCGACGCCAGCAGCTCCGCGTGCCGGGTCATGCCGCCGATGGCGATCGTGTCGCCGTCCACGCGGATGTACGACAGGTCGGTCAGGTCGTTGATGTCGACGAGCACCTCGGGTCGCGCCAGCCGCAGCTTCATCATCGGCAGCAGGCTGTGGCCGCCGGCGACGAGCCGGGCCTCGGGCCCGTGGCGCTCGAGCAGGGCCAGGGCGTCGTCGACGCTGCCGGCCCGCTCGTACTCGAACGGCGCAGGCGTCTGCATGCTTCCTCCCCTCAGGCGGGCGGCGGTCCGCGCCCGAGAAACCGTTGCGCGAAGTGTGCGTCGCACCATCGCCCCTGTCCACGGGCACCTAAGCGATTGCTTATCGCCGGCTACCGTGCGAACAATGACGCTGACCCAGCTCGAGGCGTTCGTGCTCGTGGCCCGGCTCGGATCGGTGAGGGCCGCGGCCCGCGTCCTGTGCGTCAGCGAGCCCGCGGTGTCCGGTGCGCTCGCCGCGCTGCGCCAGCACCTCGGCGATCCCCTGGTCGAGCGCACGCCCCGGGGGATGGACCTGACGCCCGGCGGCCAGCGCCTGGTCCCGATCGCCTCGCAGATCGTGAACCTGGCCGTCGAGGCCGAGGACGCCATCCGCCGGGCCCAGGGGGCGCCAGAGCTGTTGCGGGTGGTCGCCACCAGCACCGTGGCGGAGTACGTCGCCCGCCCGCTCCTCAACGCCTTTACCTCGCGGCACGGCCCCGTCGAGGCGACGCTCGGCGTCACCACCGCCGCCGAGATGCCGGTCCTCCTGACGGAACGCCTCGCCGACGTCGGGCTCGGGCCGTCGCTCACCGACCTCGAGGCCAAGCCCATGATGCGCTACCGCCTCGTGGTGGTGGCCGGCAAGCGCCACGGACTCGCCCGGGCCGCGCACCTCGAGCTGTCCGCCCTCGCCGGCCAGGACTGGCTGGTGGACGCCAGCGGCGCCGATCCCGCCACCGAGATCGGCATGCTGCTGAGCCGGCTCCGGGTCCCCGAGGGCCGCATCCGGGTGTTCCCCAGCCTGACCGCGGCGTGGGCGGCCGCCGCCGACGGGGAGGGCGTGGCCCCGGGCGTTGCCCACCTCGTGGCGAGCGACGTCGAGCGCGGCCGGCTGGTCCCGCTGCCCGTCGCTGGGACGCCAATCGACGTCCTGTGGCACGTCAACGCGTTGGGCGCCGACCGGCGCTCCCCGGTGGCGACCCGGCTGTGGCGATTCCTCGACACACCGCACGCCATGCAGGCGATGCACCGGGCCGACGGCAGCCTGCCGGTGTCGCGGTTCCGACCCCCTGTCTACGTCACTCTCTGGAGCTGACGCGCTAGACGAGGCCGAGCGATAGGCCCGCAGGTCGGCATAGAACAGTACGGGATTTGCACCGTGAGCCCACGCCTCACAGCTCGGCCTCAGGCAACACCGACCACCGTGAGCCAAGATGACGTGCCGATCCGCGCACGTTCTAAAGGCGGGAGAACCGAGCCCTAGGGGGAGCCATGAAGGTTCCGTTGACGATCACCGATCACCTGGAGCGCGCCGCGCTCGTCTACCCGGACCGCATAGGCGTCGTGGACGAGCCCGACCAGCCGGCGGCATCGTGGGGCTCCCTCACCTACCGGCGGGTGGCCGAGCTGGCCCGGGCACAGGCGGCGGCCCTCGACGGGCTCGGCGTCGGCCGGGGCGAGCGGGTGGCGATCGTGTCGCACAACGCCGCTCGGCTGCTCGTGTCGTTCTTCGGCGTCAGCGCCTGGGGCCGGGTGCTGGTGCCGATCAACTTCCGCCTCAACGCCGACGAGATCGGCTACATCGTCGAGCACTCCGGTGCAACGGTGCTGCTGGTCGACCCCGAGATCAACGACGCCCTGGCGGGCATCGACTGCAAGCACCGCTACGTCCTCGGCACCGAGACCGATGCCGTGCTCTGGCCCACCGACGCCGGCGAGCCGGAGCCGTGGGACGACCCCGACGAGGACGCGACCGCCACCATCAACTACACGAGCGGCACCACCGCCCGCCCCAAGGGCGTGCAGATGACCCATCGCAACCTGTGGGTCAATACCGCGGTGTTCGGCTGGCAGACCGGGGTGAACGACCGCGACGTCTACCTGCACACCCTGCCGATGTTCCACTGCAACGGCTGGGGCATGCCGTTCGCCGTGGCGGGCATGGGCGCGAGCCAGGTGGTGCTGCGCAAGGTCGACGGGACCGAGATCCTGAGGCGGGTCCAGGACCACGGGGTGACGCTGATGTGCGGGGCGCCGGCCGTGGTGGCGGCGATCCTCGACGCCGCCCCACGCTGGGACGGCGAGGTCCCCGGTCGCGACCGCCTGCGCATGGTGGTGGCGGGGGCGCCGCCCCCCACCCGCACCATCGAGCGAATGGAGACCGAGCTGGGCTGGGAGTTCATCCAGCTCTACGGCCTCACCGAGACCTCGCCGGTGCTCACGATCAACCGGCGTCGCGCCGAGTGGGACGACCTCTCCCCCGCCGAGCGGGCAACCCGGCTGGGGCGGGCCGGCGCGCCCACCCTGGGTGTCCGGCTGGAGACCAGCGACGACGGCGAGGTGCTGGCCCGCTCCAACGTCGTGTTCGACGGCTACTGGAACCAGCCTGACGCGACCGCCGCCGCCCTCGATGACGGCTGGTTCCACACCGGCGACGGCGGCACGATCGACGGCGACTCCGACGGGACCTACCTCTCCATCTCGGACCGCAAGAAGGACGTGATCATCTCGGGCGGCGAGAACGTGTCGTCGATCGAGATCGAGGACGTGCTGCACTCGCACCCGGCGGTGGCCGAGGTGGCGGTGATCGGCGTTCCCGACGAGCGCTGGGGCGAGACCGTCAAGGCCCTGGTCGTGCCGGTCCCCGATGCCGACGTGGACGAGGCCGCGTTGATCGCCCACTGCCGTGAGCGCCTGGCGCACTTCAAGTGCCCGACATCCGTGGAGATGCGGGACGCGCTGCCCCGCACGGCCACCGGCAAGCTGCAAAAGTTCAAGCTCCGGGCGCCGTACTGGGAGGGCCGGGTCCGCCAGGTGAACTGAGCGCGTCCGGAGCCCCGCGGCGGGCCCGTTCGTCGGTCCCGGCGCGGCGCCGTGAGCGTGCCGTCAGGCGAGGCTGCGGGAGATGCGGGTGGCCGCCTCGGTCACGGCGGCGCCGTAGCGGCGCCCCGGGGCGCGGGACGTCCTGTCCACGGGGCCGCTGACGCTCACGGCGGCCAGCACCCGGCCGGAGGGATCGACCACCGGGGCGCTCACCGACGCCACTCCCGCCTGGCGCTCCTCCACGCTCTCGACCCACCCCGACGCCGCGTCCCGAAGCACCCTGCCCGCGGATCCACGGTCGAGCGGCAGGCGGGCGCCGACCGGGACGATCGTGCGCAGCTCGTGCGGGGCCTCCAGCGATTCGACGCACACCCGCACGTCGCCGTCTCGCACGTAGAGCTGCACCGACTCGCCGGTCTGCTCCTGCAGCCACGCCAGTGCGGGGCGCGCGTCGAGCCAGCCCGGCACGGCCTCGGCGGCGGCGTGGCCCAGCCCGATGAGGCGCAGCCCGAGCGTGAAGCGCCCGTCCTCGTCTCGGCGCACCAGCCCATGGGCCTCGAGCGCCACCGCCAGGCGATGCGCGGTGGCGCGGGACAGGCCGGTCGCAGCGACCAGGCCGGCCAGCGGCTGTGGGCCGCGCTCGAGCGCCGCCAGGACGCCAACCGCCTTGTCCAGGACCCCGACTCCGCTTAAGCTGTTCACTTCCTGAGAATCATATCTCAACATGTGAGACAAGCTGCGAGACGGCCACATGACCACAGCACAAGCCACGGGTCCCCGCACCCTGAGCCAGAAGGTCTGGGACGACCACGTCGTCCGGTCCGCGGAGGGTGAGCCGGACCTGCTCTACATCGACCTTCACCTCGTGCACGAGGTGACGTCGGCGCAGGCGTTCGACGGGCTCCGGCTGGCCGGCCGCCGCGTCCGCCGGTCCGACCTCACGGTCGCCACGATGGACCACAACGTCCCGACCGAGGGCCTCGACCTCCTGGACGGCGAGCCTCGCATCGCCGATCCGATCTCCGCGAAGCAGATGCAGGTGCTGCGTGCGAACTGCGACGAGTTCGGCATCACCTGCCACGGCATCGGCGAGCCGGGCCAGGGCATCGTCCACATCATCGGCCCGGAGCAGGGGCTGACCCAGCCCGGCATGACCATCGTCTGCGGCGACAGCCACACGTCGACCCACGGCGCGTTCGGCGCGTTGGCGTTCGGGATCGGCACCAGCGAGGTCGAGCACGTACTCGCGACCCAGACGCTGCCGCAGCAGCGGACCGGGACGATGGCCGTGACGGTGGAGGGCGCGTTGTCCGCCGGTGCGACCGCCAAGGACGTGATCCTCGCCATCATCGGGCGCATCGGCACCGGTGGCGGCATCGGCTCGATCATCGAGTACCGGGGCTCCGCCATCCGCAGGCTGTCGATGGAGGGGCGGATGACCGTCTGCAACATGTCCATCGAGGCCGGGGCCAAGGCGGGGCTCGTCGCACCCGACGACACCACGTTCGCCTACCTCGAGGGCCGCCGGTACGCGCCGACCGGCGCCGCCTGGGAGCGAGCGCTCGACCATTGGCGCACGCTTCCCACCGACGACGGCGCCGCGTTCGACAAGGACGTGGCCATCGACGCCACGGACGTGGTCCCCCACGTGACCTGGGGCACCAACCCGGGACAGGTGGCGCCGATCACGGGTCGGGTGCCCGACCCCGACGCCTTCGCGGACCCGTCGGAGCGGGACGCCGCCCGCCGTGCGCTCGAGTACATGGGGCTGGCGGCCGGCACGGCCCTGTCCGACGTGGTCGTCGACACCGTGTTCATCGGGTCGTGCACCAACAGCCGGATCGAGGACCTGCGGGCCGTGGCTGCCGTCGCCGCGGGCCGGAAAATCGCCCCGGGCGTCCGCACGCTGGTCGTGCCGGGGTCCCATGCCGTCAAGGCCCAGGCCGAGGCCGAGGGCATCGACAAGGTGTTGGAGGCGGCCGGCTTCGACTGGCGCGAGCCCGGTTGCTCGATGTGCCTGGCCATGAATCCCGACAAGCTCGCCCCCGGCGAGCGCTGCGCCTCGACCAGCAACCGCAACTTCGAGGGCCGCCAGGGGCGCGGCGGGCGCACCCACCTGGTCTCTCCCGCCGTCGCCGCCGCCACGGCGATCGCCGGCACGCTGGCCACCCCGGACGACCTGGATAGCGCGGTGCCCGCATGAACCCGGTCCGCATCGTCCAGGGCACCGCCGTCCCGCTCGACCGCTCCGACGTGGACACCGACCAGATCATCCCCGCCGAGTGGCTGAAGAGGGTCGAGCGGACGGGCTTCGGGCGGGGCCTGTTCGCGACGTGGCGCGACGACCGCCACTTCGTGCTCAACGACGAGCGCTACGCCGGGGCCGCGATCCTGGTGGCCGGCCCCAACTTCGGCACCGGGTCGTCGCGGGAGCACGCGGTCTGGGCCCTGATGGACTACGGCTTCGCCGCTGTCGTCAGCACACGGTTCGGCGACATCTTCCGCAACAACGCCACCAAGAACGGGCTCGTGCCGGTCGTGGTCCCGCCGGAGGTGGGTGAGACGCTGCTCCGGGCGATCGAGGCCGATCCGGCGCTCGAGCTCACCGTCGACGTCGAGCGGCGCCTCCTGTCGGCCGCCGGAACCGTCGACATCGAGTGCGCGTTCCCGCTCGACGACGCCACCCGCGAGCGCTTCCTCGAGGGCCTCGACGACATCGCGATCACGCTCCGCCACGCGACGGCCGTCTACGACTACGAGCGCCGCCGGCCCGACTGGATGCCCACCGCCGGCTGACCGGTGGCCCTACTTGCTGCGGGCGACCAACCGCCTCACGGAAGCCAACGAGGACGCCGCCGAAGCCTTCGGGCGATCCTCGGGGGAGGCCGTCGGGGTCTCATGGACGAGCACCACCGTGGTCCCGGCCGGCGTGCTCGACACCTTGACCTCGTCGACGAGCGCCTCCATCAGCGCCAGCCCACGATGATTGACCGCCTGGGGCGACGGCATGCTCGCATGCTCGGGTGGGTCGAAGCCGCGGCCCAGATCGCTGATGACCAGCGTGCATGCAGTGTCCTGCACGGTGACGGTCACGGTGAACGTGTCGCCGGCGGCGTGGAGGATCGCGTTGTTGCAGGCTTCGGCCACCGCCTGCACGAGGTTGTCCGCCACGCCTCGCGTCACCCCCGCCGACCGCAAGGCGTGGCCGACGAAGCCGCGAGCCGCCGGGACTGCGGCCGCCTGACGCCGCAACCTCGTGCTGGTTCGAACGTCCATCGCGCTCGCCGTACCCCCCACCTCACGGTGCCAAACGCTACTTTGCGTCGTCGCCACCACGAATAGTGCACGCGGCGTGCACCGCCGTCGACGCGGTCCACGGCGGCGTAGTGTCGAGGACGCTCTTGTCGACCCCGGATCGCGTGTAGGTGCCGCATGAACTCTCGCCGACCCGTTCAGCTGACCGCCCCCGCCGAGCGCAGCTCGGCCCGGCTCGCCCGCCTCGTGGCGAGCGGCGTCGGCGCCGAGGCCGGCCTCAGCATCGACGACACCGAGGATCTCCGGATCGCCGTCAGCGAGCTCGTCGCTCTCCTGGTCGACGGGGTCGAGAATCCCGGGCTGTCGATCCACGTGACGTACCTGAGCGCGCCCGGCGAGGTGACGGTCGAGGGCAGGGGCGAGGCAGGCCCCGCGGCGTCCGGGACGACCGGCGCGCCCGGCGCGGGTGGGCCACCGGCGGTCGACGACCTGGCCCTCGAGATCCTGCGTGTGGTCGTCGATGTCCACAGCTTCGAGGCCGACCACGCGGGACGCCGCTTTCACCTGGTGAAGCGCGCCCGGACCACATGACCGACCTCCGCGAGCCAGACGAACCCGACGACGTCATCGATCGGCGCTTCCGCGACTTCCGTGACACCCACGAGAGGTCGGTCCGCAACGAGCTGGTCGAGGCGCATCGGGGTTTGGCGGCTCGGATCGCGAACGACTACCGGGGCCGGGGCGTCGACCTCGACGACCTCGTGCAGATCGCGATGCTCGGCATCCTGAAGGCCGTCGAGCGGTTCGACCCCGACCGCGGCATCCCCTTCTCGTCGTTCGCCAGCCGCACCGTCAACGGCGAGATCAAGCGCTACTTCCGCGACCGCACGTGGGCGGTGCGCCCGCCGCGGAGCACGCAGGAGCGCCACCTCGACCTCCGCCGGGCCACGGCCACGATGTCGGCGAACCTGGGCAGGCCGCCGACCGTCGCCGAACTGGCGGCCGAGCTCCAGATCTCCGAGGACGAGGTGCTGGAGGCCATGGAGGCCGGAGCCGCGTACCGGGCGGCGAGCCTGGACGCTCGGCGCCCGGGCGACGAGGAGGGGGCGTCGCTCGCCGAGCGCCTTCCCGGCACCGAGCCACCGAGCCGGCCCGTGGAGCTCCGACTGCTGGTCGGCCAGCTGCTGGGCACGCTGCCGGCGCGCGAGGCCGAGATCGTGCGCCTGCGCTTCTACGACGAGCTGACCCAGAGCGAGATCGCCGAGCGTTTGGGCATCAGCCAGATGCACGTGTCGCGCCTCATCCGCCGCTGCCTGCTGGAGCTCCGCGAGGCGCTGGACCGCTGACACCACCGCGACCTTGAAGATCCTCGGGGCTCTGACCCCGCATTTTCTTCAAAGACGTGAGCAGTCCCGGGCGACTAGGACTCGACGGCGAGGAGATCGTCGAGGCGAGTGATTGCGAACAGGCGCTGCACCTGAGGCGGGACGGCCCGGACCGAGAACCGGCCGCCCTGCGACTCCGCATGCCGGTGCAGCGCCACGAGCGCCCCCAGCCCGCTGGAGTCCACGAACCCCACACCCGAGAGGTCGAGCACCAGCGAATCGTGGCCGGAGTCGACCAGTCCCGCGAGCTCTCGCTTCACGCCCTCGGACGTCACGATGTCGAGATCGCCGGCGAGCCTGGCCGCGGCGACGCGGCCGGACTTTTCGAGGATCTCGAGGCTTGCCTGCTCGCTCACACATCTCTCCCAGTATCGAGCCACCCGGCTTTGCGGCCGGGCCCCGCGGGGACACTAGTGGACGCTCGCGGAAGTCATCGTGGCGTCTCGCCGGCCAGATCCATCCACGGAACTCCCGCGAGCACCCGCTAGTGGCCGCCCGCGCGAGCGCGCGGTCACAGCCACTCCGCGAGCGTCGGGAGGATGGGGGCGCGCAGCCAGGCGTCGAACAGGCCGCTCAGATCGCGGCGTGCGACCTCCTCGGCGAGCGCCTCGAAATCGGCCGTCGTGGCGGATGCCCCGCCGTAGCGATCGACCCAGGTGCGCAGAAGCTCGAAGAACAGCTCGTCGCCCAACTCGTGCCGGAGGACGTGCAGGGTGAGCGCGCCCCGCACGTACACAGTTGCGTGAAACAGCCGGTCCGCCCCGGGGTCGGCGGGCGGCAGGTCGAGCCCGGGGGTGTGCGTGAAACCCTGCGCGATCTCGTCCACCGTGCCGTCGCCCCGGTGCTCGGACCACAGCCACTGGGCGTAGGTGGCGAAGCCCTCGTTGAGCCAGATGTCGCGCCAGCTGCCCACGCTCACGTGGTCGCCGAACCACTGATGCGCGAGCTCGTGGGCGACGACAGGCTCCGCCGCTTCGTCTCCGCCGAACAGCGACAGGGTCTGCGTCTCGAGGGCAAAGCCGAGGTCGTCGTCGACCACCACGGCGCCGTAGGTGGCGAACGGATAGGGGCCGAACCGGTCGTCGAAGAAGTCGATCATCTCGCCCTGCCGCGCGAACGCGGCGTCCACGCCCTCCGGAAGGTCCTCGTCGTACGCATTGCGGATCGGGAGCCCGGCGGGACCGGCCCGCGTCTCGAAGCGAAGGTTGCCGATCACCACCTGGACGAGGTACGTGGCCATGGGATCCGCAGCGTCGAACACCCACGTCTCGGTCCCGCCGCCACGGGCGATCACGTCGCGCCGCAGCCCGTTGGCGGCCACGCCCAGGTCGTCGGGGACCGTTACGCGGATCTCGTAGGTTGCCTTGTCGGTGGGGTGGTCGTTGGCGGGGAAGAAGGTGGCGGCCCCGTCGGGCTCGGACGCCACGTAGACCTCGCGCCCGTCGGTCTTGAACCCGGGCTCCAGCGGCGGGGGGCCGGCGATGGGTGCTGGCGTGCCGTCGTAGTGGACCACGGCCGAGAACGGCGCACCGTCCGCGAGCGTGTGGCCGGGGGTCACGACGAGCTCGTGGTCGTCGGGGCGCTCCCAGCGCGCCGGCTTGTCGTCGACGTCGACTGCCGTGACGCGCAGCCCGATCAGGTCCAGGGAGAAGCTGGACAGCGCCTCCGTGGCGACGGCATCGATGCTGGTCACGCCGTCGAGGTGCTCGCGCGTCGGGTCCCACGTGAGATCGAGCGCGTAATGGTCGACGTCGTAGCCGCCGTTGCCGGTCTCCGGGAAGTAGGGGTCGCCGACGCCGCCGGCCCCGGCGCTCCCGCCAGGTCCCGCGGCGGCGCTGGTCGTCGTACCGGTGGTCGCGGCGGGCGGAGGCGCGCTCGAACCGTCACGGGCCACGATCGCCGCGGCCGCCACGACCGTCGCGACCAACAGCGAGGCTCCGGCGACGAAGATCAGTCGGCGGCGCACCACGCAGGCGCAGGATGCCACACCGCCACCACCGACCGGGTCGGCGTTGGCCGGGCGCGCCGCCATTCCGAAGGCAACGACCGCCCTCCCGTCGACGATCGGTTGGAGATCGCCGGCGGGAGGGACCCGTCACGGGTGCCCGGCCCAGGCCCGGGGCACCTGCTCGGCGTTCGGTGCGGTCATTGAGCGACCGAACCTTAGCCCGGTGTGACATCGGTTACACATGACAATGTGGTGACGAGCGCGCGCTGAGTGGCGGCATCGACCACCGACACGGTGGTTTCCGCGTCAGCGGTGCCGGTTGACGGCGGACACCACCGCCCGGAGGGACGCCGTCGTGATGCTCTCGTCCATGCCGATGCCCCAGCGCACCGTCCCGTCCGAGCTCTGCGTCTCGACGTAGGCGACTGCGGTGGCGTCGGACCCGGCCCCGACGGCGTGCTCGCTGTAGTCGACGACGTCGATGTCCACGCCGAGGTCGGCCGTCAGCGCCGCGACGAACGCGGCGATCGGGCCGTTCCCCGCACCGCTCACCGTGCGGTGCTCGGCGTCGACCACCAGCTGGGCGACGACCCTCGAGCCGTCCTCGCCGGTGGTGGACTCGTGCGAGATCAGCCGCACCGGGGCGTCGTCGGACAGGTACTCGCCCACGAACGCGTTCCACATCTGGACGGGCGTGATCTCGGTGCCGGTGTCCTCGGTGATGCCCTGGATCGTCTTGGAGAACTCGATCTGCAGCCGTCGGGGCAGGTCCAGGCCGTGCTCGGCGTGCATGATGTACGCGACGCCGCCCTTGCCCGACTGGCTGTTCACCCGGATGACCGCCTCGTACGTGCGGCCCACGTGCTTGGGGTCGATCGGGAGGTAGGGCACCCCCCATTCCTCGTAATTGTCGCCGAGCGCGGCGAAGCCCTTCTTGATCGCGTCCTGGTGGCTGCCCGAGAACGCGGTGTACACGAGATCGCCCACGTAGGGGTGCCGCGGGTGCACCGGCAGGCGGTTGCAGTACTCGGCGACACGGCGCAGGGCGTCGATGTCGTTGATGTCGAGCTCGGGATCGACGCCCTGGCTGAACAGGTTCATGGCGAGCGTGACGATGTCGACGTTGCCCGTGCGCTCGCCGTTGCCGAACAGGCATCCCTCCACTCGGTCGGCGCCGGCCATGACGCCGAACTCGGCGGCGGCCACGGCTGTCCCCCGGTCGTTGTGGGGATGGAGCGACAGCACCACCCGGTCCCGGTGGGGAACGTGACGATGGAAGTATTCGATGACGTCGCCGTAGATGTTGGGCGTGTACATCTCCACGGTGGCCGGCAGGTTGAAGATGATGGGCCTGGCACCGTCGGGCTCGATGACGTCCATGACCGCCGAACAGATCTCCACCACGTAGTCGATCTCGGTCCCGGTGAAGCTCTCGGGCGAGTACTCGTAGCGGACCTGGGTCCGCGGCACAGTGTCCTCGAGCTTGCGGGCCAGGCGGGCGGCATCGGTGGCGATCTGGGTGATGCCGTCGTAGTCGAGCCCGAACACGACGCGGCGCTGCAGTATCGACGTGGAGTTGTAGAAGTGGACGATCGCCCGATGGGCGCCCTTGATCGACTCGTACGTGCGCTCGATCAGTTCGGGCCGGCACTGGGTCAGCACCTGGATCGTGACGTCGTCGGGAACCAGGTCCTCCTCGATGAGCTGGCGCACGAAGTCGAAGTCGGGCTGGCTCGCCGACGGGAACCCGACCTCGATCTCCTTGAACCCCATCTGGACCAGGGCGTCGAACATGCGTCGCTTGCGCGCCGGGTCCATCGGATCGATGAGCGCCTGGTTGCCGTCGCGCAGGTCGACGGCGCACCACAGGGGGGCCTTCTCGATGCGCCGGTTGGGCCACGCCCGGTCGGGGAGCGCGAGCGGCAGGGGGAGGAACGGCCGGTACTTCTCGAAGGGCATCTTCCTCGGGGTCACGGGTTCGGGGGGCATCGTCTCTCTCCCTGGATGGTCACGGAAAACTGAAAAGCCCCCTGGCCCGGTGGGCGCAGGAGGCGTGACGAGCACCTATGTGCGGTGCTCGTCTCAGGTAAGAAGCAGGCCGGCGGTGTGCAGGCGCATCGAAGCAATGCTGCCGGAGCCGTGGACCCGGCGTCAAGGCGGCGACGGGCGTGGCCGGGCGCGGCCGGGCGTGCGGTCCGGTCAGGGGAGGTCGCCGAGGGTTAGCCTCGGGAGCCGTGAGTCGCCGACTGTTCCGCATGGGCCTGCTGGTCGCGCTGGTGGCCGCGGTCCAGGCGCTGGTGCGCTTCCTCCGGGAGCGGCCGACGCCCGAGCCCGCCGCCAATCGTCCCGCAGCCCGATCCCAAGCCCGACCTGCGACGCCTCCCGTCGCCAAGGAGGCCGCCCGCGCCCAGGACGCGCCCCCTGTTCGCCAGGCGCCGGCGGCCAAGGCGCCCCCGGCGAAGGCCGCAGCCAAGAAGGCGGCTGCGGGCAAGGCGCCCGCCAAGAAGGCACCCACCCAGAAGACCGGGGCCAAGAAGGCCGCCGCCAAGAAGGCCGCCGCCAAGAAGGCAACCGCCAAGAAGGCAGCTGCCGGCAAGGTTCCCGCCAAGAAAGCCGGGGCCAAGAAGGCCGCCGCCAAGAAGGCGGCGCCCCCCTCGGGCGAGCCCGGCAGCGACGGCAGCGACGCCGGCGGCGGTTGAAGCGACCGGCGCGGTGCGACCCGCCGCGCCGGCGGCCGAGCGTGGCGTCAGCTGAGGGCGTGCACCGAGACGACGCCGTCCCCGGCCCGGATGGCGTTCTGGACCTCGGCGGGCACCGCGACGTCGGTCGCGATCACCTGGAGGGCCGCCTGGCCCCGGTCCGACCGGCCGAGGTGCATGTCGTCGATGTTGACCACCGCATCGGCCAGCACCCCGGCCACGAAGGCGATCATGCCGGGCCGGTCGTCGTTGCGGACCACCAGCATGTGCTTGGCCGGGGGCAGGTCGATCGTGTGGCCGTCGAGCATGACGATCCGGGGCTCGGCCCGCAGGCCGACCAGGGTGCCGGCGATGGCGTGGTCGCCACCCCTGATGGTCACGAGGTTGACGTAGTCGTGGGCGGTGGCCGTCGAGGTGTCCCGCACCTCGACACCACGATCGCTGGCGATGCGGGGCGCGTTCACGTAGGAGACCGGCTCGTCGGTCACCCGCCCGAACGCGCCCTTGAGCACCGACAGAGTGAGGATGCGGGTGTCGTAGTCGGCGAGCTGGCCCGCGTACTCGACCTCCAGGACCTCGGGCACGCGATCGACCAGGCCGCCGAACAGCTCGCCCAGGCGCTCGGCGAGGGGCAGGAACGGGCGGACGGTCTCCGACGCCTCGGCGGCGCTCACGTTCACGGCGAAGGGGACGAACTCGTCGGCCAGCGCCAGGGCCACCTGCTCGGCGATCGTGTCGCCCGCCTTGTCCTGCGCCTCCCGCGTGCTGGCGCCGAGGTGTGGCGTGACCACCACCTGCGGCAGGCCGAACAGCGGCGAGTCGGTGGTGGGCTCGGCTGCGAAGACGTCCAGCGCGGCCCCGGCGACCCGGCCGGCGCGGATGGCCTCGGCCAGGGCCGCCTCGTCCACGATGCCGCCCCGCGCCACATTGATGATGCGGATGCCCGGCTTGGCCACCGCGAGCAGGTCCTTGCCGATCATGCCCGCAGTCTCGGGGGTTTTGGCGACGTGCAGGGTGATGAAGTCGGCCGCCTGCACGAGCTGCTCGAGGGGGAGCAGCTCCACGGAGAGCTGGCGGGCCCGCTCCGCCGACACGAACGGGTCGTACGCGACCAGGCGCATCCCGAACGCGAGCGCCCGCTGCGCCACCAGCTTGCCGATGCGCCCGAGGCCCACGATCCCGAGGGTCTTGTCGGCGAGCTCCACGCCCTCCCACTTCGAGCGCTCCCAGCGCCCCTCGCTCAGCGCCCGATGCGCCTGGGGGATGTTCCGGGCCTGGGCCAGGAGCAGTGCCATCGCGTGCTCCGCCGCCGAGAGGATGTTCGACTGCGGCGCGTTGACGACCATCACGCCACGCTGGGTCGCGGCCTCGACGTCGACGTTGTCGAGCCCGATGCCTGCCCGGCCGACGACGACGAGATCGGTGCCCGCGTCCAGGACCTCCCGGGTCACCTGGGTGGCAGACCGGATGATGAGGGCCCCGGCGCCGGGGATCACCTCGATCAGCTCGCCCGCGGAAAGGCCGAGGCGGACGTCGACGACATGGCCGGCATCCCGCAGTTGCTGGAGCCCGCCGTCGGCGATGTTCTCGGTCACGAGGATGCGCGCCATAGCGGAAACACCCTAGTCAGCGCACTGACCAGGGCCTCAGTCGGGCCCACGAGTGGGTGCTCGCGGATCTGGCCGGCGAGACGCCACGATGACTTCCGCGAGGGCCCACTAGCCCGTCTCGTCCTCATCCCCCACATCGTCGCCGATCAGGGCCCGGGCGGCGTCCATCTTCGAGAGCGCCCGGTCGGCCACCGGCGGGTTGTCGAGGTCCAGGGCCTCGAGGCAGTGGCGGGCGAAGAACACCACGCCCCGCATTCGCTGGTCGCCCTGGATCTGGTCCCAGCGGTCGTGGGTGATGTGCACGGCGGCGGCGATGCTGTCGGCGACCTGATCGAGCGCCTCCTGCTGGGATAGGTCTGCCATGGAGATTGGCTCCTCCTGCGGTCCAGCCCGGTCGTGGACGCGGGGTCGATCCTCCCCAGAGGCATGAACTGACCACGCACAACGGTCCCAGCCGTCCATTCATCAGAACGCACCAGGGGCCGCCGCCGTTACGGGAGCGGCTGTTCGTGTCCGAGGTTCTCGACCGTGACCGGCTCGATGCCCTCACCCGCGGGCAGGTCGAAGCCGAAGACCTGGCCGTAGAACGACAGCTCGGCGTCGAGCGCCCGGCGGATGTTGGCCGCCTGGCGGAAGCCGTGCTGCTCGCCCTCGAACGTCAGGTAGGCGACCGGCACGCCCCTGCGGCGCAGGGCATCGACGATCATCTCGGCCTGGTTGGGCGGCACGACCTCGTCCTCCAGCCCCTGGAGCACGATCAGCGGACGGTCGATCCCCTCGACGTGGTGGATCGGCGAGCGCTCGACGTAGACGTCCCGCTCCTCCGGGTACGGTCCGATCAGGCCGTCGAGGTAGCGGCTCTCGAACTTGTGGGTCTCGGTGGTGAGGGCCTCGAGGTCGGCGACGCCGAAGTGGCTGGCACCGGCCGCGAACGTGTCCCGGAACGCCAGGGCCGCCAGCGTCGTGTAGCCGCCGGCCGAGCCGCCCCGGATGGCCAGGCGGTCGGCGTCCACCCGGCCCCGGTCGGCCAGCCACCGGGCGGCGGCCACGCAGTCGTCGAGGTCGATGATCCCCCAGTGGTGGTCGAGCTGGCGGAGGTACGCACGGCCGTAGCCGGTCGAGCCGCCGTAGTTGACGTCGACGACCGCCAGGCCGCGGCTGGTCCAGTACTGGATGCCCAACTGGAGCATCGGCCGGGCCGCCGCGGTCGGCCCGCCGTGGATGAACACCAGAAGCGGCGGCTTGTCGCCGCCCTCGCCGCCGGTCGCCGCTGCCTGCGGGTTGGTCGGCGGGTAGAAGAGGGCGTGCGCGGTGCGGCCACCGCTGGTGGGGAAGGCGATGGGCTCAGGCACCGAGAACCAGGCCGCGTCGAGGCCCAGGTCGCGCGGCGGGCGCAGGACCTCGGGTGTGCCGGCCTTGGCCCCGCCGGGTTCGTCGGCCGCCGGCAACAGTGGCACCCGCACCACCGCCGGCTCGGCGACCGCCGACGCGCCGATGAACACCACGCCGTCGCCGGCCGCCTCCGGCGAGGCGATCGCGGTGTACGGCACGTCCAGGTCGCCGGCCGATCCGTCGGGCAACTCCACCGCCAGGTGGTCGAGACCGTCGCTCTGGTAGGCGAACACGACCCTGCCGTCGTCCAGGAAGGCGTAGCGCGACTGGCCGAACACCCATTGCGGCACGCCGATCTCGCCCTCCATCTGGACCCGGGGCTCGACCTCGCCCCCACCGTCCTCGGCCACCCAGCGGTAGAGGTTGCCCCAGCCGGTGCGGTCGGAGACGAACCACAGCGAGCCGTCCCGGTGCCAGCGGGGCTGGAACACCGACTCGCCGTCGCCCGTGCCGCCCGGGGCCCGGTGGGGCCGGCCGGCGACGACCGCGGGCGCGCCGAGCTGGGGGCCGGCAGCGTCCCACTCGACCGGCGCCACCATGAGCTCGGTGCCGTCCCAGGGCATGTCGGGGTGGTTCCACTGCAGCCACGACAGCCGTCCGCCGTCGGGCGAGAGCCGGGGATCCGAGACGAAGTCGGGCCCGCTGACCAGCGCCCGGGGCTCGAGGTCGCCGCTGCCGTCGAGCACCATCAGCTCGTTGACGACCTCTGCCGGGGTGGCCTCGGGAGCGTGGTGCTCGCGCACGACGACCGTCCACCGGCCCGACGCGTCCACCTCGCCGTCCGCCCAGCGGTCCCCGCGGGGCGCCTCGGGCTCCGGAGTCAGCGGGACCGGCATGGCCCGGCCGGTCAGGCGGTACAGGCGCTGGTCGTCCCAGTTCGCGAACCAGAGGCTCTCGCCGCGCACCCACCACGCGCCCCCGCCGTACTCGTGGACCGCCGTGCGGGCGTTGAACCCGGCGGGCAGGAGGTCCGCGGCCGGTCCGTCGCCGACCTTGTGGACGATCTGCGTGCGGCCCCCCTCCTCGGGCCGGAGCTCCGACCACCAGACGTGATCGCCCTCGACCGCCACGGCGCCGAGCACGGCCGCGGCACGGACGACGAGCTCGGACGTGATGGGCGTGATCCACGAGCCGTAGGACGTCATGGGCCCGATTCTTGCCGCGGGATCGGTGGCCCAAACCACCCGCGATCGTCACCGGACGGCTGTGGAACGGCTACGAGGCCTCCGCCAGCAGGTCGCCGATCCGGCGGCAGCCCTCGCCCAGGTCGTCGTCGCCGAGCGCGAACGACAGGCGGGCGTAACCCGGGGCGTCGAACGCCTCGCCGGGCACCGTCGCCACCATCGCGTGGTCGAGCAGGATGCCGCACAGCTCGACGGTGGTGCGGGGGACCTCACCGCGGATGCTGCACCCGAGGTACGCGGACAGGTTGGGCAACGCGTAGAACGCACCCTGGGGCTCGAGGACGTGGACGTCGGGGACGCCCGACAGCAGCCGATGCATGGTGCGGCCCCGGCGTTCGAAGGCGGTCCGCATCTCGGCGGCGGCGTCGAGGTCGCCCGCCACCGCAGCCAGGGCCGCCACCTGGGACACGTTGGCGACGTTGGACGTGGCGTGCGACTGCAGGTTGGCGGCCGCCTTGATCACGTCGCTCGGACCGACCATCCAGCCCACCCGCCAGCCGGTCATGGCGTAGGTCTTGGCGACGCCGTTGACGACGACGCACCGCTCGGCGAGCTCGGGCACCAGCGTCGGCATCGACGTGAAGACGTGCTCGCCGTAGGTCAGGTGCTCGTAGATCTCGTCGGTGACGACCCAGATCCCCCGGTCGACGGCCCAGCGGCCGATGGCCTCCACCTCGGCCGGTGGGTAGACGACGCCCGTGGGGTTGGACGGCGAGACGAACAGCAGCGCCTTGGTGCGGTCGGTGACGGCTGCATCGAGCTGCTCGAGACCGACGCGGAAACCCGTCGCCTCGTCGGTGGGCAAGACCACGGGCACGCCCCCGGCAAGGCGGATCGGCTCGGGGTAGGTGGTCCAGTACGGCGCCGGCAGCAGCACCTCGTCACCGGGGTCGAGCAGGGTTGCGAAGGTGTTGTAGACCGCGTGCTTGCCCCCGTTGGTGACGAGCACCTGCGCGGCCTGCACGTCGTAGCCGGAGTCGCGCTTCGTCTTGGCGGCGATGGCCTCGCGCAGCTCGGGCAGCCCGGCGGCCGGCGTGTACTTGTGGTTGCGGGGGTTGCGGCAGGCCGCCGCCGCCGCCTCGACGATGTGTGGAGGCGTCGGGAAGTCCGGCTCGCCGGCGCCGAAGCCGATCACGGGCTCGCCGGCGGCCTTGAGGGCCTTGGCCTTGGCGTCGACGGCGAGGGTGGCCGACTCTGTGATGGCGGCAACCCGGGAGGAGATGCGGCTCGTAGATTGCGTGGACGGCAACGGGCTGGCTCCTTGTCTCGGACCGCCGCGATAGTGGCACGCGATGAGCGAGTCCACCCCAGACATAAGGATCCCCGTCGACCTTCTCCCCCACGACGGCCGGTTCGGGTCGGGCCCGTCCAAGGTGCGCCCGGAGGACGTCGACGCCCTGGCCGCGACCGACACCACCTACCTGGGGACCAGCCACCGGCAGGCGACCGTGCGGTTCATGGTGGCGGCGCTGCGCAACGGCATCGCCGAGCTGCTGTCGCTGCCCGATGGCTACGAGGTGGCGCTCGGCAACGGCGGCACCACCGCGTTCTGGGACGCCGCCACCTTCGGCCTGATCGAGCAGCGCAGCCAGCACCTGAGCTACGGCGAGTTCTCCTCGAAGTTCGCCGCCTGCGCGGCGGCGGCGCCCCACCTCGGCGACCCCGAGATCATCGAGTCCCGGCCCGGGACGGTCCCCACGCCGAAGGCCAACCCCGATGTGGACGCCTACTGCTTCACCCACAACGAGACCTCCACGGGCGTCGCGGTGGCGCCGGTGCGCCCGGAGGGCACCGGGGGCCTGGTGCTGGTCGACGCCACGTCAGCCGCCGGCGGGCTGAGGTTCGACGCCATGCAGGTGGACGCCTACTACTTCGCCCCCCAGAAGGCGCTCGCCTCCGACGGCGGCCTATGGCTCGCCGCCCTGTCGCCGGCCGGGGTCGAGCGCATCGAGCGCATTGCGGCCGGCGATCGCTGGGTACCGGCGTTCCTCGACCTGGGCATCGCCCTGGACAACAGCCGCAAGGACCAGACCTACAACACGCCCGCCCTGGCGACGATCTTCCTGGCGGTGCAGCAGATCGAGTGGGTCCTGCACAACGGTGGCCTGCCCTTCGCCACGGGCCGCTGCGACCGGTCGGCGGAGATCCTCTACGGCTGGGCGGACTCCCGGGACTACGCCACGCCGTTCGTCGCCGACCCGGCGATCCGCAGCCACGTGGTGGCCACCATCGACCTCGACGACGCGGTACCCGCCGCCACCGTGAGCGCCGTTCTGCGTGAGAACCTCGTCGTCGACACCGAGAGCTACCGCAAGCTGGGCCGCAACCAGCTGCGGATCGCCATGTTCCCCGCCATCGACCCCGAGGACATCGAGGCGCTCACCCAGTGCATCGACTACGTGGTCGAGCGCCTGTCCTGAGTCGGCCACAGGCCGACGCCATCACGGGGCGGCGGGCGGGGGTCGGGCCTGAGATCACCCGAGGCGATAGCGAACATTGACCGGGATGCGAGGCAACGCCGAACCCAGACCGTTCGTCATTGCCTCGTGCCCGCTGGACCATTCGCCATTGCCTCAGGGGCCGGCGGTGATGCGGGTGCGGATCTCCGCCACCCAGTCGCCCACCGGCCAGGTCGAGTCGATCAGCCAGGTGGCACCCGCCGATGCATACTCGTCGACCGGCACCCCCGGGGCCCTGCCCGCCACCACGTCCCAGACCGGCGGGCGCTCGACGCCCTCGAGATACGTGGCCAGCTCCTCAGGGCTGCTGTAGCCCTGCGGGCCGAGCGGCACGATGCCATCCCACCGCTGCGCCCGGGCGACCGGCAGCCGGTGGGGGATGATCGCGGCCACCCAGACCGGCGGGCGCGGGCGCTGGACAGGCCGCGGGAGGATCTCGGTGTCGACGCGGAAGTGCGCGCCCTGGTGCGACACCGGGCCCCGCAACAGGCCGTCCAGCAGCCCGAGCGCCTCGTCGACGATGGCCGCCCGCTCCTTGCGCTCCGCAGGGTCGCCGAACGCTGCGAAGTCGGCGTCGGACGGTTCGCCCAGCCCCACGCCCAGCACCGCCCGCCCGCCGCTCAGGTGGTCGAGCGTGGTCAGGTGCTTGGCGACGATCCAGGGCCGACGACGCGCCAGGGGCGTGACCAGCGTGCCCAGGCGGACGCGTTCGGTGGCCTGCGCGATGGCGCCGAGGGCCACCCAGGGGTCGTGGACGTCGAGCCCGAGGCGGCGCTCGAAGACCAGGTGATCCCACAGGAACACGCCGTCCCAGCCCGCCCGCTCCGCCTCGACGCCCAGCGCGACGACGGTGGCGGCATCGGTGAAGGGCGGAAGGCTCACGGCGGTGCGCACGACTCGACCGTACGGCATCGCCGTGACGGCCACCCCGCCGCTGCCGGGGCGCTGGCATCCTTGGTCTCATGCGCTTCTCGATCTGGCCGTCGGCCAACCAGCCCTGGGGCGAGATCCTGGCCACCGCCAGCTACGCCGAGGCCACCGGGTGGGACGGTGCGTGGATCGCCGACCACTTCATGCCCAACGCCGACGGCCCCTTTTCCGCCGAGACCCCGACGCTGGAGGCAGGGTCCCTGGTCGCAGCTCTGGCGGCGGCCGTGCCCCGCGTGCGGATCGGCACCCTGGTGCTCGGCAACACCTACCGGCACCCGGCCGTCGTGGCCAACATCGCCGTCACCGTCGACCACGTGAGCGGCGGCCGGTTCACGCTCGGCATCGGCGCCGGATGGCAGGAGAACGAGCACGCCGCCTACGGCATCGAGCTGCCCCCGGTCGGCCCCCGCATCGATCGCTTCGCCGAGGCGACCGAGGTCATCCACGGCCTGCTCCGCGCGCAACGGACCACGTTCAAGGGTCGCTACTACGAGATCACCGACGCCCTGTGCGAGCCGAAGCCCATTCAGGATCCATTGCCGATCCTGGTGGGCGGGGGCGGCGACCGGATGCTCGGCGTCGCCGCCCGGTGGGCCGATGCCTGGAACACCTGGGGGCAGCCCGACCACATCGCCGAGCGCTCCGCGGCCCTGACCCGCGCCTGCGAAGGGGTGGGCCGCGACCCGGATGCCGTCGCCCGGACGGCGCAGGCGCTCGTGTTCATGGCCGAGGACGTCGGCGCGATCGCCGACATCGAGCGGCTGATCGAGCGGTCGCCGATGCCCGCGATCGGCGGAACCGTCGAGCAGCTGCGTGACGTGGTCGCGGCCTACGCCCAGGCCGGACTGGACGAGCTCATCGTCCCGGACCGGTCGCTCGGGCAGGGCACGGCCAAGCTCGAGCGGATGGACCGCTTCATCGACGAGGTGGCGCCGGCGTTCCGGTGACGCCGGGCCGCTGGTGCTACCGCGCGGCCCGCTGGAGCTTGCGCCAGACGTCCCGGTAGGCCTCGATGCCGTCGAACGCCAGCCACCGCTCCGGTCCGGCCGCGATCGCCACCCGCTCGGGCACCGTCCCCCAGATCCGCGCGCCCGCCTCCTCCCAGTCGGTCACGGCGTCCAGGTAGTCGCGCGTGAACGTGCGCGCGGAGCAGATCACCAGGCCGGCCGGGGTGCCCTCCGGCACGAGGTCGAGGACGGCCTGTGCCCGGTCGGGTTCGATCCCCCCGACCCGTGTGGGCACGACTACGACGGAGGCCTGGTCCACCGCCTTGCCGGTGAGCTTCTCCTGGCCCGGGGGCGTATCGACGATCGCGACGTCCTCGGGCCCCAGCTTGTCGAGTGCCTTGGTCAGGAGGCGTTCTGTCGGTGCCTCCACGACGGTGAGGCCCTGCAGACGCTCGTCCGTCGCCTCCTCGACCCATTCGGCGGCGCTGGCCTGCGAGTCGGCGTCGATCAGGGTGACGCCGTGCCGGTTGGAGGCCGCCGCCAGGGCGGCCAGGTACACGGACGTGGTGGTCTTTCCCACGCCGCCCTTGAGCGCAGCGGAGACGACGATCACAGCCGTTCCTCTCCCGGGACGATCGGGTGATTCGAACCCCTGCCGGGGTCGCCGGCCAGCCTAACCCGACGCATCCGGCCCGACCCCCAGCCCCGGCCTCCGACCCGGCGTCCCTCGATCGTGTCGGTCTGACCGTCGGCGGGTACCTCTATGCTCCCCGAGCGATCACCGTCGGTTTCGAAGGGGACGAGGATGCCGAACCTGGCCGAGGTCCGAGACCAGCTCACGGGCCCGGGAGGGCCGTTCGAGGTCGTCACCGAGGACGTCCTCGGGCGCCCCACGCAGGTCTACAAGGACCGCCTCAGGTCGCTGCGGGCCATTCCACAGGCGGCCATCGGGCGCGGCGACCAGACGTTCCTCGTGTACGGCGACCGCACGTACGGGTTCCGCGGCTTCGTCGAGGAGGCAAACGGGCTCGCGCGCGCCCTCGCCGAGGGGTGCGACATCGGGCCCGGCGACCGGGTGGCGGTGCTCAGCCAGAACAACCCGGAGTGGTGCCTCACGTTCTGGGCCACGGTCTCGAGCGGGGCCATCCTGGTGGGCCTCAACGGCTGGTGGAAGGCCGACGAGATCCTCTACGGCCTCCAGGATTCGGGCGCGAAGGTGCTCGTCGCCGACACCAAGCGGTTCGAGCGGGTTGCGGACCGGCTGGGCGAGGCGCCGGACCTCACCCACGTGATCCTGGTCGACGCCGACCCCGACGACTTCCCGGCCGCGAGAACGTCGGGCGTGAAGCTGCAGCGGTTCGACGAGCTGGGCGCGGAGCCCACCGACCGGTTCCCTGACGCGCCCATCGCGGAGGACGACGACGCGGTCATCTTCTACACCTCCGGCACCACCGGGAAGCCCAAGGGCGCCATCTCGACGCACCGGTCCATGATCGCCAACCTCCAGAACACACTGTTCTCGACGGTGGCGGGCGCCATGGCCAACCCCGAGGGCGGATCGGCGCTGTCGTCGAGCGGCGCACCCACCGTGTCGCTCCTGACCTCGCCGCTGTTCCACGTGTCGGGCTGCCACTCCAACCTGGTCGTCGGGCTGCTGGCGGGTGTCAGGCTCGTGATCCCCGAGGGCCGGTTCGACCCCGTGCAGGTGTTGCGCCTCGTCGCGGATCACAGGGTCACCGTCTGGGCCACCGTGCCCACGATGGTATGGCGGGTGTGCGAGCACCCGGCGCGCCACGACTACGACACCTCCAGCGTGACGACGGTGGCGTTCGGCGGTTCGCCGTCGGCCGACGAGCTGCAGCGCAAGATCGCCGAGACGTTCCCCAACGTGCGTTCGACCTCGAACGCCTACGGCCTCACCGAGACGTCGTCGGTGGCGACGGTCATCAGCGGGCCGGACGCCAAGCGCAAGCCGCACTCGGTCGGACCGCCGGTGCCCACCGTCGAGCTACGCATCATGGATCCGGGGGGTCGGGTGCTCGGGGTGGGCGAGACCGGCGAGGTCTGCGTGCGCGGGCCGATCCTCATGAAGGGCTACTGGAACAAGCCGGAGGCCACCGCCGAGGCCATCGACGCCGACGGGTTCCTGCACACCGGGGACATCGGCCACGTCGACGACGAGGGCTACCTCACGATCACCGACCGCAAGAAGGACATGATCATCCGGGGCGGCGAGAACATCTACTGCGTCGAGATCGAGAACCGGCTCGTCGAACACCCCGCGATCGCGGACGCCGCCGTCGTCGGCGTGCCGCACCCCGAGCTGGGCGAGGAGGTCAAGGCCATCGTGCAGGTCGAGTCGCAGGCGCCGGACGGCGAGTCACTGACCGCCGATGACGTGCGCCGCTGGGTGGCCGCCGAGCTGGCCGACTTCAAGGTGCCGGCACACGTGGAGCTGCGCACCGAGCCGCTGCCTCGGAACGCGTCGGGCAAGCTGCTCAAGAACGTGCTGCGGGGCGAGGGCGAGGTCAGCTTCGTCGAGACGATGTGAGCCCGGCGACGGCGAGCGATCGCGGCACGGTGCTAGGAGACACTGCCTGATGACAAATCCCGCCCGAGTGGGCTCCCTCGTCCCGCTCCCACAGCAACCGGCCGGCGTGCCCTGGCCGACCGACGCCTGGCCCACCACCGATCCGCCGGCCACCACCGCTGAGCGGATGTCGGCGTTGCTCGACGAGATAACCGGCGACCCTGCCCGGTTCGGGACGACCTACGCGGTCGCCGTCGTGCAGGGCGGGAACCTGCTCGCCGAGCGCTACGACGGGGAGCTCGAGCACTGGGACGGCCCCAATGAGCCGGTCGGCCCCACCACGCAGCTGCTGTCGTGGTCGATGGCCAAGTCGGTGCTCCATGCAGCGGTGGGCATTCTCGTGGGCGAGGGACGGCTGGCCGTGGACGCGCGCGCCCCGGTCCCGGAGTGGGCCGACCCCTCCGATCCCCGGCACGCGATCACGCTGGACGACCTGCTCACCATGCGCGACGGCCTCGACTTCGCCGAGGACTACGAGGACTTCGAACGTTCGGATGTCATCCGCATGCTGTTCGGTGAGGCCCAGGCCGACATGGCCCACTTTGCGGCCGATCATCCCCTCGCCCACGAGCCGGGCACGGTGTTCAACTACTCGTCCGGCACCTCCCTCATCGTGTCGGGCATCGTCGCCCGGACGGTCGGCCCCGGTGACCCGTACGAGTTGTTCCTGCGCGACCGGCTGTTCGAGCCGCTGGGTATGCGATCGACGCGCGCCCGCTTCGACGAGGCCGGCACCTTCGTGGGCTCCTCCTTCGTGTATGCGATTGCCCGGGACTACCTCCGCTTCGGCTTGCTGTACCTGCGGGATGGCGTGTGGGACGGTCGGCGGCTGCTGCCCGAGGGCTGGGTCGACCATGGGCGCCGGGCCCGGTCCCGCGACGAGGAGGGCGACCGCTGGCACGGCGCCCACTGGTGGTCGGTCGGCGACGACCTCGGGACCTTCACCGCCAACGGGTACGAGGGGCAGTCGCTCATGATCTGCCCGCCGCTGGACCTCATCGTGGTCCGGCTCGGCAAGTCGCCGGAGGACAGCCACGACCCCGAGCTGCGGGCCTGGCGGGCCCGGATGGTCGAGGCGTTCCGCTAGTGGGCGCTCGCGGAAGTTCCGTGGATGTATCGCCGTGTCAGATTCGTCGCTGGCGAGGACGCAGGAGGAAGGCGCGGCCAGCGGCTGCGGCGACGACGAGGACGATGTCCAGCGGCGGATCTGGCCGGCGAGGCGCCACGATGACTTCCGCGAGGGTCCACTAGAGGCTGCGCCGGGGCGCAGCCACTGGCCGAGCGGCCCGGTGCGAAGCGGCACGAACGGGGGACACGACACGCGGTGCCGGCGCCTCCTGGCGCCGGCACCTAACCTCCGTTCCCATGCCCTATGCACGCATGGACGAGGCCGAATGGCGGGCGTTCCTGCGGTCCCAGGTGCGCCCGGCGGTGCTGGCCACCACCCGGAAGGACGGGCGGCCGCACGCCGCACCCGTCTGGTACGACGTCGACGATGACGGCACGATCGTCTTCACCACCGGTGCCACCACCGTGAAGGGCCACGCCATCAGGCGCACGGGCAGGGTGGCGCTGTGCGTGCAGGACGACCAGCCCCCGTTCTCGTTCGTGGCCATCGAGGGGGACGCCATGTGGAGCGACGACCTCGAGCAGCTCCGCTACTGGGCAACCCGGCTGGGCGGCCGCTACATGGGCGCCGACCGGGCCGAGGCGTTTGGCGCCCGCAACGCCGTGCCCGGCGAGCTCCTCATCCGCGTGGCCCCCACGCACGTGGTGGCCGAGCGCGACGTGGCTGATTGAGGGTCAGGCGCCGCCCGACGCGTCCTCGACCCGCTGCTTGCCCGCGGAGATCCAGGGCATCATCGCCCGGAGCTCGGCACCCACCTTCTCGATCGGATGGTCCCGGCCGGCCTGGCGCAGGGCCGAGAAGTTGGGCCGGCCCGACTCGGATTCTGCGATCCACTCGTCGGCGAAGCGGCCGGACCGGATCTCGTCGAGGATGGCGCGCATCTCCGCCCGCACTGCGTCGTTGATGACCCGGGGCCCGCGGGTCAGGTCGCCGTACTCGGCGGTGTCGCTCACCGAGTAGCGCATGCCTGCGATGCCCTGCTCGTACATCAGGTCGATGATGAGCTTGAGCTCGTGGAGGCACTCGAAGTAGGCGGACTCGGGCTGGTAGCCGGCCTCCACCAGCGTCTCAAAGCCGGCCTGCACCAATGCGGTCAACCCGCCGCACAGCACCACCTGCTCGCCGAACAGGTCGGTCTCGGTCTCCTCCTCGAACGTGGTCTCGAGCACGCCGGCACGGGCGCCCCCGATGGCGTCGGCGTACGCCAACGCCAGGCCGTGGGCGTTGCCGGAGGCGTCCTGTGCGACCGCGATCAGGCAGGGCACGCCGCCGCCCTCGGTGTAGGTCCGGCGTACCAGGTGGCCGGGGCCCTTGGGCGCGACCAGGGCGACGTCGACTCCGGACGGCGCCTTCACCTGGCCGAAGCGCACGCTGAACCCGTGGGCCACGAACAGCGCGTCGCCGTCGGCGAGGTTGGGGGCGATGTGTTCGGTGAAGATCGCCTTGTGCTCGGTGTCCGGGCCGAGGAGCATCACGACGTCGGCCTCGGCGGCGGCGTCGGCGATCGAGCGGACGGTGAGGCCGGCGGCCTCGGCCTTGGCCTTCGACGACGAGCCGTCGCGCAGGCCGACGCGCACGTCGATGCCCGAATCCTTGAGGTTGAGGGCGTGGGCATGGCCCTGGGAGCCGTAGCCGATCACGGCCACCCTGCGGTCGGCGATCAGGGACCGGTCGGCGTCCTTCTCGTAGTAGACGTTGGCCATCGGGGAATCCTCTCTCGGATGGGTGCTCGATCACGCCGTGCGGCGCACCGGGCGGAGGTTGGGGGCGAGGCGCTCGAGCTTGGGCAGCGCCACGCGGCCGGTGCGCTGGAGCTCGACGATGCCGAACGGGCGCAACAGGTCCTCGAGGTCGTCGAGCCGGCCGGGCTCGCCGTCGAGGCTCACCGTCAGCTCGTCGTGGCCGACGTCGACGATGCGGCCGTCGAACAGCCCCACCAGCTCGATCACCTGGCTGCGGCCGGTGGCGTCGGCGCGGACGGTGGCGAGCATCAGCTCGCGCTCGACGGCGTCACGCGGGTCGAGCTCCGAGATCTTCACGACGTTGACCAGCTTGAACAGCTGCTTGGTGATCTGCTCCAGCGACGCCGACTCGACGTCGACGACGATCGTGATCCGGCTGAAGCGCTCGTCGTCGGTCGGCGCCACCGCCAGCGAGTAGATGTTGTAGCCCCGGCGGGCGAACAGGCTCGAGACCCGGGCCAGCACGCCGGCCTTGTTCTCCACGAGCACGACCAGCGTATGGTGGCGGAAGTCGGCGCCGGGGAGTTGCGGCGCCATTACCGGCCCCCTTCGCCCTGGGACGGGTCGACGATGATCTCGTCGTTGGACTTGCCGGCCGGCACCATCGGGTACACCTTCTCCCGGCTGTCGGTGCGGAAGTCGATCACGACGGGCCGGTCGTCGATCTCGTTGGCCTTCTGGATGGCGGCGTCGACCTCCTCGGGCGACTCCACCCGCATCCCCACGCAGCCCATGGCCTCGGCCCACAGCTTGTAGTCGGGCAGGTCAGGCGACAGGTACACCTCGCTGTAGCGCTCGTCGTAGAACATCTCCTGCCACTGCCGGACCATGCCCAGGTAGGCGTTGTTGAGGATCGCGACCTTGATGGGGATCCGCTCGGCCGTCGCGGTCACGAGCTCCTGGGCGGTCATCTGGAAGCAGCCGTCGCCGTCCACCGCCCACACCGTGCGATCGGGGCGGCCCACCTTGGCCCCGATGGCGGCCGGCACCGAGAAGCCCATGGTGCCGAGCCCGCCCGAGTTGACCCAGGTGTACGGGTGGTTGAAGCGCCAGTACTGGCTGGCCCACATCTGGTGCTGGCCCACGCCGGCGGCGACGATCGTGTCGTCGGGCGTGTTGTCGCGCAGCCGCTCCAGCACGAACTGCGGCTTCAGCGCCTCGCCCGGCTCCGACTGCTGGTAGGTGAGCGGGTAGGTCTCCTGCCAGCCCGAGATGGTCTGCTTCCAGGCCGAGCGGTCGGGAAACGCGAGGCCGCCGTCCAGCAGGCTGCGGACGGCCACGACCAGTTCCTCGATGACCAGCCGGCAGTCCCCCACGATGGGAACGTCCGGCCGGCGCACCTTGCCCAGCTCGGCCGGGTCCACGTCGACGTGGATCACCTTGGCGTCGGGGGCGAATCCGTCGACCTTGCCGGTCACGCGGTCGTCGAAGCGGCTGCCGAGGGCGATGAGCAGGTCGCATTGCTGCATCGACGTGACCGCCGTGTAGTTGCCGTGCATGCCCGGCATGCCGAGGCACAGCGGGTGGTCGTCGGGGAGCGCGCCCCGGGCCATGAGGGTGGTCACCACGTGGATGTCGCACAGCTCGGCGAGCTCGCGGAGGGCCTCGGCGGCCCGGGCCTTCAGGATGCCGCCGCCGGCGTAGATGACGGGCCGCCGCGCCTGGAGGATCAGCTCGGCCGCCTGGCGAATCATCCGCGGGTGGCCCTTGGTGGTGGGCCGGTAGCCCGGCAGGCTCGCCGCCACGTCGTCGTCGCTCGGCCAGTACCACTCCATCGCCGACCTGGGGTTCATGGGATCGACGATGTCCTTCGGGACGTCGATCAGCACGGGTCCGGGCCGCCCGGTGGTGGCGAGGTGGAAGGCCTGCCGGACCATGAGCGGGATGTCCTGGGCCTGCGTGATCAGCTCGTTGTGCTTGGTCACCGAGCGGGTGATGCCGACCGTGTCGCACTCCTGGAAAGCGTCGGTGCCGATGGCGGCGAACGGCACCTGGCCGGTGATGCAGACCATGGGGACCGAGTCCATGTAGGCATCGCACAGCGGGGTCACGACGTTGGTCGCCGCCGGCCCCGAGGTCACCATGCACACGCCCGGCCGCCCGGTGGCGTGGGCGAAGCCCTCGGCCATGTGCCCGGCGCCCTGCTCGTGGCGCACGAGGATGTGGCGGATCGGGCTGTCGATGATCGGGTCGTAGACCGGGAGGATGGCGCCACCCGGAAGTCCGAACATCACCTCGACCCCCTCCATCTCGAGGGCCTTGATCAACGCTTGTCCGCCGTTGAGCTGCATGGCGTGTGTGCTCCTGTGAGTGTGGCGGGGGTTGGCGGAAGTGATTGGAGGAAGTTCGACGAAAACGGAAACGACCTCCCGGTGGGAGGTCGTGAGAGCGCACGCGGGTTGGGGCCGGCGTGCGCTAACTGAGGATTACGAGGAGGCGGTACGCGTGCATCGGGCGATCAGCTTCGCACGGTGTGCAGATCCGGGGCAAGACGGCCAGCGGTGCCTCTGCGCTACGCCGGATCCCGGATGTCGTCGTCGGCGTTCACCAGGCGCGTCGTCGGCGTCGTGGAGACCTCCCCGTGGGCTGCGAGCTCGCGCAGCGCCGGCACGGGGTCGGTGTCACCGAAGAGCTGCTCGTCGGCATAGTCGGGGTCCCGCCCGGTCGCGTCGACCACCCACCAGGACGCCTCGAGCGCGATGCCGTCGGGGTCGGTGAAGTAGATCGAGCGCATGATCCCGTGGTCGACCACCTCGGTGACCTCGCAGCCGTGCTCCTTCAGCCGGCGCTGCAGCGCCTCGAGCGCGTGCTCGTCGGGAAGGTTGAAGGACACATGGTCGAACTGGACGGCGCGCCTGTCGGGCACCCCCGCCGGCTTGGCGAACGGCTCGATCTCCGCGTCGCGGTACTCGAAGAACGCGACGGTCAACTCCGGCCCGAACTCGAAGAAGTAGTGCCGGAACGCGGGGGTCCCGATCGTGGCGACGAGCCTGGCGCCCAGGACCCCCTGGTAAAAGCGAACCGTCCGGTCCATGTCCGTGGTGACGAGGGCGAGGTGGTTGATCCCCCGCCACCGAGGCTGCTCGGTCGTCATGTTCTCCAGCGTACGACCCTGGGTCAGGCCTCCGTGACGGCGCCGCGCTCGGCGCCCGAGGCCAGCCGGGCGTACTTGGCGAGCACGCCGGACGTGTACCGGGGCTCCGGGAGCTTCCACTCGGCGCGGCGGCGCGCCAGCTCGGCGTCGTCGACGGCGAGGTCGACCGTCTTCGACGGCACGTCGATCACGATCCGGTCGCCGTCGGCGACGAGTGCGATCGGGCCGCCGTTGGTGGCCTCGGGCGCCACGTGCCCGACGCAGAAGCCGTGGGTGCCGCCCGAGAAGCGGCCGTCGGTCACCAGGGCGCAGTCGGCGCCGCGGCCGGCGCCCTTCATGGCGCCGGTGACGGCCAGCATCTCCCGCATCCCCGGGCCGCCCTTGGGCCCCTCGTAGCGGATGACCACCACCGTTCCCGGCTCGATCGACCCAGCGAGGATGGCGTCCATCGCCCCGTCCTCGCCGTCGAACACACGGGCGGTGCCCTCGAACCGATCGACGGTGATGCCGGCCACCTTGACCACCGCCCCCTTCGGGGCCAACGAGCCGGTCAACACGGCGATGCCGCCGATGGCGTGGATGGGGGCGTCGAGGCGGTGGATCACGTCACCGTCGGGCGCGGGCGGGTCGATGTCGGCCAGGTTCTCGGCCACGGTGCGGCCGGTCACCGTGAGGCAGTCGCCGTCGAGCAGCCCGGCCTCCAGCAGGTGCCGCATGACGACCGGCACGCCGCCGATCCGGTCGACGTCGCTCATGTGGTAGCGGCCGGCCGGCTTGGTGTCGGCGATGTGCGGCACGCGGGCCGCCACGCGGTTGAAGTCGTCGAGCGCCAGGTCGACGCGGGCCTCGGCGGCGATCGCGAGCAGGTGGAGCACGGCGTTGGTCGAGCCTCCCAGCGCCATCACCACCGCGATCGCGTTCTCGAACGCCGGCTTGGTCATGACCTGGCGGGGCCGGATGCCGGCCTCGAGCAGCCGCACCACCGCTTCGCCCGATGCGCGGGCCACGTCGTCGCGGCGCCGGTCGACGGCGGGAGCCGACGCCGACCCGGGCAGCGACATGCCCAGGGCCTCGGCCACCGACGCCATCGTGTTGGCCGTGAACATCCCGGCGCAGGATCCCTCGGTGGGGCAGGCGTTGCGCTCGATGGCCTCGAGCCCCGCGGCGTCCAGGCCACCGGCGGCGTGCGCCCCCACGGCCTCGAACACGCTCACGATGTCGAGCGCCTGACCGTTGTGGTGGCCCGGAAGGATCGACCCGCCGTAGACGAACACCGACGGGACGTTGAGCCGGGCCGCGGCCATGAGCATGCCGGGCAGCGACTTGTCGCAGCCTGCGAGCGTGACCATGGCGTCCATCCGCTCGGCGTGCATCACGGTCTCGACCGAGTCTGCGATCACCTCCCGCGACACCAGCGACGCGCGCATCCCCTCGTGGCCCATGGAGATGCCGTCGGACACGGCGATCGTCGTGAACTCGATCGGGAACCCGCTGGCCGCCCGCACGCCCTCCTTGGTCCGCTTGGCCAGCCGCTCGAGCGGCATGTTGCACGGCGTCACCTCGTTCCACGAGGAGGCGACGCCCACCTGCGGCTTGTCCCAGTCGTCGTCGGTCATGCCGATCGCCCGCAGCATGGCTCTTGCCGGCGCCCGCTCGAACCCGTCGGTGACCTCACGGCTGCGGTGCTTGATGTCGACGCGGGACTCGCTCTCGCTCATGGGCGCAGCGTAGGTCCGTCACCCTTCGAACTTGCGGCGAATAGCGCCCCCATGGGGGCGCCAACCGCCGCATGTTCGGATTCGGGGTAGGTCACGACGTCACCACGCCCGCCCGCATCTCCGCCGCGCTCACCCCGCGGGTGGACTCGACGATGCGGATCGTGGCGCGGGTCAGCGGCTCCAGGTGCTCGCGGTCGATCTTGTCGGGCGTATCCATGGCGTCGAACAGGTAGAAGGGGGCGGTCAGGAAGTTCATCACCGGCACGCCCTCGCGGTGGTAGAACGCGCCATCGGTCGGCGGCTGGTCCCCGAAGGCGTCGGGCGCCAGGATCAGCGACCGGCCCAGCCCCTCCGTCCGCAATGCCTCCGCCACGGCCGCCTCCAGCGATGGGATGCGGCTCGTGAAGAACCACCGCGGCACCGGCTGGCCGGTCGGGACGACGTCGCCGTCCCGCTCGGTGAACTCCCGCGCCGCATGCTCGAGGTGGACCTCGAGCACGACCTGTGCCAGCTCGGCCCGGTGCGCCTCGATGTAGCCGAGCAGGCCCGCCCCGCCGGACATGTGGCCGCCCTGGAGCAGGAACACCAGCCGGTGCGGCCTCCGCTCGACCGGCTGGGCGGCCCAGTAGGTGGCCTGTGCCAGCACCAGCGAGATGCCGCTGCCGTCCTCGACGGCCGACGCCCACGGCCCGTCGTGGTGGGACCCGATGATGACGGTCTCGTCGTCCGCACCCTCCAGCTCGCCCACGACGTTGTGCGACCGGACCTCCTCCCGCGTGGAGGCCACGGTGAGCCGTACCCGCACCGGGCCCCGGGCGAGCTGATCCCGCAGCCTCGCCCCGTCGGTGCCGTTCACCCACACGCCCGGGATCGGCCGGGCTACGGCGTCGTACGGCACGAAGTAGTTGAACGAGTCGCCCGGGTAGTCGGTGAGGGTGCCGATGAACGCCACCGCCCCGGCCTCGATCGACGGCTCCATGACCGCCTGGAACTGCGCGCCGAAGGGCACGACGTGCTCGGCGCCGGCCAGGCTGCCATCGGGATCGACGATCCGTCCCCTGGGGGCGGCCGGTGCGCTGCCCGCCGTGGCCAGCAGGTCGGCGGGAATGCGGATCAGCGGCACGTCGAACAGTGACGCCTTGCCCCGCACGGCGCCGGGTCCCGCCGGGTCGAAGGCGGCGACCTCGGCCTCGAGCCCGTCGACGGGAGCCGAGAACGGCACCGGAAAGCAATCGAGCGATGCCGTCGCACCGTCGGGTCCAGTCACCTCGAGCGACCAGTCCGTGGGCTCCCAGCGGGTGACGGTGATGGGCTCCAGACGGACGTTGTCGAGCCCGATGCTGCGGAACCGGTCGGCGGTCCACCCCTCCGCCCACTCGTCGGCCGGATAGCCGGGCCGGCGGATCCCCTGGTCGAAGACCTCACGGATCCACGCGAAGATCGTCGCCTCCGTGGGCACGTCGCCCAGGCTCACTACGCCATCCGCTGACATCCGGTCCCCCTGCGTGTCGCTGGTTGCGTCGTCGCCGGCGGCGCCGCCGGGCGGGTCGTCTTGGGGGTCGTCGGACGGCGAGCAGGCGGCGCCCGCGAGGACCACGGCCCCGGCGGTGGCACCGGAGCCGATCAGGAACGTGCGGCGCGTCCATCTCGGGGCCGTCCGTCGCATGGGCGTCGGCACACTAGCGGGATGGCTCGCAGCCAGATGCTTTGGCGCCGGCCGCCGGCACGGCGCTCGCTCGACCGCGAGATTGCCCGGTTGGCCATTCCGGCGTTCGGTGCCCTCATCGCCGAGCCCCTCTATGTGCTCAGTGATTTCTTAGGGCGATGAAGTCTGGGCCGCGTGATGGGCCGGCGCAACCGACCAGGGCCGCTACTCCAGGGATAGTCCCGGCAACCACGACCCCGGTCGAGTGGCGTGCCGCAGATGTGGTCGGCGCAAGCCTGAGGCGAAGCTCACCCCTCGTCGCTGGCTACCCCGATGCCGAGGGGGGCGGGCTGCCCTCGGCCATCTCGTCATAGCCGGTCGCCCCGACGCGATCCGCGATCTGGCGGAGAGCGGCCGCGACCAAGCCGGCCCACCCTGAGCTGTAGTCACCACCGCGTAGCGCGTCAGCGATCCGCACCAACTCGTCGGCGATCTCGTCCGGTGTATCCCGACCGCCAGGCCCACATTGGATGACGGGTTCGAGTTCGTCGGGTTCGTTCATCGTGCGGTCGGATTCAGCGCCATATCGACGCCGACGCTACCGCTCGACCGCCGCGCAAAGGTCCTTCTTGGCCTGAGGGGGGCAGGTGCTTAATTCGGACCCCAGCGTGCTCGCTCCGGCGGCGATGATGACAGCGACAGTCGAGCCCTAAGCTCCGCGGCCGCGTGGACGCTCTGCTCGTCGTGCTGGGTGGCGTGATTGCAGCCGTCGTGCAGTGGTTCCTCACACACCGCGGGTGCAGCGCAGCATCCGCATGCACGAGCGGCGCGAGCAAGCCCTGGTCGAACTCGGCCGCGTTCTCATTGAGGACGTGCCCTCCGTGCGCTCCCGGCTGATGAACACGGCATCGGTCTTGGAGGTCACCAAGCAGTCCATCGACGCCGGTGAGGGACGCGGGCCGGCGGATGATCGAATGGGGCGTCGCGCTGGGGGCGCTCGTGGGCCTGCTGGTGGCGCTGCTGCGGACCGTCCTGCCCCATCTGTTCACCGACGACGCCCAGGTGCTGGCGCTGGCGGGCTTCCTCCTGCTGTGGGTGGCGGCGCTCCAGCCGGTGAACGCCGTGGCCTTCGTGCTCGACGGGGTGCTGATCGGGGCTGGCGACATGCGCTTCCTCGCCTGGGCCATCATCCTCGCCGCGGCCGTGTTCATCCCGGCGGCGCTGCTGGTCCTCACCCTCGACGCCGGCATCGGCTGGCTGTGGGCAGCGCTGGGTCTGCTGATGCTGACGAGGTCATCGACCCTGCTGGCCCGGTTCGCCTCGGACCGCTGGGTCGTCCTCGGCGCCCGCCGCTGACGCCGTTTGCACGGGCGCGACGCGTTTTCGGTCGTCGGTGCTCACCGACCGAACCACTACGGTCGCCGGTCGATGGGGCAACGGATCCGTTCCGCGTTGGGAACCCTATCGTCCGCACCCTGGCGGCGGGCGCCGTGGCTGCTGCGCCGGCGGCCGGGCGTGCTGGCGACGGTGGCCGGAGCCTGCGCCGTGCTAGCGGCGGCGGTGGCGGCGGTGCCGCTGTTCCTGTCCTCGGTGGGCACGGCGTCAGTCGCCGTGCAGACCGCCGAGCGCTGCCCCCGTGACACGGGCGTCAGCATGGCGACCGGGTTCCCGGATCCCGGGGACGGATCGAGGCCCGACCTCGGGTCGGACCCGTTCACGCCGCTGGCCGACGACCTCGGCCCCTCGGTCCTGTGGTTCAGCCGGCCGGTGGCGCTGGTGCGCGGCGACGGGTCCGGCGAGGTGCCGGCGGTCCTCCTGACGCGCGACGGCGCCCTCGACCACGTCGACGTGATCGCCGGGCCGCCGGGGCCGGGGCTGTGGATCAGCGACCGCGCCGCCTCCAGCGCCGGCCTGGGCCGTGGCGATCGGGCGACCCTGGTGGGCGACGCGCCGCTCGGGGATCCGGCGGGTGGGCCCTCGGCCCCGGCTGACGTGGCCGTCGTCGGCGTGTACCGCGACCTGGCGGGACCGGTCGAGGATGACTACTGGTGCGCCCACGCCGACCTCTTGCTCCCCAGGGCCCCGCACGTCGAGCAGCCACCGCCGCCGGTCCTGCTGGCCGATCGATCTACGTTCGTCGACCTGGTGACGGCGCTCGACGACGCCGGCGCCGCCGGGGCCTGGGACGCCCCGTTGCACGGCGAGCCGACGATCGCCAACGCCGACCGACTGGTCACCGATCTCGCCTGCGGATCGGAGCGGTCGTCGCCGCTGGGCTGGTGTGCCGATGTCGAGCACCACGGCGCGCGGATCACGCAGCGGCCCGGGCCCCTGACCGTCATCGATCAGAACGGCAACCCGGTCACCTTCACGCCACCGCCCGTCCAGTACCGGGATGCCGAGGACTTCCTGTCGAAGTTCTTCCACTCCCACCTGCCGTTCGTGGTGGACCGGGCGCGGGGGATCCAGACATCGGTCGGCGGCGGCGTGTGGCCGGTGGCGGGGTTCGCGGCGCTGGCGGGCGTGGGCCTGGTGATGGCGGCCGCCTCGCTGTGGTTCGACCGGCGCCGCCGCGAAGTGGCGCTGCTGACGGTCCGCGGGGTGTCGCCGGCCGCGCTGGGCGTCAAGGCGGTGCTGGAGCTGGTCGTGGCCCTCCTCGCGGGGTGCGCCGCCGGTGTGGCGCTCGCCTACGGCGTAGTGGTCTGGCTGGGGCCGTCCTCCGCGCTGGAGCCGGCGGCGATGACGCGGGCGGTCGTGGCCGGTGTCGGCGCCTGGGTGCTGACGGCGCTTACTGTCGCGGTCGTGGTCGCCGCCCGCGTCCGCACGCATGATGCTCGGCACCACCGCCGGGCGTGGGTGGGCAAGGTGCCCTGGGAACTGGGACTGGGGGTGGCGACCCTGCTGTCGTACCGGCGGCTCGGAGAGTGGGGCGTGCCCGTGACCCGGGGTGCCGAGGTCAGCCGCGTGGACGTCCTCGGGCTCCTGTTCCCTGTGCTCTTCCTGGTGACCGGAGTGGCGGTGGCGATGCGGCTGCTCGCGCTGGCGCTGCCCAGGCTGCGGTCCGCCAGCCGCACCTGGCCCACGGCGCTGTACCTGGCGGTCCGGCGGGTGGCGCGTTACGGGGTGGCGGTCGTCGGCCTGGTGGCGGCGTCCGCCATCGCCGCCGGCGTGCTCGGCTATGCCGCCACCCTGAACCGCTCGCTGGATGCGACGCTGCAGGCCAAGGCCAAGACCTTCATCGGCAGTGACGTGGCGGTCCGGCTGGGTGGGGACCAGCAGATCCCGGCGGCGCTCGCCGACCGGGCCACCGAGGTGGCCGTGTTCCCTCTGGGCTGGGTGGAGGAGGGCGGCCGGCGGCAGGACGTGGTGGTGCTGGGCATCGATCCTGACACGTTCGAGCAAGCTGCCTTCTGGGACGCCAGCTTCGCCGGTGCGTCGCTGGGCACGCTGCTCGACCGGCTGGCAGCGCCGCCGGTAGGCGGGCGGGTGCCGGCCCTGGTGGTGGGCGCCGACGTCCCGGCCACCACCGACGCCGGGATCATCGCCGGAGGGACCACCCGGCTCACGGTCGAGCAGGTCGCGACCGTGCAGGCGTTCCCTGGCATGAAGGGGGGCCTGCCGACCATGTTCGTGGCGGACTCGGCCCTCGACGAGCTCGGCGTGCGCACGGTGGTGCGGGAGGCGTGGATTCGGGGGGACCGCGCCCAGGCCCTCGAGGCCCTGCGTGCCGACAGGGTGGTATTCACCGAGGGCAGGAGCTTCGCCGACGTGGTCGACCGGGCGTCGTTCCTGACCGTCTCGTGGACGTTCGGGTTCATGCAGTCGCTGGGGATCGCGGCCGGCGTGCTGGTGCTCGGCGGCGTCGCGGTGTACCTGGACGCCCGTCGCCGGGGTCGCGTGCTGGGCTACGCGTTCGCCCGCCGCATGGGGCTGACCGCACGGCAGCACCGCCGGGTCCTCCTGGTGGAGCTGACGGCCGGCGTGGTCGTCGGCTGCTGGCTCGGCCTGGCCCTCGCCCTGCTCGGCGCCTGGTTGGCCTACGAGCGCATCGACCCCGTGCCCGGGTTCCGGCCCGATCCCCTGCTCCGCCCGGCCGTCGCCGTCGTCGTCGCCCTGGCAGCGGCCGCGCTGGTCGTCGCCGTCGTTGCCGCCGCCTCGGCCCAACGGCGCGCCGATCGCGACGATCCGGTGGAGGTGCTCCGTGCCGGCGTCTGACCCCGCACCGCCGCCCGAAATCGTGCTGCCAGCCACACCGACGGGCCCGCCCGACTCGGTGCCGGCCGCCCGGTGCCACGAGGTATCCGTCGACTACGACACCGGCGCGGGCGTCGTCCACGCCCTGCGCGAGGTCGACGCCACCTTCGTCCGTGGCCGGTTGTCGGTGGTGGCCGGCCCCTCGGGATCGGGCAAGTCGTCGCTCCTCCGGGCGCTGGCCGGCCTGCTGCGCCCCCGGGCCGGTGCCATCCAGGTCGACGGCACCGACGTGACCCGCCTGCGACCGGGGGCACGGCGCCGCCTGCGGCGGCGTGCCATGGGCATCGTCCTCCAGGACCCGGCCGACAACCTCGTCGAGTACCTGACCGCCCGGGAGCAGATCGAGCTGGCCGCGCGGCTGCGGGGCACCGACCCGGGCGAGGCATCGGCCCTGCTCGCCGTCGTCGACCTGACGGACCGGGCGGGCAGCCGTCCCGACGAGCTGTCGGGTGGCGAGCAGCAGCGGATCGCCTTCGCGGCCGCAGCTGTCGGCCGGCCGGTGCTGTTGCTGGCGGACGAACCCACCGCCGAGCTCGACGGCGCCGCGGGCGCCGCCCTGGTGGAGACCATGCGCGGCCTGGTCGATGGCGGCGCGAGCCTGGTGGTGGCCTCCCACGACCCAGCGGTGATCGCCGCCGCCGACCACGTCGTGGCGTTGCGCGACGGGCGGGTGCCGTCATGACCGCCACCGACGCGGGGGCGGTGCCCGGCGCCGCCGACGAGACGGTGCTCGACCTCGCCGCGGTCGAGAAGTCGTTCGCGGGTCCGCACCAGGTCCCCCGGCGCGTCCTGGCCGGCGTCGACCTGAGCGCCAGGCCCGGGGAGATCGTGGTGGTGGCGGGGCGGTCGGGGTCGGGCAAGACCACGCTGCTGACCATCGTCGCGGGCTGGGAGCGGCCCGACGCCGGGTCGGTCCGGCTCCTGGGTGGCGACGTGGGTGCGGATCGACTCGGCTGGGCCGACCTGGCGATCCTGCCCCAGTCGCTCGGCCTGCTGGCCGAGCTGACCCTGGCGGAGAACATCGGCCTTCCGCTCCGGCTCGGCGGCGCCGCGGACGGCGGGGATAGCCCCGGCGCCCTGATGGCGCGGCTCGGCATCGACCAGCTCGCCGACCGCCACCCCGACGAAGTCTCGCTCGGCGAGCAGCAGCGGGCCGCCCTCGCCCGGGCGACCGTGATGCGTCCCCGCGTGCTCCTGGCCGACGAGCCCATCGCCCACCAGAACCGGACATGGGCAGAGGGCATGATGCTCGTCCTCGCCGACCTCGCCGCCAGCGGCACCACCTGCCTGATCGCCACCCACAACGAGGTGGCGTTCGAGGCCGCACACCGCGTGCTCGAGCTGTACGACGGCCGGCTCCGCCCACACTCCCGCCCCGGCCCGGCGCCTACATTCCGGTACGAAACATGAATCGACTCCGACCCGGGGAGCTGCCATGACGACCCTCTTGATGATCGGCACGCGCAAGGGGCTCTTCCTCGCCCGCAGCGACGACCGTGAGTCCTGGTCGCTGGACGGCCCGCACTTCCCGATGAACTCGGTCTACGCGACCGCCATCGATCAGCGTTCCGCCACGCCGGCCGGATCCGTTCGCCTGCTGGCGGGCGCGGACAGCGAGCACTGGGGGCCATCTGTGTTCCGGTCCGACGACCTCGGCGCGTCCTGGCAGGAGACCGAGGGAGGTGCGATCCGCTTCCCCGCCGAGACCGGCGCGGCCCTGGTGCGGACCTGGCAGCTTCGGCCCGCCGGTGCCGACCAGCCCGGCCTCGTGTGGGCGGGTGTCGAGCCGGGAGCCCTGTTCCGCTCGGAGGACGGCGGCGAGACGTTCTCGCTGGTGGAGAGCCTCTGGGACCATCCGCACCGGGAACGATGGATGCCCGGCGGGGGCGGCCTGTGCCTGCACACGATCATGCCGCACGTCACCGACCCCGACCGGATGCTCGTCGGCGTGTCGGCGGCGGGCGTGTACCGCACCGACGACGGCGGCAAGTCGTGGGAGGCCTCCAACAGCGGGATCGACGCGTGGCACGCGCCCGACCCCCACCCCGAGTTCGGCCAGTGCGTCCACAAGTTCGCGGGCCAGGCCGACCGGCCTGACCAGCTGTTCCTCCAGAACCACGGCGGCGTCTACCGCAGCGACGACTTCGGTGCCACGTGGACGGCGATAGGCGAGGACCTGCCCGCCGACTTCGGCTTCCCGGTGGCCGCGCATCCGCACCGGGCGGGCACCGCCTACGTCTATCCACTGGTCAAGGACGCGCACCGGATGCCGCCCGAGGACCGATGCCGCATCTACCGCACCACGGACGCCGGTGGGAGCTGGCAGCCGCTCGCCGACGGGCTGCCCCAGGAGCACGCGTACGTGAGCGTTCTCCGCGACGCGCTGTGCACCGACGACTGCGACCCCGCTGGCGTGTACTTCGGGACCCGCTCGGGCGAGGTGTTCGCCAGCGCCGACGAGGGCGCGTCGTGGACGTCGATCGTCCGGCACCTGCCCGACGTCCTGGTCGTCAGGGCCGCCGAGCTCCGGTGACGTCGGGGCCCGCCGCCGTCCACCTGCGGGTGCCCGCCAGCCTGCGCACGTACACCGGCGGGCGCTCGGCCCTCGACGTCGACCTCGCGGTGCTCGGCGAGAAGCCGACGATCCGCGCCCTGCTCGACCACCTGGCGACGACCCGCCCCGATCTCGAGTGCCGCATACGCGACGAGCAGGGGCGCCTGCGCCGGCACGTCAACCTGTTCCTGGGAAACGACAACGTCCGAGACCTGTCCGAGCAGGACACGCCGTTGGCGGCGGGGGTCGAGGTCGCGGTCATGCCGGCGGTGTCCGGCGGCTGAGTCTCCTCCGGCAGCTCAGAAGTCGGTCGAGCAGTACGGCGCCCGGTCCGGGCGGAACATGCGGTCCGCACTCGCCGCGGCCCCCGGCGTGCGCTCGTCGACCAGGCCGGCGCGACGGAGGGTCGACCAGGACACGCCGCCCAGCATGAGGGCGCCCAGGTCGGCGACGCCGACCGCCAGGTCGGGCTCGGCATCGCTGCGGCGGCAGTCGGCGCCGTCGGGCCCGCCCTCGAGCCGGAAGCGGCCGCCCAGCGATGGGCGGGCCGGATCGACCACCTCCAGCACGCACGCGCCCTCGATGCCGTAGCGGCGGCCCGACAGGCAGGCCGCGACGTCCAGCGGCCTCAGCCACAGGTGGTCGACCTCCCGTGTCACCCGCAGGGCGCGCGGGTTCGCCAGCCGCCAGCGGTAAGGCAGGTCGAGCGGCGCGGCCGCCCATTCGACCGTGCCGACGAGGTCGACCCCGAGCACGAACCGCAGCAGTGCGGCGACGACCCCCTCGTCGATCGCGGCGACGGACTCGACGAGCAGCTCGTGGGGCAGGAGGCGCCCGCTCCCCCATCCCCGCCTGACGCGATAGGTCACGAACCCGTCCGGGACGGCGTCGGCGTCGTCGTGCACCGCGACGAAACGAGCGCTGGCCCCGTCGCGGTCCTCCGCGAAGTCAAGCGCCAGCATGTCCCACCACACGGGCGGGCGCCGCACCTCGCCGGGCACCTGGCGCCAGTACCGCTCCCACACCGCCGGCAACAGGGGCCGCGCCTCGGCGTCGGACATCACGCGTATCCGGCCCGCCGAGCCGCCGTCGACCTCGGCGGCCGCGGGGCGGTCGATGGAGAGCGACTGGTACCGCGTGGCCACGCCGTAGCCGAAGCGCCTGTAGATGCCGCCCTCGCTGGCCGTCAGCCCGGCGATCGGCTCGCCGCGGTCGAGGGCCTGGTCGTGCACGGCCTCCATGAGCGTCCGCAGGATCCCGCGCCGCCGGTGGGCCGGCGACACGCCGACCTCGGACACGCCGGCGAGCGGCAGCGTCCCGCCACCCGGCAGCGCGACCGCGATCGAGTAGGCGGCGCCCGTGCCGGCGAACACGTCGCCATCCTCGACCACGAACACCCGGTCCGGCTCGGTCATCATCGCCGTCTGCCGGCGGTAGTTCTCGGTCGCCCGCGGGCCCATGGCGAACGCCAGCGCCGTGAGGTCGATGGTGGCCTCCAGCTCGCCGGGATCGATCAGCCTCGCCTTCCACGTCACGAGCGGCAGACTCGCACGTGCGCCCCCCGCATGCCGAGGCAATACCTGACGGCCCGATGAGCCCGAGGCGATGCCGAACGGCAACCGTTCGCTATTGCCTCGGGCTGCCCGCTCCGTTCGCCATTGCCTCCGGCCGTGCGGTCAGGCGCCGGTGCGCTGGCGCAGCAGCGCCGTCACCGCCTTGCCGTCCGCCTGGCCCTTGGTGGCCCTCATGACCTCGCCGACGAAGAAGCCCATGAGCTTGCCCTCGCCCTCGACGAAGCGGGTCCACTGGGCCGGGTTGGCGGCGATGACCCCGTCGACCGCAGCGGCCAGGTCGTCGTCGCCCATGGCCTCGTAGCCCTTGGCCTTGGCGATCGCCGCAGGCTCGGCCCCGGTCGCCACCATCTCGGCCAGCACGTCCTTGGCCTGGGTGGCGGTGAGCTCGCCCGCGGTCTCCATCGACACCAGCGCCGCCAGGCCGGCGGGGTCCAGCCGCTCGGCACCCTCGACGGCGAGGTTGTGCTCCACGTGGGTGAGCACCCGCGGAGGGTCGCCGCCGGCCGCAATCGCGGCGACCGCCAGTCCGTCGAGCCGGCGTTCGACGGCGATGGCGACCGCGGGCGTGTTGGGCGCCACCCCGGCGGCGTCGGCCAGCGCGGTGCGGCGTGCGGCAGGCAGGACGGGCAGCTCCGCCTCGACGCGGGCGATCCAGCGGTCGTCGGGGTCGAGCGGGACCAGATCGGGCTCCGGGAAGTAGCGGTAGTCCTCCGCTTCCTCCTTGGTGCGCAGCGTGCCCGTGCGGCCCTCGTCCTCGTTCCAGTGACGGGTCTCCTGCCGCACTTGCTCGCCCGACTCGATGAGCTCGATCTGGCGGCGCGCCTCGTAGTCGATCGCCCGGCCCAGCGACCGGAGCGAGTTGAGGTTCTTGATCTCGCAGCGGGTGCCGAACGGCTCACCCGGGCGATGGATGGAGACGTTGGCGTCGACGCGCAGCGAGCCCTCCTCCATCTTGGCGTCGGACGCGCCGGTGGCGAGCAGGATCGCCCGCAGCTCAGACACGTAGGCCCGGGCGTCGTCGGACGAGCGAAGGTCGGGCTTGGACACGATCTCGAGCAAGGGGACGCCGGCCCGGTTGTAGTCGACCAGGCTGTAGCCGGCGTCGTGGATGCGGCCGCCGCCGCCGACGTGCGTGGACTTGCCGGTGTCCTCCTCGATGTGCGCCCGCTCGATCCCCACGGTCGCGCCCGAGTGCGGCAGCTCCAGGGTGCCCTCGACGTTGATCGGCAGGTCGTACTGGCTGATCTGGTAGTTCTTCGGCATGTCCGGATAGAAGTAGTTCTTCCGGGCGAAGATCGACCTGCGCACCTCGCAGCGCAGGGCGCGACCGAGGCGCATCGCCAGCGTGACCGCCTGCTCGTTGAGGACCGGCAGCGAACCCGGGAGGCCAAGGCAAACCGGACACACGTTGGCGTTCGGCTCGTCGCCGAAGCGGTTGGGGCAGCCACAGAACAGCTTGGTCCGAGTGGCGAGCTCGGCATGGACCTCGAGCCCGATGACGGTTTCCCACCCGGTGGCGGTGGCGGCCGTGGCCGTGCTGCCGCTGGTGCTCACGCGTCGTCCTTCCCAGCCGGCGCGGTCGCCTCGATCGCGGCCGCAGCCCGGAACATCGTCGCCTCGCCCAGCGCCGGCCCCATCACCTGCACCCCCACCGGCAGCCCGTCGTCGCCCGTACCGAACGGGATCGAGATGGCGGGGTGGCCCGACAGGTTCGAGGGGATCGTGCACACGTCGTTCAGGTACATGGTCAGCGGGTCGGCCGTCTTGGCCCCGAACGGGAACGCGGTTGAGGGCGCGGTGGGACCGACGAGCACGTCGAAGCGCTCGTAGGCGGCGTCGAGGTCGCGGATGATGAGCGTGCGCACCCGCTGCGCCTTGCCGTAGAACGCGTCGTAGTAGCCCGCCGATAACGCATAGGTGCCGAGCATGATGCGGCGCTCGACCTCAGCCCCGAAGCCCGCCGTCCGGGTGCGGTCGTACATCTCGCCGGTCGTGGGCGCCTCCACGCGGAGCCCGTAGCGCACGCCGTCGTACCGGGCCAGGTTGCTCGACGCCTCCGCCGGGTTGATCAGGTAGTAGGCCGTCAGCCCGTAGACGACCGCGGGCACCGAGACGTCCTCGACCTTGGCCCCGGCGTGCTCCAGCGCGTCGACCGCCTGACGCACCCGGGCGATCACGTCGGGCTGGATGCCCTCCGCCTCGCACAGCTCGGTCACCACGCCGACCCGCAGCCCTGCGACGCCCTCGGCCAGCCCGGCGCTCACGTCACCCACCGGCTCGGGGATCGAGGTGGCGTCGCGCGGGTCGTGCCCGGCGATGGCCTCGTACAGCGCGGCGGCGTCGGCCACGCTGCGGCTGAGCGGCCCGATCTGGTCGAGCGAGCTGGCGAACGCGACCAGGCCGTACCGGGACACCCGGCCGTAAGTGGGCTTCATGCCCACGACCCCGCACAGCGCCGCCGGCTGGCGGATCGACCCGCCGGTGTCGGAGCCGAGCGCCAGCCTTGCGAAGCCGGCGGCCACGGCGGCGGCGGACCCGCCCGACGACCCGCCGGGGACCCGGGTCGTGTCGTGCGGGTTCCGGGTGGGCCCGAATGCGGAGTTCTCGGTGGAGCTACCCATCGCGAACTCGTCGAGGTTGGTCTTGCCGATCACGATGGCGCCCGCTTCGGCCAGCCTCTCGACCACGGTGGCGGCATACGGCGGCCGCCACCCCTCGAGGATCCGCGACGAGCACGTGGTGGGGATGCCCTCGGTGCAGATGTTGTCCTTGAGGGCGATCGGAACGCCCGCGAGCGGGCCCGGGTCCTCGCCCGCCGCCACCCGGCGGTCGATGGCCACGGCCGCCTCGCGGGCCTCGTCGACCAGGACCAGGTTGAACGCGTGGATCTCGGGCTCCCGGGCCTCGATGGCGGCGAGGTGCTCGTCGACGACGGCGGCCGCCGGCCGCTCGCCGGACCGGACTTCGGCGGCGATGTCGAGGGCGCTACGCGCGGGCGCGGTCATGGCACCTCCCCCAGCACCGGCGGGACACGGAACAGGCCGCCCTCGGTGTCCGGCGCGCCGGCCAGCACGACCTCGCGGTCGAGGCACGGGACCTCGTCGTCGGCGCGCACGACGTTGACGAGCGGGTAGGGATGCGCGGTCGGGGGGACGTCGGCCACGTCGAGCGCCTCGACGTCGCGGGCGTGGTCCAGGACCTTGCCGAGCTGCTCGGTGAACGTGTCGATCTCCTCGTCGGTGAGCAGCAGCCGGGCCAGCCGCGCCACGTGCGCGACCTCGTCGCGGGTGATCTGCGCCATGCGGGGCATCGTAGGCGGGCCCGGTCAGAACCCGTGAAGGAGATGGGACCTCAGTCCGGTGCAGTGACGCGGCCTGCGAACTCGATCGCGTGCTTGACGATGAGGTCCTTGTCGTAGTCGAGCGTTGCGACGTGGTAGCTGCGCTCCAGGGTGACCCGCTGCACGGGCCCTGAGACCCGCTCGGCGATGACGTCGCTGTTGTGGGGATCGACGACGTGGTCCTGCGGGCTGGTCATCAGCAGGACCGGGCAGGCGATCTTCGCGAGGTCGTCGACCGTCTCGCCGGCGACGTCGGCCAGGCTGAGCAGCGGTCGCAGGGGCGTGGCGTCGTACGCCATCTCGCGAGCGGCCGGGTCGGCCAGGTCACCCCCGATGGCCGGGATGCGGTCGACGCCACTCTCGACCATCTGGCGAATCCCGTCGACCACCTCGTCGCCGACCTCCACCACCGGATTGACGCAGACGACGCCGGCGATCTCCGGGTGGCGGGCCGCCAGCCAGAGCGCCAGCGCGCCGCCCATCGACAATCCTGCCGCCACCATCCTGTCCACGCGCGCCGCCAGGTCCTCGTAGGCGGCCTCGGCCGCGGCGGACCAGTCCCCCCACCCGGTCCCGATCATGTCGTCGACCGACGTGCCGTGACCCGGCAGCAGCGGAAGCTCGACCGCGTACCCGGCGCCATGTAGGGCCTCCGCGAGGCCTCGCATTGACTGGGGATTGCCGGTGAAGCCGTGGATGACCAGCGCCCCGTGTGGTCCGCCCGGCGCCGACCACGGCTCAGCTCCGGGGAGGATCTCCTTGCCGTCTGGCGTGGTGGCCATGCTTCCAGACCCTAGTGGGGTGGCTCGTAGCGCCCGCCCGGTAACCGGCGAGTCAGCGGTGCCGCTGGCAAGGACGCAGGAGGAAGGCGCAGCCGTAGCTGCGGCGACGACGAGGACGCAGTCCAGCGGTGCCGCTGGCCGGCGGTAACCGGCGCTGTGCTGCGAGCCACTCCACTAGTGGGGTGGCTCGTAGGGCCCGCCCGGTGGACGTCCGGTCGGATTGACCCCCGGGTCAAGGCTCGCAACACTGTCGCTCACGATGTCGGACCGCCAGCTCACGACCCAGGGCGCCGAGCGCAAGCAGCAGCTGCTCGACGCCGCCGCCCGCCTGTTCGCCGAGCAGGGCTATGCCTCCACGCGCGTGGTCGACATCGTCGACGCCGCAGGCGTTGCCAAGGGCCTCTTCTACTGGTACTTCGAGAACAAGGAGGCCCTGTTCCGCGAGCTCGCCGCCGAGATGCGGCGTCGCCTCCGACGCCAACAAGCCGCCGCCATGGACGACCGCGCGCCGGCGCTGACCCGCCTGCTGCAGGGGTCGGTGGCGAGCGTCCGGTTCATGGCGGAGAACGCGCCGTTCTTCTCGCTCCTCGAGGTGGAGGGCCACACCGTGTCCGACGTGCTGCGCCAGGGAACCGAGCAGCACGTCCGCGACGTGACGGCCCTGATCGTCGCGGGCCAGGACGACGGCACCGTGACCGGCGACGACCCGCCCGAGCTGCTGGCGCTGTCGGTCGTCGGCACCGTGGGCCAGTTCGGCCACTTCCATCGCACCCACCGGGTCGATCTCTCCCTCGACGAGCTGTCGAGCTACGTCGCCCGCCTGGTCGCCCGCATGTTGGCGGCCGACGAGCGCACCGCCCGCGCCTCCGTGGCTGCGCTGCGCGGCCATGCCGGTGCCACGGTGGCCACCGTCTGACCGTCGCCGATGTGCCCCTTGGGCTGGCCGTGGCTAGCCTTGACCGGTCATTCCGCTAGCACGAGGTTCGGCCCTCCATGATCCGTAGTACAGGCCTGGCTGCACTAGCCGCCGTCGCCGCGCTGTCGCTCTCGGCGTGCACAAACAACGACGCCGACGCCGGCGACGTGGTCGACGCCATGACCGACGCCGGCATGGACGAGGATCAGGCCCGCTGCATGGGTGACGAGTTCGACAAGGCGTTCAACCAGGACGAGATGAACGACCTCGCCGCCGCGGACAATGCCGACGACTTCCCCTCGGACACCAAGCCGACCGTCGACTCGATCATCGAGCAGTGCACGGGGCAGCCGGTGCCGGGCTCGGAGGGATCGGGGTCAGGCGACCAGGACAGCGAGTCGGAGACCACGACCACGACGGCTGGTTAGGGCAACCAGCCGCCAGGGGACGTGCCCGACCGTTGCACGACGGCTGCAAACACCCGCGCTAGCATGCGGCAGCTTTCGAGCCGACCAGGGAGGATCGCCTCGTGCCTTACAAGTTCCTGTCGGATGAGTGGGTGGAAGCGGCCCGGAAGGTCCGCGAAGACGTGGATGCGCCGACGACCGCCCCCCAGCCCGTGAAGATGAACCTCGTCATCACCGAGGTCCCCTTCGGCGAGGGCACGGTCGAGGCCCACATGGACACGACGAGCGGTTCGGTCGAGCTCGAGCTGGGCCTCCTCGACGTCGCCGACGTCACGGCCACACTCGACTACGACACGGCCAAGGCGATGATGGTCGACGCCAATCCGCAGGCCGGCATGCAGGCCTTCATGGCCGGCAAGATCAAGCTCCAAGGCGACATGACCAAGGCGATGGCGCTGCAGTCGGGTCCGCCGAACCCCGAGCTGACGGCCAAGATCCAGGCGATCACCGAGTAGCGCAGAACCCCCAAAACGGAGTGTGCCGAGCCCGCTGGGGCGGCAGCCTCATCGCGGCGGCTGGGGAACACCGCGTCCGGCATACCGCCCCAACGGGCCCGGCACGCTCTGTAGTTGAGAGTGTACTTGCTGCTAGCGTCCGGCAACCAGAAGGTGGCCAGAAAACCTTCAAGTCTGTAGTCACACTTGAGCCGCGAGAGAGACGGCCCCAGACGGGAGGGGGGCTCCCGTCAGTGGAAGCGTCCCCCAAGCGAAGCCTCAGGTCAAGGCCCAGTTCTCGTGTGGTTCGCTGCGGTTTCGTGTGACCGTCAGCCATCCGGCGCCATGACCAGATCGATGGCGGTGCCCGGGTCGACCTCGGTGTCGCTGAGCGGCGTGGTCAGCTGGACCCGGCCGTCCTCGGGCCCGAACACCATGCCGACGTTCAGGTCCGCGTCCTCGAGCATCGCTCGGGCGTCATCGAGGGTCGCGCCGGCGACGTCGGGGACGCTGACCTGCCCGCCGGCGACGACCACGACCACTGTCGACCCCTGATCGACACGCTCGCCCTCGTCGGGGTCGGTGCGGATGACCTCACCCTCGTCGCGACCGTCCCTCGCCTTCTTGAAGTCGAGCTCGACGTCGAGGCCCAGGGCTTCAAGCTGGTCCACCGCATCCTGGTACTGCTCGCCCTCCAGGTCGGGGATCTCGGGCTCGTCGGGGCCCGACGACACGATGAGCGGCACCGCGGACCCCCGGGGCGCCTGGTCAGATACTCCGTCACCGAGGCCGATCACGGTGCCGGCGTCGACCTCGTCGTTGGGCTCGCGCTGGATGTCGGCGCTCAGTCCTGCGGTGGCGAGCCGGTCCCGGGCGTCCTCCTCGCTGAGCCCGACGAGGTCTTGCGGGATCGGTACCAGCGGCGGCCCCAGCGAGACATGCAGCGTCAGCGTCTCGCCCTCGCGAAGCGCTGCACCCGGCTCCGGCACGGTGCGGACGATCTCGCCCTCGTCGGTGTTGTCGTAGTAGTCCCGCCGGGTGACGATGTTCCAGCCGTTGCCCCCGATCATCTCGACGACCTCGTCCTGCTGGGCGCCGACGAGCTGGCGCGGCACGGTGTGGGAGGGCACCTGCGAGCGGATGTAGATCCAGGAGCCCACCACCCCGATGGCCACGGCGGCCGCCACCACGAGGGCGCCCAGCATGAGCCGGCGGGCGCTGCGATCGCCGGCGGATAGCGCCACGGTCCCACCCGGAGGCGTGTGCGGCGGGGCCGCTGATGGAGGCGGGACGCTGGGGGGCGGCGGCAGGACGGTGGTCGACGTGGGCTTGGTGGGCTTGGCGGCGTCGAGCCCGGTCCCGGTCGCGGACGCCGCAGTTGCTAGGCCCGACGTCCCCCCGAGCGAGGCGGAGGGGAGTCCGCTCACCGCACCGGCGTCGCCCACGGGGACGCCCACCACCTCATCACCGACGACACTGCCGGACCCCACCACCAGGGCGCTCGCCGCGGCAGCCGCGGCTCCGTTGCCCGGTGCGTACAGCTCCGGTCGCACGAGCGTGCTGTCACGCAGGTCGTCGGCGCCGGCGGCGGCCGGCGGCGTCAACGGGAGCGGCGCCGGCCGGGCCAGCTCCTCGGCCGCGGCGATGAGCCCGGCGCCGAAGGCGGCGGCATCGGGCCGCTTGCCGGCATCGAGGCTGCCGGCCTGGGTAATGATCGTGGCTAGGGGCCCCATGACCTCGGGCACCACCAGTGGGTGCTCGAGCCGTGCCATCAGGGTGGCGATGGTGGTATCGGCGCTGAACGGCACCGTTCCGGTCACGGCCTCGATCAGCACGAGGCCGAGTGAGTAGATGTCGCTGGCGCCGTTCACCGACTCTCCGCGGGCCTGCTCCGGCGAGGCGTAGCGGGCCGTGCCGAGCATCGCACCGGTCGGCTCGGTCCAGCCGGCCTCCGCAATGGCGCGGGCCAGGCCGAAGTCCGCAACGCGCAGGCGGGCGTCCTCGCCGAAGAGGAGGTTGGCCGGCTTGATGTCGCGGTGCACGAAGCCCTGCCGGTGGGCATGGTCGAGCGCACGCACCGTCTCGAGCCCGACGACGAGCGCCTGCGCGGTCGTCAGGCGGTGGCCGGCGTCGAGCATCGAGCGCAGGCTGCCGCCGCCGAGGAACTCGGTGACGAGATAGGGCGAGTCCTCGTCGCCGCTCCAGTCGAACACCGCAAGGATGTGGGGGTGGCTCAGCGCGGCCGCAGCGCGGGCCTCGGCGCGAAAACGCCGAAGGAACAGTTCGTCGTTCGCGAGGGCCGGATGCAGGACCTTGACCGCTACCCGACGGCGCAGCCGGACGTCGTCTGCCAGGTAGACATGCGCCGACGCTCCGGATCCGACCGCCGAGAGAAGTCTGTAGCGCCCACCCAGCACACGACCGATCTGATCGGTCATGCGGGTCATGGCCACGCCGAAAGGTTACGGTCGGTCGAAGACCGACGCCATCAGGGGCGGCGATCGGGGTCGGGCGTGCGGGTGCGGTCGGTTACCGCCCGGCGCACCCGCCGTGCGACGATGGGCCACCGCAATGGCCAGCACCACCAGCTCCCCGTACAGCACGCGCTTCAAGGTTGTGGCCATCTTCGTGCTCGCGCTGGCCATCAGCGCGTTCGTGGCGGCCTACTTCGCCACCAGCGACGAAGGCGACGACCAGCTGGGGACGTCGGACGCGATCGGCAACGACATCGTCGAGCAGCGCATCCCGGCGCCCAACAGCCAGGTGCCGCAGCAGGCGACAGTCGGCGTCGACCTGCTGTCCGGCTGGGAGGGCACGATCGTGCTCAACGACGTCGAGATCCCGGCGGACCAGCTGAAGCTGACCCCCGAGCTGGCCCGGATCGAGTTCACGCCCGGCGACGGCAAGGTGGTCGAGCAGCTGCGGGCCGGGCTGAACTGCGTCACGGCGGTCGTCTGGCCGATCGCCGAGGGCCGCGACGCCGCCCGCCAGATCCCCTGGTGCTTCACGGTGGTGTGAGATTTCGAGGGGGGCCACTAGGCGGGCAGCTCCCCGGTTTCGAGCAGCTCGCGGAATCCCCCCTCGTCGAGGATCGGGACGCCCAACTCCTCGGCCTTGCTGAGCTTCGACGCCCCGGGTCCCTCGCCTACCACCACCGCAGTCGTCTTGCCGGACACGCTGCCGGGCGACTTGCCGCCCCGGGCCTTGATGGCGGCCTCGGCCTCCTCGCGCGTGAAGCCCTCGAGGGTTCCGGTCACGACCACGGTCCGGCCGGCCAGCGTCTTGATCCCGCCGTTGCCGGCGCCGGTCGCCGACCCGACGAAGTTGAGCCCCGCGGCGCGCAGCCGCTCGATCAGCTCGCGGTTGGCGGGGTCGGCGAACCATGCCTGCACTGACTCCGCGATGACCTGGCCGACCCCGTCGGCCGCCGCCAGCTCCTCCACCGACGCACCCATGATGCGATCGAGGTCGCCGAACGCCGCCACGAGCGCCTCGGCGCCGGCCGGCCCGAGGTGCCGGATGTTCAGGCCGACGAGCAGCCGCTCCACGGGCCTGGACCGCGACGCGTCGATCGAGGCGCGCAGGTTGGACGTCGACAGGGCACCCATGCGCTCGAGCTTCTCGACCCGGTCCCAGTCGAGGTCGTAGAGGTCGGCGACGCTCTGCACCATGCCCTCGGCGATGAGCTGGGCGATCCGCTTGGTGCCGAGCGCGTCGATGTCCAGGGCGCCGCGGCCGGCGAAGTGCTCGATCGCCCCCTGGCGCTGGTAGGGGCATTCGGGGTGGATGCAGCGGTGCTCGGCCTCGCCCTCGGTCCGCACGAGGTGGGACCGGATGCTGCACGGGCACTCCGTGGGGAACGTCCACGGTTCGAGCCCCTCCGGCCGCTCGGCGACCACCGCGCCGACGACCTCGGGGATCACGTCGCCCGCCCGACGGACGATCACCTTGTCCCCGGGCCGGACGTCCTTTGCCTTCACCTGGTCCTCGTTGTGGAGGGTTGCCTGGCCCACCGTGACGCCGCCGACGAACACCGGCTCGAGCACCGCGTAGGGCGTGGCGCGTCCCGTGCGGCCGATGGAGACAAGGATGTCGTTGAGTCGAGTGGTGCGCTCCTCGGGCGGGAACTTGTACGCCAGGGCCCAGCGGGGCGCCTTGCTCGTGGATCCCAGGAGCTCGCGCCGGGCCAGGTCGTCGACCTTGACCACCACGCCGTCGATCTCGTAGTCGAGGTCGTGGCGGTGCTCCTGCCAGTGAAGGCCGTACGCCAGGACCTCGTCGGGACCGCTCACACGGCGGATCTCCGGGTTCACGGGGAAGCCGAGCGCCGCCATCCACTCCAGCGTCTCGTGGTGGCTGGAGAGCCCGGGGCCGCCGTCCAGCTCCCCGAGCTGGTACGTCCACAGCGACAGCTCCCGGCTCGCCGTCACCTTGGGGTCCTTCTGGCGCAGCGCTCCGGCGGCGGCGTTGCGGGGATTGACGAAGGGCCGGGCGCCGGCGTCCAGCTGGCGCTCGTTCAGCGCGTTGAAGGCCGACAGGGCCATGTACACCTCGCCCCGCACCTCGAGCACGGCGGGCGCGCCCTTGCCCAGGCGCTGGGGCACCTGGTCGAGGGTGCGGACGTTCTCGGTGACGTCCTCGCCCGTGCGCCCGTCGCCGCGTGTGGCGGCCCGCACGTACCGGCCGTTCTCATAGCGAACCGAGATGGCGAGTCCGTCGATCTTCAGCTCGCAGACGTAGCCGACCTCCTCGCTGCCGGGTTCGTCGCCACCGTCGCCCGAGGCCACAGGGGCGCCCGCCAGTCGCCGGTGCAGCCGCTCGACCCAGGCCCTCAGCTCGGCCTCGTCGAAGGCGTTGTCGAGGCTCATCATCGGCACGCCGTGCACGACGGGGGCGAACAGCGTCGTGACGGGCGCCCCGCCGACCTGCTGGGTCGGCGAGTCGGGCGTGATCAGCTCGGGGAACTCCTCCTCGAGCGCCCGTAGCCGGCGCACCAGCTCGTCGAACTCGGCGTCGCTGATGACGGGGTCGTCGAGAACGTGGTACCGCCGGTTGTGCTCCCGGATCTCCGCGCGCAAGGCCTCGGCCCGCTCCTCGATCTCCCGGTCAGCCATGACGGGCAGAGTACCGACGGAGCCGCACGATCCTCCGGCGACACCAGGCGGGGGGTGTGGGGGGCAGAGCCTCCCGGCGGAGCCCCCACACGTCGCTCGATCCGGCTCCGCCGGTCGAGCGACCGGGAATCGACGCCGCCGCGCGGCGGCGGCCCAAACCTCGTCTCGCAACCTCTGGTTGCGAAACGAAACCTCAGGCGCCGACGTTGAGGCCGGCGTCCAGCGCCTCGGCCTCGATCCGATGGGCGAGGTGGCCGGCGAGCTCGAGCACCCGGTCCGCCTGGAGCGGATCGAGCCCGGCCAGCCCGCAGGCGGGCGTCACCATCCCCTGCTGGAGCAGGAGCAACGGGTCGCAGCCGCCGTCGATGAGCACGTCCCACTCGCCCATGAGCCGGCGCCAGAGGATGTCGGCGCCGTCGCCGAGGGGCCGGTCCGTGGGCACCGCACCCCAGGCGATCCATCCGCCCCGCTCCAGGAAGCCGGCGAACGCCCCGGCGTGATCGCGGGCGCCGGCGTCGACGGGCAGCGACAGGATCTGCGGGCCGGCCTGGAGGATCGCCTGCCAGTCCGCACGGCCGCAGCAGTGCAGGCCGGCGATCGCGTGGCCCTCGATCTGCGCCAGCGCCGAGGACACGAGGTCGAGCGTGTCGTCGACCGGCCAGGGGAAGCCGGGCTCGAGGGCCGCGATCAACCCGGGCTCGTCGAGGAACACCACCGTGGTGGCGCCGGGGGCGGCGCGGCGGGCCGCCGCCACCAGCTCGCGGGTCCGAGCCTCGACGGCCATGGCCGCGACGGCGAAGGCACGCTCGGGCGGGGCACCGACGGCGTGGAGGGCCAGGCCCAGCGTCACCGGCCCCGTGAGCTGCACCTTGAACGGTGCCACACGGCCGGCGACGGCATCGAGGAACGTGCGAAGCCCGACGAACGGCTCGGCGTCGAGCGCCGACTCGGTGAGCGGCAGGGCGGGGTCGATGACCGACTCGTCGACCAGCAGCGAACCGTCCGGCAGGACCAGCACCCCGGCGATGCCCCAGGCCGCCTGCGGGATCATGCCCTCGACCGGCGACCGCCGGGGCAGGGACGGCGCCGCCGGCAGCCGCGGCTGGCGGTCGAGCGCGAACTCGGCGGCTGCGCGCGGATCCTCGTGCGGGAGGCTGCCGATGCCGGTCGCCAGACCGATCGGGAGCAGCACCTCCCTCATGCCATCCCTCGCTGACTCCCGCCCCGGCGCGGCGGCATGTTCCTCGTCACCTCATCCCCCACTCGGCTACACCCGCCGCCTGGAATAGCCAGCCGACGCCACCATCGGCAAATCTCCCGGCCCGTGGGATCCCTCGGCGCCTGGCCGGCGCGTGTCACCTGGTTCGTCGTCCCGGTGCTCCTGGGCCCCGCCGTGGGCGGTGCCCTGGATAGCGCCAGCCGGCCTGTCCAGCTGGTCGTCAGCATCGGTCTGTGGGCCGGCTGGGCCGTCGTGCTGGTGGCGACGCTGGTGCCCTCGACGGTGAGCCTGACCGCCCTCCGGGTGGCAGCACCGGCGGCGGTGGTGGCCGCCGTGGCCGCCATCGTTGCCGACGGGCCGTCGACGGCAACGGTGATGGGCCTGGTCGGGGCCCTCGTGGCCGCGCTCGCTGCCTTCTGGCCCGGCACGGGCGAGGCGTTCGTGGCGGGCTCGTCCTACGGCGACGAACGGCGGATGCCGCTGCGCGTACCCGGGCCATTGCTCGCCGGGCCGCTGGTCCTGGCGTGGGCCGTGGCGGCCGCGGGCGTGGCCGCCGGCCCCCTGCTGCTCGCCGCCCGGCAGTGGCTGGTGGGTGCGCTGGCGCTGGCCATCGGGCTCCCGGCCGCGGCCGTGGCGGTCCGGTCGCTGCACACGCTGGCGCGGCGCTGGTTGGTGTTCGTGCCCAGCGGCGTGGTCGTACACGATCCGCTGGCCCTGGCGGAGCCGGTGTTGCTGCGGCGGGCCGACGTGCGGTCGTTCGGGCCGGCGCCGGCGGACACCACGGCGCTGGACCTGACGCGGGGTGCACTGGGCCTGGCGCTGGAGGTCACCGTCGCGCCCCCGGTGTCACTGGTGCTGGCCGCCGGGGGAGGCGGCGGCGTGAGCGAGGCGACGACGGCCGCGGCGCTCCTGATCTCGCCCACCCGCCCGGGGGCCGCCCTGGTCGAGGCCCGGCGCCGCCGCCTGGCCTGAATCGCCGCCGGCGTGGTCGGCGATCGGCGCGCCGGCCCGGGCGCTCAACCGCCGGCCGTCGGGCGGATGCCGGCGAGGACGGTGTCGACGACCGTGGCGACGACGGCATCGTCGGGCGGGTCGTCGGCGAGCATGACGCGGAAGTACACGAGCCCGCCCAGCAGGTCGAGGACAAGATCGATGTCGGTGTCGTCGGGCAGCTCACCCCGGCCCACGGCCCTGGAGATGGCGTTGAAAGCCGGCTTCCGCCGGTCGTGGACGAACGCCGCCAGGACCGCGCGCATCTCGGGGTTGACCGCGGCCTCGGCCACCACGGCGGGCATGACCTTGCCCGCCAGCGTGTCTCGCATCTTCCGGGCCAGCTCGCCCAGCATCGTGACCAGGTCGTCGCGCACCGAGCCCGTGTCGGGGTCGGTGACGCGGAGGCCGAGGCGATGGTGCCCGGTATCGAGCAACAGGGCACCCCGTGACCGCCAGCGGCGGTAGATGGTCGCCTTGCCGCAGCCCGCCCGGGCCGCGACCTCGTCGACGGTGAAGCGGGCCGGTCCCACCTCGGCCAGCACCTCGAGGGCGGCGTCGAGGATCGCCTCGTCGGCACGTGCGTCGCGGGGACGGCCGGGCCGGCGGAGGACGGGCTCGTCCTCGCCGGCCAGGAGATCACCGGCTTCGGGCGTGCCCCCGACCGGCGTGCCCCCGACCGGCTCGAGGTCGGTCATCGCGGCTCCGGGTCGGGAGACGCTGCCGGGACCGGCGGAGCCGGGACGACCCCCGCGGCCGACCCTCCGCGCCCGTCCCCCGGAACGACCCCGGCGTCGGGCGCCCCGCCATGGCCGGCGGCCGCTCCTCCGTCGGACGCATGGCCATCGCCGGCCACCCCGCCGCCGTCGCCAGCCATCGCGGCGGCCGCGGCGCCGGCCGTGGCGCCGGCCGGAACCAGTGCCTCGTGGTCGGGGGCCCGGGCCGGCAGGAAGAGGGCCACGATCGTCGCCCCGAGCACCAGGGCCGCGGCCCCGATGACGAACGCCGTGCTCATGCCGTCGGCGAAGCCACGAGAGGCGACGTCCGCGAGCGTGCGGCCCGCCGGTCCGCCGATCTCGGCCGCGGCCCGCATGGCGGCGCCGATCTGGTCGTGGATCGCCGTGGCCTGCTCCGATGACACCGGGAGCCCGCTGATCGCCTCGGTCACCCGAGGACCGTACGTGGAGCTCATCACGGACCCCAGCACGGCGACGCCCAGGGCGCCGCCCACCTGGCGGGTGGTGTCGTTGACCGCCGAGCCCACGCCCGCCTTGGCGAGCGGCAGCGACCCCATGATCGACTCGGTGGCCGGCGGCATGACGAGCGCCAGGCCGGCCGCCAGGACAACGAGCGCCACGAGCACCTCGGGATAGCTGGCGCCGGCGGTCAGCCGGCTGGCGATGATGAGCCCCACCGCCCCAACCGACAGCCCGGTCGCCACCACGATCTTCGAACCGATCCGCTCGACCACCTTGGCGCTGAGCGGCGAGATGACCAGCATCACGCCCGCCATCGGCAGCAACCGGATGCCCGCCTCGAGCGGCGTGTAGCCGAGGATCGACTGCAGGAACTGTGTGAGCAGGAACAGCGAGCCGAACATGGCGAAGAACGTGAGCATGACCGCCGCGGACGCGGCGCTGAACCTGGGGTTGCGGAAGAAGCTGATGTCGAGCATCGGGAAGCGGGTCCGCCGTTCCCACACGACGAAGATGCCGAGCAGCACGGCCGAGAGGGCGAAGGCGCCGAGGATCTCGGGATCGGTCCAGCCACCGGGTCCCTCGATGATCGCCCACACCAGCACCACCAGCCCGGCGATCGACAGGAGGGCGCCGACCACGTCGACGGGAGGCGCCGAGGGGTCCCGCGACGTGGGCACGAACAGCTGGCCGAGCACGAGTGCGACCACCACGACCGGCACGTTCACGAGGAAGACCGACCCCCACCAGAAGTGCTCCAGCAGCCAGCCCCCCGTGACGGGGCCGATGGCGACGGCGGCGCCGGCCGTCGCGGCCCAGATGGCGATCGCCTGGGCGCGCTCGCGGCGATCGGTGAACACGTTCGTGATGATCGAGAGCGTGGCGGGCATGATCAGTGCTCCGCCGACGCCCATCAGCGCCCGGGTGGTGATGAGCTGGTCGGCCGTGTTGGCGAACGACGACAGGATCGACGCCGCGCCCATGATCGACAGTCCGAAGGCCAGGGCACCCCGGCGGCCGAACCGGTCGCCGAGCGAGCCCATGGTGAGGAGCAGGCCGGCGAAGACCAGGATGTAGGCGTCCACGACCCACTGCAGCTGCGTCGTGCTGGCGTCGAGGTCGCGCTGCAACGTCGGCAGCGCGACGTTGACGATCGTGTTGTCCATCACGATCAACAACAGGCTCAGGCACATCGTCCCGAGGACGATCCAGCGGTGGGTGTCGGACCTGTGCGTCGCGGCGGAGCCGGTTCGGGTGAGCATGGAGCCTCCGCGGATGTCGGGTCGGGCGGTCCCGGTCACTCCAGACTGCGCTGGAGTATTGCGAGACGCAACAGTTTCGGAACCGCCGGGCCCGTGAACTTAGTCACGGGTCGGGAGCCGTCTGGCGGCGATGCCGCCGCCGATCACCTCGTCGCCGTCGTACAGCACCACGGACTGGCCGCGGGCGACCCGCCGCTCGGGACGAACGAAGCGCACCAGGGCGCCCACGTCGCCGATGGGCTCGATGCGGGCCGGCCGGGGCGGGCCGTGGGCGCTGCACTGCGCGGCGACCGGCGAGACGCGGTCGGCGGCCGCTGGGCCGACCGACCACACCATGCGCTCCAGCGCCACCTCCTCGCACAGCAGGTCGGGCTCCGGCCCCACGCGCACGGTGGCCGCGGGCACGTCGACGTCGACGACATAGCGGGGCGGGCCCCCGCCCGGCAGGCCCAGCCCGCGCCGCTGCCCGAGGGTGACGAGCTCGACGGCGTCGACCGAGCCGACATCGCGTCCCGCATCGTCGACAACGCGGCCCGGGCGCAGGTCGATGCGTCCGCCCAGGAACCCCCGCCGACCGCTGCCGGAGGTGATGAAGCACAGGTCCTGGCTGTCGGGCTTGCGGGCGGTCCGCAGCCCCAGCGCGTCGGCCTCGGCCCGGACCTCGGCCTTGGTCATTTCCCCTACGGGCAGCAGGGTGCGCGACAGCTCGGCCTGGCCGAGGACGTACAGGACGTAGCTCTGGTCCTTGGCGGCATCGGCGCCGCGTGCCAGGCGCCGGGTCCCGTCCGCACGGGTCACGATGCGGGCGTGGTGGCCGGTGGCGACCGCGTCGAACCCGACGGCGTCGGCGCGGCGCAGAAGCCGGTCGAACTTGAGGTGGCGGTTGCACTCGATGCACGGGTTGGGCGTGATGCCGCGCCGGTGGGCGTCGACGTACGGGTCGACGACATGGCGGTCGAACTCGTCGGAGAACGCCCACGTGTGGTGGGCGATGCCGAGCTGCTGCGCGACGCGGCGGGCGTCGTCGACGTCGCTCACCGAGCAGCAACCCGTGTCGGACTCGCCGCCCCACAGCTTCATCGTCACGCCGACGACCTCGTGGCCGGCCGCGATCAGGCGGGCGGCGGCGACCGACGAATCGACGCCACCCGACATCGCGACAAGGACCCTCATCGCTCTGGGGCCTCCGCGGACAGATCACGGCTGCTGGTCGTCGGCGGCTGCGCCGCCGACAGAGAAACGATCTTGCCCCCCGCTCTTGGCGCCTCCGGCGCCGGGCCGCTCGGGCCCAGGCCCGCCGGCTCTGCGCGCCGTGCAGGTGCACCCCCGAGCTGGGCGACCGCGGCGGGGATCACCTGCAGGGCGTGGTCGACGTCCGCGTCGGTGGACGTCCAGCCCAACGACAGGCGCAGGGCGCCGGCGCCCAGCTCGGGCCCGATTCCCATGGCAGCGAGCACGTGCGACGCCTGATGGGCGCCGCTGGCGCACGCCGAGGCGGCGGACGCGCACACGCCGGCCTCGTCGAGGAGGAACAGGAGCGCCTCGCTCTCGATGCCGGGGATGCAGAGGTGGAGCGTGCCGGGGAGCCGGGGCACGCCCACGGCCCCGCCCGTCCGGACGGCGCCCGGGATCGCGGCGACGAGACCGGCGGCCAGCCGATCGCGAAGGGCGGCCACCCGGCCCGCGACCACGGTCCGCTCGTCCGCCGCGGCCTGCAGCGCCGCAGCCATGCCGACGATCCCGGCGACGTTGTGCGTGCCGCTGCGCAGCTCGCGCTCCTGCCCGCCGCCCAGCATCAGGGGTCGGAGCGGCGTCCCGGGGCGGGCGACCAGCGCGCCGACGCCCTGCGGCCCTCCCACCTTGTGCGAGCTGATGGCGACGAGGTCGGCGCCGGCGACGGCGGTGCGCAGGTCGAGCCAGCTGGCCGCCTGGACGGCGTCGGTGTGGATGGCGGCCGCGGGAGCGCGCCGGCGCAGGAGGTCGGCGGCCTCCGCCACCGGCTGGACCACGCCGACCTCGTTGTTGGCCGCCATGAGGGCGAGCAGCGTCACGTCGGGCGTGAGGGCGGCGACCAGCGCATCGAGGTCGAGGACGCCGCGGGAGTCGACCGCGACGGTGTTCCCGCCGACGGCACTGACCGGGTTGCGCACGGCGTCGTGCTCGATGGCGCTGCACAGCACCGGTCCGGGCCGGGCGGCGTGGACGCCGCGCACCGCCATGTTGTCGGCCTCGGTGCCGCCGCTCGTGAACACGACGTCGCCGGGGCGACAGCCGACGACCGCGGCGACGGCGTCGCGGGCCTCGTCGACCGCCTGCCGGGCGGCCCGGGCGACCCCGTGATCGCCCGAGGGGTTGCCGAACCGCTCCCCCAGCCAGGGCAGCATTGCGTCGCGCGCCGCCGGACGCAGGGGCGTGGTGGCGGCGTGGTCGAGGTAGGTGACGCGGTCGGGTGGCGCCGGCGGCTCGGGCACCGGACCAGTCTCGCACCCTCCCACCGCTACCCCACCCGCCGGGGCGGGTACGCCATCATGTGCCGCGGGACGACACCATGGACGGCTACGGACCCAGCACGTACGGCGACCGCTTCGCCGATGTGTACGACGACTGGTACGGCGACGTGTCCGACGCCGAGGCCACCGTCGAGCGGGTGGCGGCGCTCGCGGCCGCCGCCGGCAGCGACCGGGTCCTCGAGCTGGGCGGGGGCAGCGGGCGCTTGGCGGTGCCGCTGGTGGCCCGTGGGCTCGCCACGTGGACCGTGGATGCATCGCTCGCCATGGTCCGGCGGATGCGCGGCAAGCCGGGCGGCGAGCGCGTCCACGCCATGGTCGGGGACATGGCCGCGCTGGCACTGTCGCCGCGTGCCCGGTTCGGCGTCGTGCTGTGCGCCTTCAACACCCTGTTCAACCTCACGACGATCGAGGACCAGCGGCGCTGCCTCGCCGACGCCGCCGCCCGCCTCGTCCCGGACGGCGGCCGCGTGGTGATCGAGACGTTCGTCGCGTCGCTCGACGATGCGGGCGAGGTTGCGGTCGGCGCCGTCGAGCCCCGGCACATCGGCGTCGACGAGGTGGTGCTGACGGTGAGCCGCCTGGATCCCGCCAGCCACACCATCACGGGCCAGCACGTGCAGATCACCGAGGCGGGCATCCGGCTGCGCCCGTGGATGCTGCGCTACCTGTCGCCCGACGAGCTCGACGCGGTGGCGTCCGGGGCGGGCCTGCGGTTGATCGAGCGTCACGCCGGGTGGCGCGGCGAGCCCTTCACGGGCGACTCGCACACACACGTCTCGACGTACGCACTGACGCCTCGCGGTTAGCGATACGTTGACGCGGTGCACCACGCCGAGCGCACCACGACAGCCTGCGTCTCCCCCACATGCCACTGAGATGAGTCAGCTCCGCCTCAACCCCCTGACGGGGCGCTGGGTCGTGATCGCCGTCGACCGGGCCGCGCGCCCCGGCGACCTGATCTCACCTCACCTCCCCGTGGAGGCCGATCCGGACCGGCCCTGCCCCTTCTGCCCCGGCAACGAGGAAGCCACACCCCCCGCCTTGGAGACGTACGGCAAGCAGGGGCAGTGGGTGGTGCGCGTCGTCCCCAACCGCTATCCGGCATTCGACGGCGACGAGCCGCTTCAGGTGCACAACCTGGGCCCAGTGTTCACGCAGGCGGACGGCAGCGGCATCCACGAGATCCTGGTGTTCTCGCCCGAGCACGGCTCGGGCTGGGCAGATTTCGACGACGCCCAGGCGGCCGTGACCATGGCGGCGATCCGCGACCGGCTCGAGGACCACGCGCGCCGGTCCTCGATCCGCTACACGCAGGTGATCGTCAACCACGGGCGCGAGGCCGGCGCCAGCCTCGTGCATCCCCACGGCCAGCTCCTCGGGATCCCGTTCGTGCCGGGGGAGATCGCCGAGGAGGAGGCCGGATTCCGCAGGTTCGAGGGATCGTGCCTGCTGTGCACGACCCTCGAGGCCGAGGAGGCGGCCGACCACCGGATCGTCCACGCCGACGAGCGCGTGATGGTGGTCTGCCCGTTCTGGTCGGGCACGCCGTACGAGATGCTGGTGCTGCCGCGCACCCATGACGTCCACATCACCGACGCCGCGCCGGCCGACGTCGCCGCCACCGGCCGGGCCCTGCGCACGGCGCTCGCCCGGCTGCGGGGATGCCTCGGCGATGTGGCCTACAACGTCGTGTTCCACACCGCCCCGCACCGCCATTCGGGACCGTTCCACTGGCACGTCCACGTGGTCCCACGCGTGACGAGCGTGGCGGGGTTCGAGCAGGGGACGGGCGTGATGATCGACATCGTCGCCCCCGAGCTCGCGGCCAAGCACCTCAGCGTGGTCGGCTAGGCGCGGGCGGTGCCGGCCGCCGCCAGTCGCGTCGCCAGCTCGTAGACGCGGCGGCGGGACACGTCGAACCGCGTCGCCACCGTGCGGGCGGCGTCGCGGGCGGTCGCACCTGCGCCCAGCTCCTCGCGGAGCGCGTCGACAAGCGCGTCGTCGCCCGGCGGCTCCGCGGCGGGCGCTCCGTCGAGCACCAGCACGACCTCGCCCCGGGGGGCGGCGGCGCGCACCCACTCCAGGGCGTCGCCCAGGGTGCCCCGCCACACCTCCTCGTGCAGCTTGGTGAGCTCGCGGGCGACCGCGACGCGGCGGTCGCCGCCGCACGTGTCGGCGAGGTCGGCAATCGTGCGGGCCAGCCGGTGCGGCGCCTCGTACAGCACCACCGTTCGGGGCTCGCCCGCCAGCGCCGCGAGCCGCTCCGCCCGCGCCGCACCCTTGCGGGGCAGGAACCCCTCGAACACGAAGCGCCCCGTGGCCAGGCCGCTCGTCACCAGCGCGGCCAGGGCCGCCGCCGGGCCCGGGATCACCTCGACGCCGTGCCCGGCGGCCACGGCCGCGCGCACCAGGCGCTCACCCGGGTCGGAGATGCCGGGCATGCCGGCGTCCGACACGACCGCCACGCGCTGGCCGCAGGCGAGGCGGGCGAGCACGCCCGCGACCTCCCGGGCCTCGGTGTGCTCGTTCACCACCACCAGGGGCGGGCGCTCCACGCCGGCGTGCTGGAGGAGCCGCCCCGTCCGGCGGGTGTCCTCGCAGCAGATCGCGTCGGCCGACCCCAACGCCTCGACGGCCCGGGGCGCGAGGTCACCCAGGTTGCCGATCGGGGTGCCCACCAGCACGAGCACGCCCCCGGTGTGGTCCCTGTCGCTCACCCCTTGACCTCGAGCTCGTCGCCCGGGCGCAGCGTCCAGCGGTCGAACGATCCCGCCTCGGCCTCGATGACGGCCCGGGCGCGCCAGACGACCCGCGACACGCGGTAGCGCGGCATGCGCACCACGCGGAGGACGCGGAGGTCCGCGTCGCAGAACGCCACGTCAATGGGGAACCGCATGCCCAGCGTGTGCACCGACCGGGCGGGACGGATCAGCAGCGCGCCGTCGACGCCGTCCCGCCCGAGCAGGCCTCGCCGGCGTTCCTGGCGCGACTCGGCCAGCTCGAGGCTGGCCAACACCTCGCCATCTCGAAGCAACCATGCCACGCAATCATCATGCCCCCGCCGCGCCGGTGCCCAACACCCGATGGGGCTGGTACTTGGCACCGTCGCCCCGATCCCACCGAGCCCACGAGACCCAGACCGTCACTTCATGGGGGCGCGGGCGCGCTACGACCGAGACCACTGGCGGGTTCGGTGGCCACGGTCCCTCGCGCCGATTACACGTTGAAGCGGATCTCGACGACGTCGCCGTCGGCGACCTCGTAGTCCTTGCCCTCGACCCGCAGCTTGCCGACCTCGCGAGCCTTCGACCACGAGCCGATGCCCACGAGCTCGTCCCAGTGGATCACCTCGGCCCGGATGAAGCCCTTCTCGAAGTCCGTGTGGATGACGCCGGCGCACTGCGGTGCCTTCCAGCCCGCCCGGAACGTCCACGCCCGGCTCTCCTTCTCGCCGGTGGTGAAGAAGGTGCGCAGGCCGAGCAGGTGGTAGGCGGCGTGGACGAACCGCGGCAGCGCCCCCTCCCCCAGCCCGAGCGCCTCGAGCATCTCGCCCCGCTCCTCGAGATCGAGCTGCGCCGCCTCGGCCTCGAGCTGCACGGACATGCCCAGGACCTCGGCCCGGCCCGCGAGCTCGGCCTCGACGGGAGCGACCACTGCTGCGACGTCGGCGAGTTGGTCCTCCCCGATGTTGACCACCGCCAGCACAGGCCGGTTGGTGAGGAGGAAGTAGGGCCGTAGCTGCGCCCGCTGCTCGGCATCGAGGTCGCTGCGGTAGAGGGGCGTGCCCGCGGCCAGCGCCGCCTCGGCGGCGTCGAGCGCAGCCACCTCCTCGACCAGCGCCCGGTCGACCCTGGCCGCCTTGCGGCGCTTGGCGATCTGGTTCTCCACCGACTCGAGGTCCGCGAGGGTGAGCTCCAGCTCGAGGACGCGCAGGTGCTCGAGCGGGTCGTCGGGTCCGGGTATCTCGTCGTCGCTGAACGCCCGCAGCACGTAGACGACGGCGTCGACCTCGCGGATGTTGGCCAGGAAGCGGTTGCCCAGACCCTCACCCTTGCTGGCTCCCTCGACGAGCCCACCGATGTCGACGAACTGGACGCTCGCGGGCACTACGTTGCGGCTGGCCGACATGGTGGCGAGCGCATCCAGGCGGTGGTCGAGCACCTTGGCCACGCCGACGTTGGGGTCGCGCGTGGCGAATGCGTACGGCGCGGCCAAGGCACCGCCCCCGGCCAGGGCGTTGTAAAGCGACGACTTACCGGCGTTGGGGAGCCCGACGAACCCGAACCGTTCCACCGCTCCGGAGGCTACTGGCGGCGGTAGCGTGCCCCGCATGGAGCGGGAGATCGTCGTCAGGGGCGCGGGCGAGGACATGCGCACTGCCCGACCGGGCGAGGGGGCACGATCTCGACCGGAAGTGAGCCGGGAGTGACGCGACGGGGCCGTCGGTGACTGCGACCATCATCCATCCGGCCACCGCCCTCGACCGCATCGTCTACCTGCTCGATCGGGCCCTGGCCGAGTCCACCAAGGTGCGGGCGTTCGCCCGCGCCCGCGCCGTCGTGCTCGACCGCGGCGACGACGAGATCGGCCGGCTCCACGCAGCCGGCAAGCTCACCGATCTCCCGGGTGTGGGGCCGACCACGGCCAAGGTGATCTCCGAGGCGCTCGACGGCCGGGTGCCCGGGTACCTCGCCCACCTCGAGGAGGAGACGGTCCTCCCGGTGGGCGAGGGCGCCGAGGTGCGAGCCGCGCTACGGGGCGACTGCCACACGCACTCGACGTGGTCGGACGGCGGCGCGCCGACCGAGAAGATGGCCCGCACGGCCATCGCGCTGGGCCATGAGTACATGGTGCTGACCGACCACTCGCCGCGCCTGACCGTCGCCCACGGGCTGACGGCCGAGCGCCTGCTCGCCCAGCTCGACGAGGTGACCGAGCTCAACGAGCGGCTGGCACCGTTCCGCATCCTCACCGGCATCGAGGTCGACATCCTCGAGGACGGCGCCCTCGACCAGCGCGACGACCTGCTGGCCAGGCTCGACGTGGTGGTGGCGAGCGTCCACTCCAAGCTGCGGATGGAGGGCCGGGAGATGACCCGCCGCATGGTGCAGGCGATCGCCAGTCCGCACGTCGACATCCTCGGCCACTGCACCGGGCGCAAGCTGGTGGGGCGGGGCCGCCCGCCGTCCCAGTTCGATCCGGACGTGGTCTTCGCCGCCTGCAAGCAGTTCGACACTGCCCTGGAGATCAACTGCCGGCCCGAGCGTCAGGATCCCCCCGACGACCTGCTCGACCTGGCGATCGACTGGGGCCTCCGCTTCGCCGTCGACACCGACGCCCACGCGCCGGGCCAGATGGAGTGGCAGACCTACGGCTGCGACAAGGCGGCCCGGGCGGGGATCGATCCCGAGCGGATCGTCAACACCCTGGCCGCCGACCACCTGGTGGCATGGGCGGCCGGCCACGCCGGCTGAGGTCGGGGGCCCTCCTCCCGGCAGTTCTGGCGCCGAACCGCGGCCCCCGGTTCGTTCCTCGCACCAAAGGCTGCCGCCAGCTCGTTCCTGGCGCCAAAGTGGTTGCTGGCCAACCATTCCTGCGCCAGGAACGCGCGACGCCCTCCGCCTAAGCCTTGACGACCTTGCCTTGACGGCCTTGCACCCCTATCCTGGGTCCCATGAAGGCGCGCACCACGGCAGTTACCAAGACCGACGCCGCGTACGTTCACCGGGTCTCGTCGCGGGTGAGCGAGGAGCTGGCGCGCAGGGTCGACACGCTCCGCCGCAACGGCCACAAGGCGGCGGACCTGGGTGACCCCGATGAGCTGGCGGCCCGCATGCTGGCGGCCGTCCCGGCGCCTTCGCCCTGGCGCGACCTGGGGCCGTTCTACAGCACCACCGGCCTCGCCCGCGTCCTGGGCGGCGTCAGCCGTCAGGCCATCGAGGAACGCCGGCGGCGCCGGACGATCCTGGCGCTCCGCACGGCCGACGGGGTGTGGGTCTATCCGGCATTCCAGCTCGACGAGCGCAACCGGGTTGTGCGGGGCCTGCCCCAGGTGCTCGACCGCTTCCAGCCCCGAACCGCCGACGACGAGTGGATGGTCGCGGCGTTCGTCGCTGCGCCCCAGCCCGGCCTCGACGACCGCTCGATCGTCGAGCACCTGCGAGCCGGGGGCGGCCTGGACCCGGTCCTGGCGCTGGCCGACGAGCGCGCCAGGCGGTGGGCAATCGGGGGCGTGACGGCGTCGTAGTGTCGTCGCCAGCCGGAATCCCGCCACTTCGATCGTGACCCCAGACGCGCCCGCAGACGCCAAACACCCCGTCAGCACCCGCCAGGCCCTCGCCCTCCGGCTCCCGCCTGCCGCCGACGACCTGGCGGGTTTCCCGGTCTGGCACGTGCACGCCGGCACCACGCTGTTCCGCGTCACCACGGTGGGCTTCGGGCCCTGGTGGTTCTCGAGCGATGGCGCCGGGCGCTTCGACCTCGCCCCGCCGCGGGGCACCTGCTACCTGGCGGACGACGAGATGGGTGCGCTCCTCGAGGTGCTGGGACCGGTGGCGGTCGTCGGCGCGGATTGGGCCAAGCGCTTCAGCGTCTGGCAGCTGGGACTGCCCGACCAGTGCAGCGCGGCCGACACCACGGTCAGGGCCGCCCGGGGCTTCGGGGTGACCGCTGAGCTGGCCACGGTCACCCCGTACGACCTGCCCCAGCGGTGGGCGGCCGCCTTCGCCGCCGCCGGGTACCAGGGCGTGCGCTACCGCGTCCGGCACGATCCCGGTGGCAGCCGGGCGCTGGCGCTGTTCGGCGCCGCGGGCGAGCGCAAGCGCTGGCCCCGGGGGCGCTGCCAGGACGTCGACGACGACGTGTTGGAGCGGCTGGCGGATCAGACGGGGCTGCGGATCGCCGTGATCCCCGACGCCGCCGACCTGGGCGAGCTCCTGGACTAGTCCGGCCCGGCCGACGATCCACGAGCGACCGCCCGGGAGTTGATCGCCCCGGCACGGGCGCCGATAACCTCCCGGGCCATGTCGAAGCGCACGGTCAAGCGCAAGATCCGGGCCCGCCGCAAGAAGGCCAACCACGGCCGCAAGCCCAACACCGGCCGCGGCTGAGCCCGCCACCCTCTCGTCCTGATGGCCGCGCCGGAGCCCCAGCGGTCCGGGTCAGCGGCGGCCACCGCCCCACCCCGGGCGCGGCGCGACGACGTCGTTGACGTGATCCATGGCGTCGGGGTCGCCGACCCCTACCGCTGGCTGGAGGACGGCGACGCGGCCGAGACCCAGGACTGGGTGGCGGAGCAGAACGGCCACACCCGAGCCGTCCTCGACGCCCTGCCCGCACGTGCGGGCCTGGCTGACCGGTTCGCCGAGCTGTTCGGGGCCGGCACCGCCGCGGCACCGTCGATCAAGGGACACCGGCTGTTCTCGCTGGACCGCTGGGGCGACCACGAACAGGCTGTGCTCGTCGTCCGCAGCCTCGAAGGCCACGTCGAGCCCCGGACCCTGCTTGACCCCCACGAGTTGACGGGCGACCCCACCGCCTCACTCGACTGGTACGCACCCTCCCTCGACGGGCGCCTGGTGGCCTTCGGGACCTCCGCCGGGGGCGACGAGCGCAGCACGCTGGGCGTCCTCGACGTCGGGACGGGCGAGCGGCTGCCCGACAGGATCCCGTTCACCCGTGCCGCATCGGTCGCGTGGGCGCCGGACGGTCGAGCCTTCGCGTACACCCGCTACCCCGACCCGGTGGCCGTCGGCGACGAGGAGTCCAACTACAACCGCACGGTCTGGTGGCACACACTCGGCGACGACCCGGGCCACGACGAGCTCGTCTGGGCGGACCTGCCCGACAAGACCGCCTGGCCCTCGGTCGAGCTGTCCCGTGACGGCCGGTGGCTGGTGATCGAGGTGGCGCTCGGCTGGACGCGGGTGGACGTCCACCTCGTCGACCGGACGACCGGCCACCGCACGACCGTGATCGAGAATGTCGAGGCGCGGTCGTCGTTCACGGTCGTGGGCGACCGGCTGGTGGGCCACACGACGCTCGGCGCTCCCCGGGGTCGGGTGGTCACGGCCACGCTGGCGTCCCCCACGCCCGAGCACTGGCACACCGTGGTGCCGGAGTCCGACGACGTCATCCAGGGCATGGCCGTCACCGAAAGCTCGCTCGTGGTGGCATCCACCCGGGCGGCGGTGGCCCGGCTCCACCACCTGCCGCTCCCGCTCGACGGGGCCGATCGCGGGGGGCCGGCGGTCGAGCGCCCGCTGCCGGTCGAGATCGGCCTTCCCGAACCGGGGTCGGTCGTGGGCCTGGCGGGCGACCGCGAGGGCGACACCGCGGTCGTCGCCTTCACGTCCTGGATTCGCCCGCCAGCCCTGTGGCGATGGCGGCCCTGGGGGGAGCTCGCCGAGTGGAGTCACCTGCCGTCCCCGGTCGATCCCGACCGGTACCGGGCGGAGGTCGAGACGTATCGCTCGACCGACGGCATGCGCATCAGCCTGTTCACCGTCCGCCGCCGCCACGTCGAGCCCGCGCCGGATACTCCGACCCTGCTGACGGGGTACGGCGGCTTCGCGGTCACGATGAGCCCCGGCTACAGCCCGGCCGCCGTGGCTGTCGCTGACGACGGCGGCGTGTTCGCCGCCGCCGGGATCCGCGGCGGCGCCGAGGAGGGCGAGGACTGGCACCGCGCCGGCGCGCGGGAGCGCAAGCAGCAGGTGTTCGACGACTTCGCGGCCGCCGCCGACTTCCTGGTCGCGGCCGGGCGGACCTCGCGGGACCGCCTCGCGATCCGCGGCGGCAGCAACGGCGGCCTGCTGGTCGCCGCCTGCGAGACCCAGCGCCCCGACCTGTGCCGGGCCGTCGTGTGCGCGGTGCCGCTGACGGACATGGTCCGCTTCCCGCGGTTCCTGATCGCCCGCCTGTGGACCCCCGAGTACGGCGACCCGGACGAACCCGACGAGTTCGCCTGGCTGTGGGCCTACTCCCCGTACCACCACCTGGTCGAGGGCACCTGCTACCCGGCGACGCTGGTGCTGACCGGCGAAGCCGACAGCCGGGTCGATCCGGCCCACGCACGCAAGTTCGCCGCCGCACTGCAATGGGCGACGGGGTGCGGGGGCCTGCGACCGGTCCTGGTGCGGGTGGAGGCCCGGGCGGGGCACGGCCAGGGCAAGCCGACGTCGAAGCAGGCCAAGGAGGCCGCCGACGTCCACGCCTTCGTGCGCTGGCAGCTCGGGATCGAGGCCGTGCGCCCGGGAGTCCCGGCGTAGGGCCCGGCCGAGCCACCGGTCGAATCAGTCGTGGATAGCCTGCCGTCGCCATGCTCGACCACGTCTTCACCGATGCCATCGGCGCCCTGCGCGACTCGCTGGAGCGCGCCCTGCTCGAGCGGCAGGCGTTCGAGGAACGCTTCCAGGTCGACGTGCTCCTCGGCGACGTGACCTGGGAGACGTCGTACGGGCTGCCGGGCGAGGGCCTGCCGCCGCGGGTCCAGGCCGACCTCACGCTCGACTGGCCGACCTGGGCGCAGACCGCCTACCGGTCCTGGTACATCGGCGAGCCCTTCGCCGACCCGCCGCGCATCGAGATCGAACTGGTGCTCCGCCTCCAGCGCCTGGCGGAGTCGCCCGACCCGAGCGTGGTGCTGGCGGCGTTGCCGGAGATGAGCGCATCGATCGGGTCGGAGCACCTCGAGCGGTCGGGCCCGACCATCGAGACCGTGTGCTCGGCCGACCTCAACGAGCGCGAGTACGCCATCGAGGTGTCGTACGAGGGCAGCTACGAGCTCGACGAGGCCACGCTGGAAGACGGCACCATTCTCGACGACCACCTGAGCGCCATGGGTGGCTGGATCGCCTCGACTCTGGTGAAGCTGGGGGACCTCAAACTGCCATTCCTGCCCCCGGTCGAAGAGGAGTCGTGACGGCCGCCGGCACGGTCGCCCTCGAACCGATCGACGCCCAAAGCGCGGAATTCGCCCCTTGACCTCACGCGCGGTGTGCGGAAAGCTACGCGCGCACTGGGTCGACATACGTAATGTTCGCCTCAAGTTCTACGACACCCAGTGCCAAGGATTTGCGCGGACATGCGACGCTCCTCCCTCTGGATACTGGTCGTAATCATCGTCGCCTTGTTGCCGCTGGCCACAAGCGAACCGGCGGCAGCCAATCACGTGCCATCCAGCCGCATCACCCGAAGCTATTACATGGGTAGCGCATCGAGCGACAAGGCGGTAATGCTCGGCTGCTGGCAGGGCGACAAGAACGGCCGCATGACGCTGTTCTTCGGAGCCCCGACCGCCGTGGGATCCTCGTACGGCGCCACGCTGTGGGGCGCCCCCAACCTCTCGGCCGCCCAGATCGGCAACCTCGTCAAGGACTTCATCCGCGGGTATGCCTATTGCCGCAACTCGTCGTCGTACCGCCTGCTGATCGGCGTGGGCACGAGCAACAGCACGATGGACGCGCGGTCGACGGCGTGGCTGCGCAACCATGGCAAGACCTGGGCGTCCATGGTCAACCAACTTGCAACCTGGGCCAACCGCTTCTATCCCATGACCCAGGTCTACGGGGCGTGGGACGCCGAGCCCTCGTGGTCGACCTCCGACAAGGCGCACCAATGGATGTATGGCTACGACGTGTTGTACCCGGCGCGCCGCGCCCTGTACGCCAACTTCTCTGCTGACGGATGCCCGACCAGCAGTGCCACCAACGGCCGGTGCAACAACGGGTGGAGCCAGTCTGCCGTCTGGCACCTGGCATGGGAGCACAATCCCTCGTTGACGATCCCACAGATCTACGCCACCAGCGGGGTGAATGCTCGACAATGGCAACTCATCGACGAATGGGCTACCCACAATCGTGGCGATGGAATCTGGTTCTACGGCGTCCTCAGCCAGGCCGGCGCATGTGCACAGGTAGGCGGGTGCGCAGGCACGAACAATTCTCCGCATCGCGCCTGGGAATACATGATTTTGTGGCTGCGGTCACATGCGCACACGTGGCAATCATCGATCGGCACGATCACCGATCTCAGCTGGCACACCTAGGACCGCGGACACCATGACGCGTCGACGCGCCCGATCGCACAGCCCGGCGAGCCGCCGCGGCGGCCGCGGCCATCCCCAAGGCCTCGATGGCCTCGGCCTCCCGCGCCGCCTGGCGCTCGCCGCCGCAATGGTGGCGTTGATCGGTCTGACCGTGGCGGGCGTCGCCGGTGCCTCCCGGCGCCAGCCGGCACCCACCGAGATGGAGCGCCAGGTGCAGGGCGAGATCGACGCAATGATCGAGAGCGGCGTGCCCGAAGACGACCCCAAGGTCGAGATGCTCGAGGATCAGGTTGATGAGCTGCGCCGTAGCGACCGCGCCGACCCGCCCAGGGAGCCCGGCGTCGACCTGCGCCAGCGGGTGGCCGATGCCAGGGCGGCCGAGAGGGCCGCGGACCGGGCCCGGGACCAGGCCGGACGCGCGGGAGCCGGGTCGGCGGCGTCGGCGGACGTCGCCGGCCAGGTTCCGGCCGCCGGCGTTCCCACCGGTCCTGCATGGCAGCGCGGGACCGTGGAGTGCGAGCCGGTACCGCAGGCACTGACGGCGGACGAGGTTGCGGGGGCGATCTGCGTGAGCGTTCCCCAGCCCGACGGGTCGACCCGCTACGTCGCCGTCGGCCGCGACGGCGTGGTCCGAACCGTCGCCTTCGGCGCGGACGGCCAGGTGGGACGCGGCCCCGACCGCCGGGTGCCGGGCGGCGTGACGCCCGGGGCGACGTCGGTCGGGCCCACTCCCGCGGGCGACATCCGGGTGGTGGCGCAGGGCAAGGCACCCGTCACCGTCGACGTCGGGTAGCCAGGCGAGCTCCAGCGGGTAACCCCTCGGCTCGCTCAGCCCGGCACGGCCGTGCCAGCAGAATGGCGCGGTGCTGCTCGACCCGCGCCTGGCCGTCCTGCTGGCCGCCACCCTGTGGGGGACGACGGGCACGGCGCGGGCCCTGGGTCCGGACGACGCCTCGCCCACGGCGGTCGGCGCAGCGCGCCTCGTCGTGGGTGGCGCTTGCCTGGTCCTGGTCGGGTGGCGCCTTGGCTGGCTGTCGCGGGACCTTGCAACCCGGACGCAGCGCCGCGCGGCCCGCGACGGCACGCGCTCGCCGGGGTTCCTGGCCGCGGTCGCCGCCATGGCCGTCTACCAGCCACTCTTCTTCGGCGGTGTGGCCCGCACCGGGGTCGCCATCGGCACGATGGTGGGCATCGGCAGCTCACCGGTGTTCGCCGGCGCGCTCGGCATCGTGGTCCGCGGTGAGCGCCCGGGGCGCCGGTGGCTGGCGGCCACGGCGTTGGCGGTCGCGGGAACCCTGCTCCTGGCCGGCGCCGGGGATCGCGACGACGTCGATCCGACCGGGCTGGCGCTGGCCCTCGGCGCCGGGTTCGCCTACGCGATCTACGTGCTGGCGACGAAGCTGCTCCTCGACGGCGGCAGCAGGCCCGAGGACCTGACCGCCCGGGTCTTCGGCCTCGCCGGGCTCGTGCTGCTGCCCGTGGCCCTGGCCGCCGGGATCGGCCCCCTGTTGTCGCCCGCCGGGCTGCTCGTGGTCGCCCACCTCGGCATCGTGACCGTGGCGGTCGCGTATGTGCTGTTCACGCGGGGCCTCACCGGTGTCGGGGTGGCGGCCGCCGGCACGCTGACCCTGGCCGAGCCCGCCACGGCCACCCTGTGCGGCGTGGTTATCCTCGGCGAGCGCCCGGGTGGCGCGGCACTCGCCGGCCTGGCTCTGGTGGCGGCCGGTATCGTCCTGCTGGTCACGAGCCGACGGCGGGGACGTGTCGCCGTCGACGCCTCGGGTTCATAGGGTGGGGGGATGCTCGACGAACCGGTCAAGAAGCTCGCCACCGGAAAGAACATCGCGTCCGTTACCACCCTCCTCCCAGACGGCACGCCCATGACGCAGCCCCTGTGGATCGACGCCGACGACGAGCACCTGTTGCTCAACACCGAGGTGCACCGGCAGAAGTTCCTCAACATCCAGCGCGATCCCCGCCTCACGGCTGCGATCTGGGACAGTGCCGACCCCTACTTCTACGTCGAGGTTCGCGGCGAGGTCGTGGAGACCGTGCGCGGCCCGGAGGCCCGTGCACACATCGACGAGCTGGCCCGCAAGTACACGGGTGGCGACTACACGGGCACCATCACGTCCGAGCGGGTGATCCTCAAGGTGGCGCCCACCAGGCGCCAGTTCATCCGCGGGCGCTAGGGACGGGGCCCGTCGGGTCAGGCCAGGTCTGCCAGCCTGACCTCGGGACGGGCGCCGATGTGGCTGATCACCTCGGACGCGGCCAGCGACGCGAGCCGGCCGCATTCGGGCAGCGACTTGCCGGCGGTGTAGCCGTAGAGGAAGCCGGCGGCGTAGAGGTCGCCGGCGCCCGTGGTGTCGACCACCTCGACCGGGTGGGCCGCGACCTCGTGGGTCTCGCCGCCGGCGACGATCACCGAGCCGCGGGCGCCCAGCGTGAGGCAGGTGATGCCGACCTCGGCCCGGGCCCGCTCGACGGCGGCCTCCGCGTCGTCGCAGCCCCAGAGGATGCACGCCTCGGACTCGTTGGCGAAGAGGATGTCGACCCGCTCGCGCACCAGCGGCAGGAAGTCATCGTGGTGGCGCTGCACGCAGAACGAGTCTGACAGGGTCAACGCGACCTTGCGGCCGGCCTCCGTGGCGATGTCGGACGCCTTCCAGTACGCATCCATCGACTCGGACCGGTCGAACAGGTAGCCCTCCAGGAACGTCACCTGGGCGCTGCGCACCAGATCGGCGTCGACGTCGTTGGGGCAGAAGAACTCGGAGGCCCCCAGGTACGTGTTCATGGTGCGCTGGGCATCGGGCGTCACGATGATCAGGCTGCGGCCCGTGGGCGGGCCCTCGGTGGCTGCGGGGCACTCGAACGCAACGCCCTGCGCCCGGAGGTCGTGGGCGAACACGGCCCCCAGCTGGTCGTCGTACACGCGCCCCAGGTAGCCCGCCCGGCCGCCGAAGCTGGCCACGCCGGCGATGCTGTTGCCGACCGAGCCGCCGGACATCTCGATGGCGGAGCCCATGGCGCCGTACAGCTCCTCGGCCCGCTCGGTGTCGATGAGCGTCATCGCGCCCTTGACCAGCCCATGGGCATCGAGGAACGCATCGTCTTCGTGGGTCAGGACGTCGACGAGCGCGTTGCCGATGCCGACGACGTCGAGGGAGGCCTCCAGAGTCACGGCGAGAGAGGCTAGCCCTGCGGGTGCCGGCGCCGGGGATCGCAGGCGGTGGGTAGCGTGGCGTGCCGTGCCCGAGCAGATCCCCGCAGCCCCGGTCGACACCCACGATCCCGGGGCCAATCCCTACCGGCTCCCCCGCACGGTCCTGCCCCGCCGCTACGACCTGACTCTCGAGCCCGATCTCGAGGCGGCCACCTTCGCCGGCCACGAGACCGTTGCGGTCGATGTGGTCACCGAGACGAGCGAGGTGGTGCTCAACGCCGTCGAGATCGAGATCGACGAGGCGACCGTCGAGATCGAGGCCGATGGGGTGCCGGGCGGCGAGCCTCTGGTGGCGAAGGTCGCCCTCGACGAGGAGACCGAGCGGGCCACGCTCGCCTTCGAGCGCCCGCTCCCGGTCGGGCCCGCCACGCTGCGCCTGCAGTTCCGAGGTGTCCTCAACGACCGGCTGCGCGGCTTCTACCGCTCGACGTTCGTCGACGACCAGGGCGTGGAGCGGGTCCTCGCCGTCACCCAGATGGAGGCCACCGACGCGCGGCGTGCGTTCCCCTGCTGGGACGAGCCCGACGCCAAGGCCGTCTTCGGTGTGACCCTCGTCGTGCCCGACGACCTGCTGGCGATCTCCAACGCCGCCGAGCTCGAGCGCACGCCGGTCGGCGAGACGGCAGGCGGCGGGACGAAGGTCGCCGTCCGCTTCGCGGACACGATGCCCATGTCCACCTACCTGGTCGCGTTCGTGGTCGGGCCGCTGGTGGCGACCGATCCGGTCGACGTCGACGGCAAGCCGCTGCGGGTCGTGTGCCCGATCGGCAAGGAGCATCTCGCCGGGTACGCGCTCGAGGTGGGCGCGTTCGCCCTGCGCTTCCTCAGCGACTGGTTCGGCATCGTCTACCCGGGCGACAAGCTCGACCTCGTCGCCATCCCCGACTTCGCCTTCGGCGCCATGGAGAACCTGGGCTGCGTCACGTTCCGGGAGCGCTACGTGCTGGTCGACCCGGAGACATCGACGCAGGCCGAGCTGCAGGCGGTGGTCGACGTCATCGGCCACGAGATCGCGCACATGTGGTTCGGCGACCTGGTGACGATGAAGTGGTGGAACGGCATCTGGCTCAACGAGGCGTTCGCCACCTTCATGGAGATGACGTGCACCGACGCCTTCCGTCCCGACTGGCAGCGCTGGGTCGACTTCGGGCTGTCCCGTTCCGCGGCCTTCGACACCGATGCCCTCGAGGCCACCCGGCCGATCGAGTACCCGGTGGTCTCGCCGGCCGACGCCGACGGCATGTTCGACGTCCTCACGTACGAGAAGGGGGCGTCGGTCGTCCGTATGCTCGAGCAGCACCTCGGGCCCGACCGCTTCCGCGCCGGCATCCGCCGCTACATGGCCCGCCACCAGTACGGCAACACCGAGACGTCGGACCTCTGGGACGCCCTCGAGGCCGAGACCGGCGAGCCCGTGCGGCGCATCGCCGAGAGCTGGATCTTCCACGGCGGCTTCCCGGAGATCGGCGTCGAGGCCGCCTCCGGCGAGACGTCGGCGCTGCGCCTGTCCCAGCGGCGCTTCCGCTACGCGACCGGCGAGCGGGCGGGCGAAGCCGGCCGCTCCGACGGTGACGGCCCCTGGTCCGTGCCGCTGGCGGTGGAGAGCTGCAGCGACGCCACGGCCACCCTCGACCGGGCGCTGCTCGACGGCGAGGCACTCGAGATCGAGCGTCCGGCGGGCACGTCGTGGGTCAACGCCAACGCCGGTGCCCACGGCTTCTACCGGGTGCGCTACGACGGGTCGCTGCTCCGCGCGCTGCTGGATCACCTCGGCGAGCTGACCCCGCTGGAGCGCTACACGCTGGTCGACGACGCCTGGGCGTTGGTGCTGGCCGCGGTCACCCCTGCGTCGTCGTTCGTGGAGTCGGCCGAGCGCTTCGTGGACGAGTCCGATCGGTCGGTGTGGGAGCGAATCGTCGGAGGACTGGGCCAGCTCGATCGCCTGGTGGACGACGACGCCGCCCAGCGGCTGCACACGCGGGTCGCCACGCTGGTCGGCCCCGCCCGTGCCCGGCTCGGCCCCGACGCCGATCCCGAGAGCGACGACGACCGCACCCGCTCGCTGAGGGGCCTGCTCCTGCAGACCGCGGCGCTGCTCGGTGACGACGGCGCCGCCCGCGACCGGTCGGCCGAGTTGCTGGAGGCGTACCTCGCCGACCCGCGCGGTGTCGACCCCAGCCTGGCGGCGGCCGCACTGGTGGTCTGCGCCACCTTCGGCGACGAGGCCCTGCACGAGGGCCTGGTCGAGCGGTTCCGGGCATCGGACAATCCGCAGGACCGCGAGCGCCTGCTCCTGGCGCTGTCCCGCTTCCGGAAGCCGTCATGCTTCCGGCGCACCCTCGACGTGGCGGTGTCCGGCGCGGTGCGCACGCAGGATGCGCCCTACCTGCTACGGGAAGCGCTGAGCAATCGCGACAACGGCGCCGACGCGTTCGACTTCATCACGGAGCACTGGTCGGAGATCACCGGGCGCTTCCCGGCCAACAGCATCTCCCGGCTGCTCTCCGGCATACGAGCGGTGCGGGACCGCGCACTGGCGGAGCGGGCCGAGGCGTTCGTCGCCGAAAACCCGGTCCCCCAGGGCGCCCTGCAGGTCCGCCAGCACGTCGAGCGCATGTGGGTGACCGTGGCGCTGGCGGAGCGGGAATCGGCGCGGTTCGCCGCCTACCTGAGCGGGTAACTGCAGGGCACCGCCGCGCGTAGAGAGGGGGTGGCGCTCGGACCGGACGGATCCGGGCACCCGCCTTGCTTCGAATGGGCCTTGTGCGCCAGCATCATGCACTGATCCCGGCCGGAGTGACCGTGGTGGTCGCAAGCTGTGGACCGGCCGTGAACGCGAATCGACGACTATCGAATGCACCATCCGCCGCTTGAGATTCCGCGCCTGCGCGCCCTTGCCCGACACGCACTCCCCAACCTCGTCGAGGCGACGGTCGTGCCGCTGCTGGTGTTCTACGCGGCGTTGTGGCTCGTCGGCGTGTGGGGCGGATTGATCGCGGCGCTGGTCTGGTCGTACACCGCGATCATCCGGCGCCTCGTCGTGGGCCACCCCGTCCCCGGGCTGCTGGTCCTCGGCGCCATCGGCCTCACCGCCCGCACCGTGGTGGCGGCGCTGTCGGGCAGCGTCTTCGTCTACTTCCTGCAGCCGACGCTCACCACCGTGTTGATCGCCGGCGTGTTCCTCGCCTCGGTGCCCGCCGGCCGACCGATCGCCGAACGCCTGGCGGGGGACTTCTGCCCGCTGCCGGCCACGTTCATCGGCTCGCCGCCGGTGCGCCGCTTCTTCGCCCGCATCACCGTGCTGTGGGCCTTCGTTCAGCTCACAAACGCCGCCCTGAGCGTGTGGCTGCTCATCACCCAACCGGTCGGGACGTACGTGCTCGCCAAGAGCGTGACCTCCTGGGGGCTGACGATCGCCGCGGTCGGGCTGTCGACCCTGTACTTCAAGCTGTCGATGCGCAACCACGGCATCGCGATCCACTGGCGCTCGTAGGGACAGGCGTTCACTCGTGCCACGCGACGTCCAGCCGCTGGTGCTGCGGACCACCGACGGCCTGGAGCTGGTCGCGGACGCCTGGCTCACGCCGGAGCCGGCCGCATCGGCCGTCGTCCTCGTCCACGGGTTCGGCGGCCGTCGTCACGACGCCACCGTGGTCGCCATGGCCCACGAGCTGCGGGCCGACGGCCATGCCGTGATCACCTACGACATGCGGGGACACGGCGAGTCCGAGGGGCTGTGCACGCTGGGCGACCTCGAGCGGCTCGACGTCGCGGCCGCCGTCGTCGCCGCCAGGGAGCGGGCGCCCCGGGTGGTGCTCGTCGGCGCGTCCCTGGGCGCGATCGCCGTGCTGCGCTACGCCGTGGGCGTGCCCGAGGGCAACGACCGCGACATCGCCGGCGTCGTGACTGTGAGCGCGCCGGCCCAATGGCGCCTGACGACGCCACGTACCGCGGTGGCAGCGGCGCTCACCCGCACCCGGCTCGGTCGGTCGCTCGCACGCCGGCGCGGCGTCCGGCTCGACCGGCGCTGGGTCTGGCCCGAGCCGCCCGACGCGCTTGCCGCCCGGTTGACGGTCCCGCTGGCGGTCGTCCACGGCCGTGACGACCGGTTCATGCCGACGAGCGAGGCGCAGGTGCTGCACGACGCTGCGCCCGGGCACCGCCGCCTCGACTTGGTGACGGGCATGGGCCACGCGTACGGCACCCGGGGGCTGGAGCCCATCTGCGACGCCGTCGCCTGGTGCCTGGCGGTCCCGGTGCCGGGGGTCGTTGCGAGGCAATAACGAACGGCGAACGAATCCGGAGGCAATGGCGAACGGTGTCCGTGCGCTATTGCCTCGGGCCCACGGCGGCGAGCGCTATTGCCTCGGGGGGTCGGTGGCGGCCGCGACAGCCTCGGCCCACGTGGCGCTGCGCTCGATGAGCCGCTGGTAGGCCAGGAGCTGGCGCGGCCGGTTCATCGCCAGCGCCCCCACCACATGGTCGCCGCGCCGGTAGAGGGCGACGAAGCGGCGCTCGTCGGTGGACCCGTCGACGACCCGCACCTCGTCGGCCCCGGCCGAGCGCCCGGCCAGCTGGATCTTCCGGTCGTACTGGTCCGACCAGAACCAGGGCACCGGGTCGTACGGCTCCGCCCGCCGGGTACTGCCGCCGCCGGCGGCCTCGCCGTCGAGCCAGGCCAGGAGCCGCCGGGCGGCGTGGGCGCCCATGCTGATGGCGTTGTCCCAGTGCTCGACCCTCATCAGCTCGCCGAAGCGCCGGCTGGGCCAGCGGGCCACGTCGCCGGCTCCCACCACCCCCGGGGCCGCCAGTGTGGTGGCGTCGCACACGACCCCGTCGTCCAGGGTCAGGCCCGAGCCCTCGAGCCACCCGGTGTTTGGGACGACGCCGATGCCGACCACCACCAGGTCGGCCCCGATGGTCCCGCCGTCCGCCAGCCGGACCCGCTCGACCCGGCCGTCGCCGCCCCCGTCGAGGCCGGCGACGGCGGTCCCGAGCCGCACGTCGACGCCGTGGTCGCGGTGGATGTCGGCCAGCACCGCACCCATCTCGTCCCCCAGCGCCGCGCCCAACGGCACCGGCAGCGCCTCGAGGATGGTCACGTCGAGTCCCCGGGTTCGGCAGGTCGCGGCCACCTCGGCGCCGATGAAGCCGGCTCCCACCACCACGAGGCGCCGGGCGCCGGCGTCGACCTCCGCCCGTACCGCCAGGCAGTCGTCCAGCGTCCGCAGGGTGTGGACCCCGGCCAGGCCCTCGCTGCCCGGCAGGCGGCGGGGGGTGGCGCCGGTGGCGATCACCAGCCCGTCGAAACCGAGCCGCTCGCCGTCGGCCAGCACCACCTGGCGGGCGCGCAGGTCGAGCCCGCTGGCCCGTGTGCCCAGCCGCCACTCGAGGTCCAGCGCATCGATGTCGCCGTCGCCTCCGACCGTCAGCGCCAGCCGGTCGGCCTCCCAGTGGCCGGCGAGCACCTGCTTCGAGAGCGGCGGACGGTCGTACGGCGCGTGCACCTCGTCGCCCACCACGGTGATGCGGCCGTCGAAGCCCTCGCACCGCAGCTCCTCGGCCGCCCGCAGCCCGGCCAGGGACGCACCGACCACCACGATGGCCGGCGACCGGGCGTTCATCCTCGTCGGGTCACGTGTCGACGATGGAGATCGCAGCCTTGGGGCAGCGGCGCACGGCCTCTTCGACCTTGGGACGGAGCTCGTCGGGCGGCGTCTCGTCGAGCACGTAGAGGAAATCGTCGTCGCGGACCTCGAACACTTCGGGCGCCACCTCCATGCACCGGGCGTTGCTCTCACAGAGGTCGAAGTCGACCACCACGCGATAGCCCATCGGCACTCCTATCGATCTGGCTCGTCTCTCGGGGACCGAACAAACGTAGCCCTAACACAGGCGAACCCCCGGATAGCGTGCTCGCCGGTGACCGCAGCCATCGACATGAGCCGCCGCGACGCCCGGCGGGTGGCGCTGGCTGCCCAGGGGTTCACCGACCCCCGTCCCCGCGGCCGGGTGGACCGGCGGCTGTTCCGGCGGGTGCTCGACCGGGTGGCCACGGTGCAGCTCGACTCGGTCAACGTGGTCGCCCGCAGCCACGAGCTGGTCTTCTTCGCCCGGCTCGGGCCCTACGACCGCGACGCCCTGAGCCGGTGGCTGTGGGGTAGCCGCGAGGTGTTCGAGTACTGGGGCCACGAGGCGTCCGTCCACCCCGTCGAACGCCAGCCGCTCCTGCGCTGGCGCATGGCGGGCGAGCACGCCTGGGGCGGGGTCCGCCGGGCGGCCCGCGACAATCCCGAGCTGGTGGCGGCGGCGCTCGCCGAGGTGGCCGAGCGGGGCCCGGTCGTCATCGGCGACCTCGAGGTCCACCGGGCGTCGCCCCGCACCGAGAGCTGGTGGGGCTGGGGCGAGGGCAAGCGGGTGGTCGAGCACCTCTTCCACACCGGCGAGGTCACGGCCGTCCGGCGCAACGGCTTCTCGCGGGCCTACCTGTTGCCGGAGCGCTGGCTCCCGGCCGACGTGCTGGCGGCACCCACGCCGGACGAGGCCGACGCCCGGCGCCAGCTCCTGCTCGTGGCCGCCCGGGCCCACGGCGTCGGCACCGCCCGCGACCTGGCCGACTACTACCGGCTCAACGTGCCGGCGGCGACCACCCTGCTGGCCGAGCTGGCGGCCGACGGGTCGCTGGTGCCGGTCCGGGTCGAGGGCTGGCGCCAGCCCGCCTACCTGCATCCCGAGGCCCACCTTCCCCGGCGGCGGCTACGGACCCGGGCGCTCCTGTCGCCGTTCGACTCCCTGGTCTGGGAGCGCCAGCGGACCGAGCGGCTGTGGGACTTCGCATACCGCATCGAGATCTACACGCCGGCCTCCAAGCGCGTACATGGGTACTACGTGCTGCCCTTCCTTCTCGAGGAGGCGCTGGTCGGCCGCGTGGATCTCAAGGCCGATCGCCGGGCCGGGGTGCTCCGGGTGAGGGCCGCATGGGCCGAGGACGGCGTGCCCGACCGGGACCGGGTCGCCGCCGAGCTCGCGGCCGAGCTCGCGGCGATGGCTGCGTGGCTCGGCCTCGGCGAGGGCGTGGCAGTCGACCGCAAGGGCGACCTGGCGCCGGAGTTGCGTCGGCAGGTTCCGTGACCCGGTCCTGGCGCAGGATTGGTTGCTCAGCGACCAGATCTGCGCCCGGAAGCGTCGGTGTCAGCCCTGGTAGCGGTCCACGAACGTGCGGTCGGCGGCGGGCAGGCGCCGGGGTGGGCCGAGCGCCCGGGCCGGGCGCCCGATGGGCACGACGGCCATTGGCTCGAGCCCCTCCGGCAGCTCGACGACGGCGCGCAGCTCGGCAGCCGCGACCGTGGTGAGGGTGGTGAGCGCGGACCCGTACCCCAGGGCGTTCGCCGCCAGGAGCAGGTTCTGCACGGCGGGGAACACCGACGCCGGCAGCGTGGCGCGGGTTGTCCGGTCGCGCCCGTCGCCGGCGACGACCACCAGCACCGGGGCGCCGCCAAAGCCGGAGCGGATGGCGCCGTCGACCTCGGCGAACAGGT
>JBKOUY010000124.1:0-7080 GCA_046723645.1 Actinomycetota bacterium | reverse complement strand
GGTGCCGGTGTACCTCGAGAACACGGCCGGGGGCGACCATGCGATGGCCCGCCACTTCGACACGATCGCCGGGCTGTGGGAGGCGATCGGCGACAGGGACATCGGCTTCTGCCTCGATACCTGTCACGCCTGGGCGGCGGGCGAGGCCCTCGTCGACGCCGTCGACCGCATCAAGGGCATCACCGGACGCATCGACCTGGTGCACTGCAACGACTCCAAGGACGCCGCCGGGTCCGGTGCCGACCGCCACGCCAACATCGGCACCGGCACCATCGACCCCGAGCTGCTCGTCGCAGTCGTCGCGGCGGCCGGCGCCCCCGTGGTGTGCGAGACGGCCCCCGAGGGCCGCAAGGACGACGTGGCCTTCCTGCGCGACCGGACGTCCGCCTAGGGGCGCAGCACACGCGAGGGGTCGCCCATCAGCGGCATCAATCGACGAACTTGCGGCGGCTAGAGCCCCTATGGGGTCCCCAATCGCCGCAAGTTGGGGGGCGGGGGCGCGGGCGCTACGCCAACCCGAGCGCGGTGGTCTCGTCGGCGGCGGTGGGGTCGTCACGCACGAGCGTGCGATACAGCTCCGCGTACAGGCCGTCCGTCGCCACCAGGTCGGCGTGGCGACCCCGCTCGACGATGCGGCCGTTGTCGAGCACGAGGATCTGGTCGGCGGAGACGATCGTCGACAGGCGATGGGCGATCACGAAGCTCGTCCGGCCGGCGAGCGCCACCCCCAGCGCCTCTTGCACGAGCGCCTCGTTCTCGGTGTCGAGGTTGCTGGTGGCCTCGTCGAGGATGACGATGGCCGGGTCCTTCAGCAGCATGCGGGCGATGGCCACGCGCTGCTTCTCGCCACCTGAGAGCCGGTAGCCCCGCTCGCCCACCACCGTGTCGTAGCCGTCGGGCATCCGGGCGATCACGTCGTGGATCTGGGCGGCGCGGCAGGCGGCCTCGACCTCGTCCTGGGTGGCGCCGGGCCGCGCGTAGCGCAGGTTGTTCCCGACGCTGTCGTGGAACATGTGGGGGTCCTGGGTGACGACGCCGACGGCACCGTGGAGCGAGTCCAGGGTGAGGTCGCGGACGTCGCCGCCGTCGATGCGCACCGCGCCGCCGGTGACGTCGTAGATGCGCGGGATCAGCATCGACAGCGTCGTCTTGCCCGCCCCTGACGGTCCCACCAGGGCCACGAGCTCGCCGGGCTGCGCCCGGGCCGAGACGCCCTGCAACACGTTGCGCGTCGGGGCGGGGCCGCCGTTGGTGCGGCCGTCGGCGGATGGCGTGGCGATGGCAGGATCGAGCTCGAGGGTGGGGACGATCGTGCCCGTGGGGTAGGCGAACCAGACGTCGTCGAACTCGACCTCCCCCCGGACGTCGACCAGGTCCACGGCGCCGGGTCGGTCGGTGAGGGGCACCGGCGTGTCCAACACCTCGAACACCCGGTCGAACGACACGAAGGCGCTCATGAGGTCGACCGGCGCGTTGCTCAAGGCCGTCAGCGGCCCATACAACCGCCCGACGTAGGCCGCCATTGCCACCAGCGTCCCGACCGAGAGCGCACCTGAGATCACCTGGAGCCCCCCGACCCAGTAGATGGCGGCCGTGCCGATGGCCCCGACCAGACCCAGGGCGATGAAGAAGGTGCGGCCGAGCAGCGCCGCCCTGATCCCCGCCTGCCTGACGCCGTCGGCCCGTGCCGCGAAGCTGCGCTCCTCGTCGTTGCCACGGCCGAACAACTTCACCAGCAGGGCGCCGGCCACGTTGAAGCGCTCGGTCATCGTGGTGTTCATCGAGGCGTTCAGGTCCATCTGCTGGCGGGTGACCGCCTGCAGGCGACGGCCGACGCGCTTGGCAGGAAGGATGAAGAGCGGCAGCACCACCAGCGACAGGAGTGTGAGCCGCCACTCGAGCAGCGCCATCGCCAAGAGGGTCGTGACCAGGACGATGACGTTGGACACGACGGAGCCGATCGTGCCCGTGAGGGCACGCTGGGCGCCGACGACGTCGGTGTTGAGGCGGTTGGTCAGCGCCCCGGTCTGGGTGCGGGTGAAGAAGGCCAGGGGCATGCGCTGCACGTGGGCGAACAGCGCCACCCGCAGGTCGTAGATCACGCCCTCGCCGACGCGGGACGAGACGTACCGGTCGGCCACCGCCAGGGTCGCGCTCCCGAGCGCCGCCAGGACGGCGAGGCCGGCGAGGAGGTTGAGGTACGACTGGTCACCGTTGGGGATGGCCGTGTCGATGATGCTGCGGAAGAGCAGCGGCGGCACCAGCTGGACGAGCGCGGTGGCCACGATGATCCCCAGGTAGCCGACGAGCATCCAGCGGTAGGGCCTGGCGAACCGCCAGACCCGCCATAGCAGCGATCGGTCGACGCTGGCGCCCGCGAGCTGGCTCGGGTCGGCCCCCAGCATGGGATGCGCGCCAACGCTCCCACCACCGACTCGTCCACCAACACGCATGAGGTGCAGGCTACGGGTGCGATAGCGACATGAACGCCCTCGGTGGCCTCCGGCTTTGGGCGGCCTGCGAACACCCGGTACTGTCGGCGGCGCCGCCCGAGCGGGCGGGGACTGGCGGGGAGACGCTGGGGGACCGCGTGTCGATGGCTGCCACGACGGACAAGACCGACCCGGGCGCCACGGCCGGGGCGACTGCTGGTGCTCGGCTGCCGCGCTGGCTGGCCCTGCTCCTCGTGTCGCTCGCCGGGCTGCTGCTCGAGGTCGGCTACACCCGCATCGTCGGCTACAAGCTCTGGTACTACTACACGTACCTGGTCATCGGGCTCAGCCTCCTCGGCATCGGATCGGGCGCCATCCTCGTGGCCATCTGGGAGCCGATGCGGCGCTGGGCCACCGAGCGCATCATCGCCGTGTGCTCGGTTGCCGGCGCCGTGAGCATCGCGCTCGGCTATCTAGCGATCGCCAGGTTGCCCATCGACACGTTGGCCATCTGGGACTACGGGTCCGCCTCGTCGTTCCGCAACCTGGGCCTGCTTGCCCTGATCTGCCTGCTGCTGTTCGCCTCGTTCATCGCACTGGGCGTGATCCTGGCCACCGTCCTGGGCCGGGCGGGCGAGGGCGTGGGGCGGCTCTACTTCGCCGACCTCGTGGGCGCCGGTCTCGGATGCCTGCTGGCCATCCCCCTCATCGTCCGGCTGGGGCCACCGGCGGTCGTCATGGTCGCGGCGCTGGTGTTCGCCGTGGTCGGCATGCTGTCCAGTCCCCTCCGCACGCGGACGTTCGTTGTGGGATCGCTCGCCGCCATCACGCTGGTGGCCGTCGTCGCGGGCCGGGGCGTCCTGCCCGATGTCCAGAACGAGGCGGGGAAGCTCGATGGAGACGATCCCGGCATCCAGTACTCCGACTGGGGCCCGGTGTTCCGCGTCGACGTCACCGGTCCGCTCCCCCCCGCCCGAGTCGGCGAAAATCGCATGCTGATCCACGACGGCAACCCAGGCTCCGGGTTGTGGCCGTTTGACGGCGACCTTTCCTCGCTCACCCACTACGACCGCGACCCGCGGGCCATCCCCTTCGCCGTCCTCGATGGGGCGCCCGGGCGCGAGCTGATCATCGGCTCAGCGGGTGGCAACGAGATCCTCGCCTCGCTGTACTTCGGATCCAAGGACATCGAGGCCGTCGAGCTCAACCCCGTGACCGTCTCGCTGCTGAGGGACCAGTTCGCCGACTACACCGGCCACTTGACCGAACGGCCCGAGGTCAAGCAACACCGGGGCGACGGGCGGTCCTACCTCGCCCGCCACAACGGTGACTACGACCTGGTGTGGTTCCCGGCCCCGGACAGCTACGCCGCCAGCAACGCCGCCTCGTTGGGCGCCTTCGTGCTGTCCGAGAGCTACCTCTACACGACCGAGATGATCGAGGAGTCCCTGGACCACCTCACCGACGACGGAATCATGGTCGTGCAGTTCGGCGAGTGGGATTTCGGGTCGCGGCCCTCGCGGACATCGAGATACATCACGACCGCGCGCCGAGCCCTCACGAACTTCGGCGTCGGCGATCCCACGAGGCACCTCATGGTGGCCGTCGAGCAGCCCCCGAAGGGGGACGGCCTGTCGACCAGCCTGTCGACGATCGTCGTGAAGCGCACGCCGTTCACGGACGCGCAAGCCGACGCCTTCGCGTCCACGGTGGCCGGCCTCCGCGACCACCACGCCGTGTACGCCCCCGGCGTCGACCTTCCGGCCAACGCGACCGGCGATCAGATCGTCGCCCGGCTGGCCGGCGGCAGCGAGGCCGACGTCGACGCGCTGGTCGCCGGCTCCGGCCGCGAGATCGGCCCCATCAGCGACGACGCCCCGTTCTTCTGGCACTTCCACGACTTCCCCAACGTGCTGGGCGACATCTTGTCGCCGCTCGACACCAACGACCCCGAAGACGTCATCGGCGAGCGCGTGCTGCTCCTGCTGCTGGCCATCGGCGTCGTGTACGCCGCGGTGTTCCTCCTGCTGCCGTTCGTGGCCGTCCGCCGCACTTGGAGGGTGCTCCCGGCCAAGGGGGCGTCCGGCGTCTATTTCGCGGCGCTCGGGTTGGGCTTCATGTTCTTCGAGATCACGATGATCCAGCGGCTGGTGCTGTTCCTCGGCTACCCGACCTACTCGCTCACGGTGACCCTGGCGTCCATCCTGGTGTTCACCGGCATCGGCGCCCTGGCGAGCCGGCCGCTGGCGGCATGGCGGCGCTCGCCGTTGCCGCTGATCCTGGGCGCGCTCGCATGCCTGACGGTCTTCTACCGCTTCGGGCTCGACCCGCTCACCGAGTCGCTGCTGTCCTCGTCGCTGGGCGTGCGTGTGCTGGTGGCCGTGCTGCTCCTGGCTCCGTTGGGCCTTTGCCTGGGCATGTTCATGCCGCTGGGCCTGGCCACGGTGTCGCGGCTCACCGACCACGGCGATGCGTATGCCGCCTGGGGCTGGGCGATCAACGGTTTCTTCTCCGTGATCGGCTCGGTGCTGACGACCATCCTGTCGATGTCGTTCGGCTTTCGGACCGTGCAGCTGGCGGCGCTGGCCATCTACGCCGTGGCGGTGCTGGCATTCGTTGCGCTGAGGCGGTCGGCGGACCGCGCCGCCATCCCCCGGGACGACGAGCCGTCAACTCCGGCGGAGGAGCGGCCGGCGGCGGTCCCTACGCCGGCGGCGGTCTCGGGCTCCCGCACCTGACGATCCGTCAGAATCGGTCGGATAGCGTGCCGGCGTGGACCTGCGGGAGAGCGCCGACGATCGGTCCTTCCGCGACGAGGTCCGCACGTTCCTGGAGGACAGCTTGGCCGGCGAGTTTGCCGCCCTCCGGGGCCGGGGCGGCCCCGGCGACGAACGCGCGTTGTTCGAGGAGCGCCTGGCCTGGGAGCGCCACCTCGGCGCCCACGGCTGGACGTGCGTCGGCTGGCCCAAGGAGCACGGCGGCCGGGGTCTGTCGCTGCGGCGACAGGTGGTCTTCCTGGAGGAGTACGCCCGGTCCCGGGGGCCGGGACGGGTGGGCCACATCGGCGAGGGGCTGCTGGGGCCCACCGTCATCGCGTTCGGGTCACCCGAGCAGCAGCGGCGGTTCCTGCCGCCGATCCTCGCCGGCACCGAGCTCTGGTGCCAGGGCTACTCGGAGCCCGATGCCGGTAGCGACCTCGCCAACATCGCAACCAGCGCCTCGCTCGTCGGCGACCACTGGATGATCCACGGGCAGAAGGTCTGGACGTCGCTCGCCCACTGGGCGGACTGGTGCTTCGTGCTGGCGCGGACGTCACCGGCGCACGACCACACCACGCGGCACGCCGGCATGTCCTATCTCCTGGTTCCCATGCGGCAGGACGGCGTCGAGGTCCGGCCCATCGTTCAGCTCACCGGCGACAGCGAGTTCAACGAGGTGTTCTTCGACGGCGCCCGCACCGCCGCGGAGAACGTCGTGGGCGGCGTGGGCGGCGGCTGGGGCGTGGCCATGGGGACCCTGGCGTTCGAGCGGGGCGCGTCCACGCTGGGCCAGCAGCTCAACTTCCGCAACGAGCTGGATGCGATCGTCGCTGCCGCCCGCCGCTCGGGCACGGTCGACGACCCCGTCGTGCGCCAGCGGCTGGCGCAGGCGCACATCGGGCTGGACATCATGCGGCTCAATGCCCTGCGCACCCTCGCGGGTGGCGAGGCGGGCGCCACCCTCCCGCCCGAGGCGCTGATCGGCAAGCTCTACTGGGCGACGTTCCACCGGCGGCTTGGCGAGCTGGCGATGGACGTGCTCGGCGCCCACGCGTTAGCGGCTGAGGACCCCGCCCTCCAGCGGCTGTTCCTGTTCAGCAGGGCCGACACGATCTACGCCGGGTCCAACCAGATCCAGCGCAACATCATCGGCGAGCGCGCCCTCGGCCTGCCCAAGGAGCCCCGGTAGATGGTCCGTCCTGGCCCCAGGTCCCGAGGCAATGGCTGTCGTTGTCGGGCGGGCGAGGCGATGACGAACGCATCCCGTTCGTCATCGCCTCGGGCCCGCCCGACCGTTCGTCATTGCCTCGGGCCTGGAGGGGTGCCGTGATCGACGAGCCCCGCCGGCCGGGGCCAGCGCCGCCGGCGGAGCCGCCCGGGCACGGCCTGCTGGCCGGCAAGGTCGCCGTCGTCACCGCCGCGGCGGGCACGGGGATCGGGTCGGCGACCGCGCGGCGGCTCCTGCTCGAGGGCGCCACGGTGGTGATCAGCGACGCCCACGAGCGCCGGCTCGGCGAGATGGCCGCCGTTCTCGCCAAGCTGGCCGAGTCGATCGGCGCGGAGCCAGCCGAGGGGCCACCGCTGGCGGTCCCGTGCGACGTGACCGACGAGACGCAGGTCCAGGAGCTGTTCGGCGCGGCCCAAGAACGGCACGGGCGCATCGACGTGGTCGTCAACAACGCCGGCCTCGGTGGCACCGCCGACCTGGTGGACATGACCGACGACGAGTGGCACCGGGTCGTCGACGTGACCCTCACCGGCACGTTCCGGTGCACCCGGGCGGCGCTGCATATCCTCCGCCGCCACGGTTCGGGCGTGATCGTCAACAACGCCTCGGTGCTGGGCTGGCGCGCCCAGGCGGGCCAGGCGCACTACGCGGCCGCCAAGGC
>JBKOUY010000118.1:0-9776 GCA_046723645.1 Actinomycetota bacterium | reverse complement strand
CCTCATCGCCGGGGGCCGCGGCTTCATCGACCCGCTGGCCCTCATCACCGGCCGGGTCGTCCAGGCGGCCGACCACCCACCGCTGTACGAGCTGTGGCTCACCATCGCCTCGGTGGTGGATCCCGGCCACCAGACGTGGCAGGTGACGCACATGCTCTGGTCGTGCGTCCTGGGGGCCGGGTCGGTCGTCTTCTGCGGCCTCGTGGGTCGCCGCGTCGCGGGCCTGCGCTGCGGACTGCTGGCCGCAGGCGTCGCCGCCATCTACCCGAACATGTGGCTGCACGACGGCGCGCTGCTGTCCGAGACCATGTCGATCTTCATGGTCAGCGTGACGCTCTGGTCCGCGTACCGGTTCTGGGACGTCCCGTCGGTGGGACGGGCTGCGGTCCTCGGGCTCTGCACCGGGCTGGCGGCGCTGTCGCGGCCAGAGCTCATCCTGCTGTTGCCGCTGCTCTTGGTGCCGCTGGCGGTCCTGGCCAAGGGCGTTCCGGCCGGGCGCAGGCTCGGATCGCTGGCCGCCGGCGTAGCGGCCGCGCTGGCGGCCCTGGCCCCCTGGGTGGGCTACAACCTGAGCCGCTTCGACGAGCCCGTGTACATCTCCACCAACATGGGCAGAACCATGGCGGCGGCCAACTGTGACTCGACATACTACGGCGACCTCATCGGCTACAAGGACTACGGCTGCCTCCGCGAGACCAACCTGGCCGTCCAGGCCCGGACGCCCGACTGGGACCGGCTCGACGGATCGGGGCGGGACCGGGAGGTGCGCCGGGAGGTGTTCGGCTACATCGGCGACCACGCCGGTCGGGTGCCGGTGGTCATGGCGGCTCGGGTCGGGCGTGCGCTCAAGGTCTACGGCGTCAGCCAGGAGATCGATTACGACGACCGGCTCCACGACCAGGACCGATGGGTGGTCTACGCCGGCCTGGCGTCCTGGTACGTCGTCGCCGGCCTCGCCGTCGCCGGGGCGGTGGTGCTGCGGCGGCGCCGCGAGGTGCCCATGTTCCCGCTGCTGGTGGTGCCGGCCGTCGTCCTGATGGCGGTTGCCATCATGTTCGCCCAGACGCGCTACCGCGCCCCCGCCGAACCGGCCGTGGTGATCCTCGCCGCCGTCGCCATCGATGCGGTGATGCGGCAGCGGCGGGCTGCGCCGGCCGCCGAGGGGGATGACGCGCGGCCCACGGAGGAGCCGGCGACCGTCCCGGCACCGGCGTGAGCCTCCCCGCACCTAGCACGGCGTTTCATCTAACTGTAATGTCACGTTCGGAGACGCGACAGGTCTCCACAGCTGGGGCCGACACACGTCAGGCCCACATCGCAGGCGTGATCGGAGGACAACGATGTCCGGCCAGCCAGTCCCCGTCAGCAACACCGTCAACGTCGCAGTCACCCGGGTCGAGGTGATCGACCACATCGGCGAAGCCTTCGTCGGCGGACCGCTCACCCGGTCCGATCTCCTCGTGGCCGCCCGGCGTGTCGGCGCCCGGCCGGCCGTCCTCGAGCTCCTCGAACGACTGCCCGACCACAGATTCTCTCGGCCCAACGAGCTGTGGACGGACCTGAGGGACGTGCCGATCGAGCTGTAGTAAAGCCCCTCCGACCGCGGTCAGACGGCCGGCGCCCTGGCGCCGGCCACCCAGGTGGCGTACAGGCTGGCGTAGCGACCGCCGGCGGCCACCAGGTCGGTGTGCGTGCCGAGCTCGACGAGCTCGCCACCGTCGACCACGCCCACCACGTCCGCACGCTCCGACGTCGACAGGCGGTGGGCGATCACCACCACGGTTCGCCCCTCGAGCAGCCGGTCGACCGCAGACTCGACCAGCACCTCGGTGCCGGGATCGAGGCTCGACGTGGCCTCGTCCAGCACCAGCACGGCCGGGTCGGCGAGGGCCGCCCGGGCCAGCGAGACCAGCTGCTTCTCCCCCGCCGACAGCCGGCTGCCCCGCTCCCGCACCTCGGTGTCGAGCCCCTCCGGCAGCGCCGCGAAGCGCTCGTAGGCACCGACGGCCCGCAGGGCGTCGTCGACGTCGGCGTCGGTGGCGTCCGCCCAGGCCAGCCGCACGTTGTCGCGGATGGTGCCGTTGAACAGGAACCCCTCCTGCGGGATCACCACGATGCGGCCCCGCAACGACGCCAGTGTCGCGTCCCGCAGGTCGACGCCGCCGAGGCGGACCGATCCCGACGTCGGGTCGTACAGCCGGGCGACGAGCTTCGCCAGCGTGGACTTGCCGGCACCGGTCGGCCCCACCAGCGCCAGCCGGGTCCCGGCGGGGATCCGCAGCGAGACGTCCCGCAGCACGGTCGGGCCGTCCCCGTACGCGAACGACACGCCGTCGACCTCGACGTCGCCCGAGTCGCCCGAACTCGCGAGGTCGACGGCGCCCGGACGCTCGCACACGTCCATCGGGGTATCGAGCAGCTCGTACAGCTTGTACAGGCCGGCGCCCGCCGACTGGACCATGTTGAACAGCTGGCTCAGCTGCTGCACCGGCTCGAACAGGTTGGAGAGCGTCAGCACGAAGAACGCCACGGTGCCCACGGTCAGCATCCCCTCGTGGACCCACCACCCGCCGACGCCGAGGGCCATGGCGGTGGTGCCCCAGCCCGCCAGCTCGATCACCGGCAGGTACCAGGCCGAGATCGCCACCGACCGCATGTGGCTGTCGTAGAGCTCCCGGTTGCCCCGCTCGAACCGACCGACCTCGACCTCCTCGCGGGCGAACGCCTGGACGACCCGCACGCCGGCGATGCCCTCCTGCAGGTGCGACAGCGTGGAGCCGATGCGGTCGCGCACGTCGAGGTAGGCGTCGTTGGAGTCGCGCTGGAACTTGATGCTGGCGAGGATCACGGGCGGGAGCGCCAGCATGCACACGAGCATCAGCTGCCAGGAGACGCTGGTCAGCACGATGACCGACACCACCAGCAGCAGCGCGTTGGACACGAACATCGCCAGGCCGAGCTGGATCAGCTCGGCCAGCGAGTCGACGTCGGACGTCATGCGCGACACCAGCACGCCGGCCTTGGACCGGTCGTAGAACGGCATCGACAGGCGCTGCAGGTGATCGAACACGCGGATGCGCAGGCGGCGGAGGAAGTCCTCGCCGACCCTGCTGATGAGGGTGATCTGGATGCGGTTGGTGACGTAGGCGAGGATCGCCACCACCACGTAGGCCGCGACCGCGACGTTGAGCGCCCCCGCGTTCCCCTTGTTGATGCCGTGGTCGATGCCGTAGCGGACCAGGAAGGGGCCGGCGAGAACCGTCCCGGTCCACAGCACCACCATCGCCAACGCCGCCGCCACCCGCCGCGCCTGCGGCCGGAGCAGCTGGGCCGTGCGGCGCAGCACCCGGCGCGTGGCGACACGGTCGAGCTTGTCCTCCTCGCTGACGCCCGAGGCCATCCACATCAGCGCCACGCCTCCTCGGCTCGGCGAGCGCCGTCGCCGTTGCCGCCTGCGGCCGGGGCCGCGCCGCTGGACTCCCGGGCGGCGGCCGCCGCCAGGACCTGCCGGTAGCGCGCGTCGGTGGCGAGGAGGGACGCGTGCGTGCCCTCGGCCGCGACCCGGCCCGCGTCGATGAGCACCACCCGATCGGCCAGCGCGATCGTCGCGGGGCGGTGGGCGATCACGATCGTCGTGCGGCCGCGCATCACGTCGGTCAGGGCGTCGCGGATCTCGTGCTCCTTGGTGGGGTCGACGGCCGAGGTGGCGTCGTCGAGGATCAGCACGCGGGGGTCGGCGAGGATGGCGCGGGCGATGGCGATCCGCTGGCGCTGGCCGCCGGACAGCGAGTAGCCGCGCTCGCCGATGCGGGTCGCATAGCCGTCACCCAGCTCACAGATGAACTCGTGCGCCCCGGCGAGCCTGGCGGCCCGCTCGATGGCCGCGTGGGGCGCGTCGGGTTCGGCGAAGGCGATGTTCGCGGCGATGGTGTCGCTGAACAGGAAGGTGTCCTCGAACACGATGCCGATGGCCCGGCGCAGGTCGCGCAGCCGCAGCGCCCGCACGTCGACGCCGTCGAGGGTGATGCGCCCGGACTCGACGTCGTAGAAGCGGGGAATGAGCCGCGCGACTGTGGTCTTGCCCGACCCGGTCGCCCCCACGAGCGCCACCGACTCGCCCGGCGTCACGCGCAGGTCGAAGCCGTCGAGGATCGGGGTTCGTCCTGCGTAGGAGAAGCGGACGTCCTCGAACGTGACGGCGCCCCCGACGAACCCCCCTGGTCCCGGACGGCCGTTGCCGGCCGGCAGCGCCACCGGGCGCGGCGAGTCCGCCACCAGGGGGGCCGTGGCCAACACCTCGTCGACCCGCTCGGCCGACACGACCGCCCGCTGCGCCTGGGCGACGATCATGCCCAGCATGCGCAGCGGCCACACGAGCATGGCGATGTAGACGTTGAACGCGATCAGCGAGCCGAGGCTCAGGCTGCCGTTGAGCACCTGGTGGCCGCCGTAGCCGAGCACGGCGATCAGGCCGATGTTGGGGAGCAGTTCGAGCGCGGGCAGGAACCTGGCCCGCGTGCGCGCCGCGGCCATCGACTCGTCGTAGACGTCCTCGGCCTCGCGCTTGAGCCGCCCCGCCTGCACGCCTTCGGCGCCCAGCCCCTTGATCACCCGCACGCCCGCGACCGACTCCTCCACCACGGCCGCAAGCTCGGCGGACTCCCGCTGGATCCCCATGACGCTGGGGTAGAGGCGCCGGGAGAAGCGCGTGGCGAGCACGTTCATGAACGGCAGCGAGCCAAGCGCCAGGACCGTCAGCACGGGATCGATGAGGGCGAGGATGACGGTGACGGCCAGCACGGTCACGGCGTTGGAGATCGTGAGCGGGATCATCACGACGAACGCCTGGACCTGCTGCAGGTCGGTGTTGGCCCGGCTCATGAGCTGGCCGGTCTGGGACCGGTCGTGGAACGCGAAGTGGAGCCGCTGCAGGTGTGCGAAGAGCCGGTCCCTCAGGTCGGCCTCGATCCAGCGCGCCTCGCGGAACGCCATGTAGCGGCGGAGGCCGGTGAAGGTGGCGGAGAACACGGCGACGATCCCCAGCGCCACCGACCAGTGCACCAGTGCGGCCATGTCGTTGGACTCGATGCCCCGATCGACCGCGGTCTTCACGATCAGCCCGGTGGACACCTTGGCGGCCGTCCAGGCCAGGCCCGTCGCGACGCCGAGGATCAGCCCGGTCCGCCGGGCCCGGACCGACTGCAGGATCAGGCGCCAGCCCCTCCGGCTGCCGCTCCTGCTCTCCCTCTTCGCCAACTGAGCCCCGTGCGCCATCTTCCCCTCGGCCTTGACCCGCGGGTCAACGCTACCGAGGAGTGGCCGCCGGCCGACAATGCCATTTCGGGCCGGCCGCCCCGCCCCCGTCAGCGCGTGAGGAGGGCCGGCGCCAGCTCCCGCCACCCGTCGAGCGGCAGGGCGGTGGCGTCCGGCCCGATGACCTGGACGCACACGTGGTCGGCCCCGGCGTCGTGGTGGGCGGCCACCCGGGCGACGACGGCGTCGGTGTCGCCCCACGCCACCAGGGCGTCGACCAGCGCGTCGCTGCCCCCTCCGGCGAGGTCGTCGTCGCCCCATCCCAGCCGCCGGAGGTTGTTCACGTAGTTCGGCAGCGTGAGGTAGATGGACATGTGCTTGCGGCCCGTGTTGCGCGCGACGTCGGGGTCGCTGGCCAGCACCACCGCCTGCTCGACGAGCAGCATCGGCCCGTCCCCGAGGAGCCCGCGCGCCTCGGCGGTGTGCTCTACGGGGACGAAGTAGGTGTGCGCTCCCCACGCCCGGGTCGCCGCCAGCTCGAGCATGCGCGGGCCGAGCGCGGCGAGGACCCGGGGCGGGTCGTCGGCCGGCGCCGGCGAGACCGTGAACGCGTCGTCCATGGCGTCGAGGTAGTCGCGCATGCGCTTCACGGGCTTGTCCCAGGCCTGGCCGAGCATCCCCTCGACCATGGGAGCGTGGCTGACCCCGAGCCCGAGCAGGAACCGCCCGCCCGAGTCGTCGGCCAGCAGCCGCTGGGCGGCCGCGGCGACGCCGGGCAGGCGGCTGAAGATGACGGCCACGCCCGAGGCGACGACCATGCGCTCCGTGGCGTCGAGCAGCACCGCGGCGTGGGAGATCGGCTCGCGCCCGACGGCCTCGGGTATCCACAGTGCACCGAAGCCCAGCTCGTCGAGCTCCGCAGCCGCCTCGCGGGCCCGCGCCGCCGGCTGCAGGTCGAGCTGGGCGGTCCAGATCCCGACGCGCCCGACGTCCATGGGCGCCGACGCTACTTTGGCCGTCGATGCACGGTGGACACGCGCGCTGGGCGACCCTCGCCGCCGTCGCCGGGGCCACCGCGCTCGTCGGTCTTGTCGACCCGTCGCGCCACGCGGTCTACCCCGTGTGCCCGAGTCGTGCGCTGTTCGGCATCGACTGCCCGGCCTGCGGGGGCCTACGGGGCACGCACGACCTCCTGCGGGGCCACCTAGGGCGGGCGCTGGACCACAACCTGCTCCTGCCGGGTTTCCTCGCGGTCCTCGGTGTGGTCCTGGCGCTCTGGCTCCTGCCCCTCGTGGGCCGCCCGGCCCGCACGTTGCTCGTCCCGCGTTGGGCCAGCCTCGGGGCGGTGGCGCTCGTCGGCGCCTTCACCGTCGCCCGCAACCTGCCCCTCGCGCCGCTCGAGTTCCTCGCATCCGGCTGAGCCTCAGGCCGGGTCGCCGTCCGGCGCCGCCGCATCGGCGATTGCATCGTCGACCCACTTGCGCGTCGGCGGCGGCGGTTCCCAGGCCGCCAGCACGTCGAGCACGCCCGCCGCATCGGACGCCGCCAGCACCAGCCCACGGTGCTCGGGGCGCACGAAGCCCTCGTCGACCGCCCGGTCGAACAGCTCCAGCAGCGGCGAGTAGAAGCCGTTGATGTCGAGCAGCGCGCAGGGCTTGGCCGGCGCGTGGAGCCCGAGCTAGCTCCATGTGACGACCTCGCAGAACTCCTCGAACGTGCCGAAGCCCCCGGGCAGCGCCACGAATCCGGCGGCCAGCTCGGCCATCAGGGCCTTGCGCTCGTGCATCGAGCCGACGACCCGCAGGTCGTCGACGTCGCGGTCCGCGACCTCGGCCTCGACGAGCGACTCGGGGATCACGCCCGTGACCGATCCCCCGGCGGTCCGGCAGGCCCGCGCCACCACCCGCATGAGCCCCACGCCCGCGCCGCCGTAGACCAGGCCGATGCCACGGTCCGCGAGCTCGCGGCCCAGCGAGGCGGCGGCGTCTGCGTACGCGCCGCGGGCGCCGATGCTCGACCCGCAGAACACGCACACCCGCGGGAGGTCCACGCCGCGACGAGCCGTTACGAGCTGTAGCGGCCGAACCCGCCACGGAAGAACACCAGCGGGCCGCCCTCGTGGCCGATCTCGAGGTCGAGGACCCGGCCCACGACGATCCAGTGGTCGCCGGCCTCGTGGATGGCGTCGATCTCGCAGTCGATCCACGCCAGCACGTCGCTGATGACCGGGGCCCGCGTCACCACCGACGGCCGCCAGCCGATGCCTGCGAACTTGTCGTCACCCTTGTCGGCGAAAACGCGGGCGATCTCCTCCTGGTCCTCGGCCAGGATGTTGACGCAGAAGTGGCCCGCGGCCTCGATCCGGGGATAGCTGGTCGACGAGTAGCCGGCGCAGAACGCCACCAGCGGCGGATGGAGCGACACCGACGTGAACGACCCCACGCACAGCCCGACCGGGCCCTCGTCCGTGCTGGCGGTGACCACCGTGACGCCGGTCGGGAAGTGGCCGAGCACCTGGCGGAACCGCGCCCCGTCAAAGGCGGGCGACGGGGCCGGTCGGTCGGCATTCACGCCGGCACCCTAGCGACCCGTGCCCGCGCCGCCCGATCCCTGGGCCCCGGCCCGGCGGACGGCGGTCAGCCGCCGAACGAGACGGTGAGGCCCTCGTACGCGGCGATGACCTCGGCCAGCGACGTCGCCTCGGCGGCCTTCGACGCATGGGCGAGGAGCCGGTCGACGTCGTCGTCGTCGTGCGCCGGATCGTGGTGGAACAGTGCCAGGCGCTTGGCCCCGGCCTCGTGCGCGACGAACACCGCGTAGTCCACCGTGCAGTGACCCCAGTAGTACTTCTGCGTGAACTCCTCGGGGGTGTACTGGGCGTCGTGGATAACCAGGTCGGCGCAGTCGCACAGCTCGAGCACGGCGTCGGTCACGCGGTGGCTGCCGTCGTGCGGCATCTGGTGGTCGGCCAGGTACGCGACCACCGCGCCGCCGATCTCCACCCGGTAGCCGTTGTTGGCACCCACGTGGGGCACGGGCCGCACCCGCACTTTGGCCCCGTCGATCTCGATGTCGGCGTCGAGCACGTCGTGGAACGCGATGTGCCCGTACAGCTCCTCGACGGTGACCGGAAAGAACGGCGGCCGCACGAACTGGCGGAACGCCTCCTCCAGCGTGCCGGCCTCCTGCGGGGGACCGTAGACGTCGAGACGGGCGCCCGGCGCCAGGATCGGGGCGAAGAACGGCAGGCCCTGCACGTGATCCCAGTGCAGGTGGGTGACGAGCGCCGACCCCTCGAAGGTTCCGTCGGAGGCGAGGGCGCACCCCAGCTGTCGCAGGCCGGTGCCGAGGTCTAGGACGATGGGGTCGTGACCGGGCGCGTCCACAAGCACACAGGACGTATTCCCCCCGTAGCGACGATTCTCGTCGCATGGGCACGGGGTGGAACCCCTAACTCCGAAGAAGGACACGTTCAGCAAGGGATCCCCGATTCGCGGCGGTTCCGGGACGATATCGAACCGCGCCGTTCGGCAGCACTGAGTGTGACCACAATCACCAAGCGCGACCTCCGGACGACCCCCGGCGGCCTCGGTTAGCGTCCGCGATCATGAGCGGTCCCGGAGGGTCGGACGTCAACGGCATCACGCAGCACGATGTCGAGGCGAACGGCCTCACGTTCGCATACCTCGCGGCCGGCGATCCCGCCGCGCCGCTCGCGTTGTGCCTCCATGGTTTCCCCGATTCGGCGTGGACGTGGCGGCACATGCTCCCCTTCCTCGCCGGCAGCGGCTACCGGGCGGTAGCCCCCTGGCTTCGGGGCTACGCACCAACGACGGTACCCTCCGACGGCCGCTACCAGTCGGCCGTGCTCGGCCTGGACGCCTGCGCGCTGCACGAGGCCCTGGGGGGCGGCGACGACGCGGTCCTCATCGGGCACGACTGGGGCGCGTTCGCGGCGTATGCGGCGGCGCACCACACCACGCCGTGGCGGCGGGTCGTGACCCTGGCCGTGCCGCCGCCGGCTGCGATCACCAGCGGCTTCCTCACCTACGACCAGCTGCGGCGGTCGTGGTACATGTTCTTCTTCCAGCACCCGCTGGCCGAGCTGGTGCTGCCGATGGACGACCTGGCGTTCATCGACCGCCTGTGGGCCGACTGGTCGCCGGGCTACGACGCCAGCGCCGACCTGCCTCACGTCAAGGACGCCCTGCGTGACGCCGCCAACCTGAACGCCGCCATCGGCTACTACCGGGCGACCCTCGGCGGCGTCGGCGTCGACCCGGACCCGGCCGTCCAGGCGCTCCAGGACGCCTCGGCGGGGGCGCCCCCGGTGCCCACCCTGTACCTGCACGGCCGGACCGATGGCTGCATGGGCGCCGACCTGGCCGAGGTCGCGGCCGCGGCGCTGACCGCTCCCGGGTCGCGGGCCGAGATCGTCGACGGTGCCGGCCACTTCCTGCACCTCGAGCGCCCCGACGTCGTCAACGGCCTGGTCGGCGACTTCCTGGCCGAGCGCTGACCCC
>JBKOUY010000125.1:0-4056 GCA_046723645.1 Actinomycetota bacterium | reverse complement strand
CCGTGACAACGCGCCCAGCCGATGTCGACGTGCGTACGGAGCTCGAGGCGTACCGCCGGGAGCTCACCGGCTACTGCTACCGCATGCTGGGCTCCGGGTTCGAGGCCGAGGACGCCGTCCAGGAGACGATGGTGCGGGCCTGGCGGGCCATCGACCGCTTCGAGGGCCGGTCGGCCCTGCGGTCGTGGCTGTACCGCATCGCCACCAACGTGTGCCTCGACATGCTCCGTGGCCCGCAGCGGCGGGCGCGGCCGATGGACATGGGGCCGTCGTCCACGGCGGAGGGAAACCTGGGGCCCCAGGTGCCCGAGGAGGCCTGGGTCCAGCCCATCGCCGACGCCAAAGTGCTGCCCGCGGACATGGATCCCGCCGAGCTGGCCGCGTCGCGGGAGTCGATCCGCCTGGCCTTCGTCGCCGCGCTGCAGCACCTGCCGCCGCGCCAACGGGCGGTGCTGATCCTGCGCGAGGTCCTGCGCTGGCAGGCCGCCGAGGTCGCCGAGCTGCTCGACACCAGCGTGGCGTCGGTCAACAGCGCGCTGCAGCGGGCGCGGGCCACGCTGGCCGAGCGCGACATCGGCGCCGCCTCCCCGCCCGTCGATGCCGGGCAGAGGCAGCTCCTCGACCGCTACGTCGAAGCGTTCGAGCGCTATGACATCGACTCACTCGTAGCCCTCCTCCACGACGACGCCGTGCAGTCGATGCCGCCGTATGCGCTCTGGCTGCAGGGCCGCGACGAGATGGGCAAGTGGTACCTGGGGCAGGGCATCGGCTGCCGGGGCTCTCGGTTGGTGCCGACGGCCGCCAACGGCCGCCCGGCGTTCGCCAGCTACCGACCCAAGGGCCCGGGGATGTGGGAGGCGTTCGCCCTCCAGGTCATCGAGACGTCGGGCGGGCGCATCTCGGCGATCCACAACTTCCTGTATCCCGAGCTGTTCACGGCCTTCGGGCTTCCCACCCGCCTCGAGCGCTAGGCCTACTAGGACCCGGGTGGGTCGGGATCGGCCGGGCCGGCTCCGTCGATCACCACGTCGGGCAAGACCTCGCTCAGCCCGGCGAGGTCGAGCAGGGCACGCAGCCGCTCGCACGGATTGCGCAGACGGATCGAGCCACCCATCTGCCGCGCCGCCAGTTGCAGCCGTGCCAGGGCGTCCACGACCGACAGGTCGGGATCGGGCATCCCGTCCATTCGCCACAGCACCACCTCGACCTCACCATGGAGGACCAGCACCACATCTCTGGTCGTGCCGCCTCCGGCGTTGCTCGGCATCACGCCGTGGCTCTCGTCCCGTCGCCGGCGACCTCCAACCTGACCTCCCTATCTCTGGTCGTGCCGCCTTCGGCGTTGCTCGGCGTCACTCCCTGTCTCCTGCCTCAGTGAGAGAGACGACGGCAGCGGGCGGAACTGAGCGCTCCCGGTCCACCGAAGTGCTTGACAAAAATAATTGTCAATGCGAGGGTGGACCCTCGTGCGCGACGTCGAGGTCATCGAGGATGCGGGCGCCGCGGCCGTTGCGCTGGACCCGCTGAGGGCGCGGTTGCTGTCCGAGCTCGCGAAGCCGGGCTCGGCCGCCACCGTCGCGGCCCGCGTCGGCCTCGCCCGCCAGAAGGTGAATTACCACCTCAAGGCCCTCGAGTCGCACGGCCTGCTGGAGCTGGCGGAGGAGCGCATGCGGGGCGGCATCACCGAGCGCGTCCTGCGTGCCACGGCCGCCGCCTACGTGGTGTCGCCGGCCGCCCTGGGCGAGTCGGCTGCGGACCCCGACGACGCATCCGATCGGCTCTCGGCCCGCTACCTCATCGCCCTCGCCGGCCGGGTCGTGCGAGAGGTCGGCGGTCTGGCGCAGCGGGCCGCCGCCGCCGGCAAGCGGCTGCCCACAATGGCCATCGACACTGAGATCCGGTTCCGCTCGTCGGAGGACCGCGCCGCGTTCGCCGACGAGCTGACGGCCGCGGTCATCGACCTCGCGGCCCGCTACCACCACGACGACGGGCGACCCCACCGCCTGATCGTCGCCGCCCATCCCCGTCCCGAGGAGACGCCATGACGACCAACCCCGATGTTCCCCTCCGCCTGGAGATGACGTTCGAGCTGCCGGCCACGCCCGAGCAGCTGTGGGATGCGATCGCCACCGCCCACGGGATCAACGCTTGGTTCATGCCCACCGACCTCGACGAGCGCGAGGGCGGGGCGATCGTCACGCACATGGGCGAGGAGTCCTCGCCCGGCACCGTGACGGGCTGGGACCCGCCGCTCCGCTTCGCCTACGAGGAGCCCGAATGGGCCGCCCTGGCCGGCCACGCCGGCGAGTCCGTCACGCCGCTGGCCACGGAGTTCCTGATCGAGGCACGTTCGGGCGGCACCTGCGTGCTCCGCGTCGTCAGCAGCGCGTTCGGCACCGGGGCCGACTGGGAGCACGAGTTCTTCGAGGAGATGGAGAAGGGCTGGCGGCCGTTCTTCGACCGGCTCCGGCTGTACCTCGCCCACTTCCCCGGGCAGCGGGCCACGCCGCTGGACGTGAGCCACACGGTCAAGGGCCGCGCCGGCCCCGTGTTCGCGGCGATGCGCCAGTCCCTGGGGCTGGCGGAGGTCGGGCAGTCGGTCGACGCCCGCGGCCTCACCGGGACCGTCGAGCGGATCGGCGCCGAGGACGCGCTGCTGCGCGTCACCGACCCCGTTCCCGGGTTCCTGGCCTTCGCCGCCTGGGACAGCAGCGAGGACGAGGCGTCCGCCGTGGTCCAGGCGCAGCTGTTCTCCGACGACGCGCCCGCCGTGGTCGAGCGGGAGAGACCGGGCTGGCAGGAGTGGCTCGAGAGGCTGGCGATCCCCGCCGCCTGAGCGAGGGAGCGATGAGTTTCGCCGGCATGTCACGTCTGAGCAATACGACCCTGCGGGCGGTCGAACGAGCGCGAGCAAAGGAGAGCCGGTGATACCAGGCATGGGAGTGGGGGCCGACGGCGCGCTGGCCGTCGAGGCCGAGGGCCTCGCCAAGCACTTCGGCGAGACGCGCGCCGTCGACGGCATCGACCTCGCAGTCCACCCCGGCACCGTCTTCGGCGTCCTGGGCCCCAACGGCGCCGGCAAGACCACCACGCTGCGGATGCTGGCCACCTTGCTCCAGCCCGACGCCGGCCGGGCCCGCGTGCTGGGGCACGACGTGGTCACCGACGCCGACGCCGTGCGCTCGTCTGTCAGCCTCACCGGGCAGTTCGCGTCCGTCGACGAGGAGCTCAGCGGGCGCGAGAACCTCATCCTGATCGGGCGACTGCTCGGCTTCTCGCACCGGGCCGCCGAGGAGCGTGCCGCCGAGCTGCTCGACGCGTTCGGGCTCACCGAGGCCGCCGGCAAGCTCTGCAAGGACTACTCGGGCGGCATGCGCCGGCGCCTCGACATCGCGGCCAGCATCGTGACCACGCCGCCGCTCCTGTTCCTCGACGAGCCGACCACCGGCCTCGACCCCCGCAGCCGCAACCAGGTGTGGGAGATCGTGCGCGTCCTCGTGGCCGAGGGCGCGACGGTGCTGCTCACCACGCAGTACCTCGACGAGGCCGACCAGCTGGCCGACCGGATCGCCATCATCGACCACGGCCGGGTCATCGCCGAGGGGACCAGCGGCGAGCTCAAGGCCCTGGTCGGCTCCGGCAGCCTGCACGTGCGCGTGCTCGACCCCGCGCAGCGGTCCGAGGCCGGCCGCATCCTCACGGCGGCGCTGGGCACGCCGTTCCAGCTCGAGTCCGATCCGTCCGCGCTCTCCGCCCGGGTGACCGACCCCGAGCTGGCGGCCGCCGCCCTCGCCGAACTTGCCCGGTGCTGCGTGCCCCTGGCGGAGTTCTCGCTCGGCCAGCCCAGCCTCGACGAGGTCTTCCTCGCCCTCACCGGCCACCCGGCCGAGGACAACACCCCCACGGAGGATGCAGCATGACCGCCACCGAGATGCAGTCCGACCTCCTGGAGGTGGGGGCGCTCCGGTCCGCGCTGCACACGCACGCCCGGCCCCACCGGCCCGGTGCCCTCTCGGCCTCGCTCAGCTTCGCCTGGCGGGCGTTGCTCAAGATCAA
>JBKOUY010000237.1:0-6498 GCA_046723645.1 Actinomycetota bacterium | reverse complement strand
AACCAGGAGCTGCTCTCGACGATCTTCCAGCTGATCGTGGCGGGACACGACACGACGGCGAGCCTCATCGGCAACAGCGTCGTGGCGCTGTTCCGGAACCCGGAGCAGCTGGCCCAGCTGCGGGCGGACCCCGGCAGGATTACCGCCGCCGTGGAGGAGTGCCTCCGCTACGACGCCCCGGTCCCCCACGCGACGTTCCGCTATGCCGTCGAGCCCGTGGCGGTCGGCGACGTGACCATCCCGGCCGGCGCCCAGGTCATCGTCTGCCTCGCGGCCGCCAACCGGGACGGCGACCGCTACGAGCGCCCCGAGGTGCTCGACATCGGTCGCGCCGAGATGCGCCACCTCGCGTTCGGGCACGGCATCCACCACTGCCTCGGCGCCGCGCTGGCCCGCATGGAGGGACAGTTGGCGCTGGCGTCGCTGCTGCGCCGGTTCCCCGGGCTCCGCCTCGCCGTCCCCCTCGACGAGCTGCACTGGGACCACGGCGACGGCCTGGTTTTGCGGGGGCTCTCCGAGCTGCCCGTGGTGCCCGGTCCCGCACGGCCGCGTCACTCGTAGGCGCTCGGGCGGGACCGGCTCCGAGCGGACACCATGGACGGCGCCGTGCCGGCGGCACCGACGGATCAGGGGGCTCGAAGATGCACGACGGGATCGGCGAGCGGTTTGCGCACGCCCTCGCCACGAAGGACACGCAGGGGCTCCTCGCCGTCCTCGACCCCGAGGTCGACTTCCGCGGTTTGACCCCTGGCCGGTTCTGGGAGGCGACGTCGGCGACAGCGCTGGTGCACGACATCATCCTCGGCGCCTGGTTCGAGTCCGACGATCACATCGACGCGCTCGAGAACGTGCAGCTGGGCTCGGTCGTCGATCGCGACCGGGTCTCCTACCTGCTCCGCGTCAGCAATGCCGACGGGGTCCACCTGGTCGAGCAGCAGGCCTACTTCGGGGTCGCGAACGGCCGCATCAACTGGCTGAGGGTCCTCTGCTCGGGATATCGGGTGATCGGCCCGGAGCACTGACGCCCACCCCCTACCGGGCGATCACCTGGACCGAGCCCCATGTCCTCGACGACCTGGAGCGGGCGCGCGAGATCGGCATCGACGAGTTCGTCTGGGACCTCAACATCGTCGGCTACGAGCCCGACCGCCAGGTCGACGCCCTGGAGGCTTTGGCGGCACACCTCCAGCTGGCGCCGCGCCGCTGACGGCCGCAGTCGCCGGGTCAGCGAGGGGCGATCCCTCGGCCCGCCCGACGGCGGAGGATGTCGGCGGTGGCGTCGTCGGCGGGTAGGAACGCCTCGAGGTGCAGCTCGGACACGGTGACGTCCACCGCCGTCGCAAACGACGTGAGAGTGGTTATGAGGCACAGCTCGCCCTCGTCACTGGCCAGGCGGAGGGGCACCGCGAATCCGAGGTGCTCGGGCCCCGGGACCAGGGCGGGGAGGTAGCCCTCGAGCTCGCCCAAGAACTCGTCGAGGCGCGGGTCGGGGCTGCGCTGTGCCAGGTTCCGCAGGTTCTCGACGATGTGGCGGCCCCATTCGGGCAGGTTCTGAACGCGTCGCCCCATGCCATCGGGGTGCACCGCCAGCCGCAGCACGTTCACCGGCGGTTCCAGCAGTTCGGGTGCCGCGCCCTCGGTGAGCACGGTCAGGGCGGCGTTGGCGCCCACGATCTCGCCGTAGGGCCGCGCGACGACGGCCGGGTAAGGCATGTGACCTTCGAGGATGCCCTCGATCGCCCGGCGAACCGGGCGGAGCGCGGGGGCATCGAGGCTCGACTCGGGAAAGACCGGCGCGTAGCCCGCCGAGACCAGGAAGGCGTTGCGCTCGCGCAGCGACAGGCCGAGCGACTCGGCCAGCCGCACCACCATCGCCCGTCCGGGCCGCGAGCGACCCCGCTCCAGGAAGCTCATGTGTCGCTGAGTCGTCCCCGCGCGCGAGGCCAGGTCCAGCTGGCTCGACCGCCGCAGCTTCCGCCAGCGGCGAAGCTCGTGCGCGAATCGATCGGTCTCGACAGCCGCGGACACGCTGGTAGTGATAGCCCACGGACGCGAGCGGAGATATTCCCTACGGGGAATCGCCGTTGGTCACAGGCGTCGGCACACTCGCAGCATGACCATGAATCCCGACCACGGAACCGCCATGAAGGACCCCCAGGAGTTCGTCGACCGCTACATCGCGCTCTGGAACGAACCCGATTCGGCCACTCGCCGCCGCATGATCCACGAGCTGTGGGCCCCCGACGGCGCCCAGGTGCTCGTCGATCCTCCCGTGGAGATGCGCGATGCCGCCGATCGGCTCGCGTTCCCCCATCCAACGCTCGAGGTCCACGGCTACGACGCCATCGAAGCGAGGGTGAGCCGGGCATACGAGATGTTCATCGCACCGGGCGAGTACGTCTTCGAGTTCGGCGGCGACGCCTCCCGCCTGCTGGGCAACGTCGTCAGCCTCACCTGGTCGATGGTGTCCCGGGCCGGTGGCGAGAAGGCCGGCGGCGGCCTCAACGTGCTCGCGCTCGGCGACGACGGAAGGATCCGGCTCGACTACCAGTTCGTCGAGGTCTGACGAGTCGACCCCGGCCGCCGGCGGGAGCGGCAAGGCGGCCAATAGGGACCTTCGGCCCTGCCGGCGGAGGGCGGTGCAACGGATGATCCGGTCATGGATGTGTCCGCGCTCGATCGCGACCAATGCCTGAGACTGCTGGCGGGCGACGAGGTCGGCCGCCTCGTGGTGATCGCCGGCACCACCCCCACCATCTTCCCGGTGAACTACGCGCTCGACGGCGACACGATCGTGTTCCGTACCGACCCGGGAACCAAGCTCGCCCACGGTCCCCGGGCCCGCGCGAGCTTCGAGGTCGACAGCTTCGACTACGACCGCCGCGCGGGCTGGAGCGTGGTCGCCAGCGGCAGGCTCGAGGAAGTGACCCAGTACGACGCCGCCGTCTTCGATCGTGTGCGCGGGCTGCCGATCGAGCCCTGGACCGGGGGCGACAAGATGCACTGGATGCGGCTGATCCCCGATCGTGTCACCGGCCGCCGGATCGGCCCGGCAAAACCGGTGCGCTGACGGTGCTGATGGAAAGCCGAGCCCGCAGACTGGGGTTGGACAACGAGGCGGCATGCTGCCCGCCCATTCGAAGGAGGTTGCCATGGCATTGATGCGCCGGGAGCGCTTCGACTTCCCCGAGTGGTTCCGATTCGAGGTCCCAGACGTGTTCCGCCGGATGGCCGATCTGGATCCCCAGACCGGCTGGTTGCGGGTCGAGGAGTACGTCGACAACGGCACGCTGGTGGTCCGCGCGGAGCTGCCCGACATCGATCCCGACAAGGACGTCGAGCTGTCGGTTGCCGACGGTGTGCTCCACATCCGCGCGCAGCGGGAGGAGAAGACCGAGAAGAAGGACAAGGACGTCTACCGGTCGGAGTTCCGGTACGGGTCGTTCGTCCGCAACATCCCCCTGCCGGAGGGGGTCAAGGACGGCGACATCACCGCGAGCTACAAGGACGGCATCCTCGAGATCCGCGCGCCCATCGCCACGGACGAGCAGAAGCCGCAGGTGACCAAGGTCCCCATCGCACGCGGCTGAGCCGGATGACCCCGGCGGCCGTCGGTCGCCGGGGCGGACACATGGGGCGCCGGCCCGGGGCGGACGACTGGGACCTTCGCCCCTGGCGCCACCGCACCCGCGTGGCGACGCTGGGGGCATGGAAGGAACCCGGATCGTGGTTGGCGTCGACGGATCCGCAACCTCGCAGGAGGCACTGCGGTGGGCCATGGCCATCGGCGAGGCCTTCGGCGCGGAGGTCGTGGCGATTCACGCCCTCGGGCTGCTGGACAGGTGGCTCGATCCCGACGCGTCGGCCCGGTCGTGGCGGAGGACACTCTCCGCCCTCGTCGAGCAGACGTGGTGCGCCCCGTTTGCCGGTTCGCCGGCCGCCCCCCGCGTCGAGGTGCATGACGGCGATCCCGTCGACGTGCTGCTCGGCGCTTCCGAGCGTGAGCATGCCGACCTGCTCGTCGTCGGGAGCCGGGGCGTCGGGAACCGGCAGGAGCTAGCCCTCGGTTCCACGAGCCTGCAGGTGCTGCAGGCGGCGCGAGTGCCGGTGCTGGTCGTGCCCACCCGCCGCCCCGGCGCGGCCCCGGCCGACGGGCTGCGGCTCCGCCACCTGCTCGTGGGGGTCGACCGCTCGGAGGCATCGCGGGCGGCCCTCGAGCTGGCGGCCGACGTGGCCGTGGCGCTGGGCGGATCGCTGAGCGTCCTGGAGGTCGTGGAGTTCGTGACGCCGTTCCCGCTTGCCGACCCGACGAGGGACGTCGGCAGCGGAGGGGAGCGGTCCCCGGCATCGACCCTGGCGCTGGTCGAGGACGAGGTCAGGGACGTCCGGGCACGTGGCGTCGGCGTGCAGGTCATCGTGCGCTCCGGCGACCCGGCCCGGACCCTCCTCGAGGTGGCCGACGACGTGAACGCCGACCTCGTCGTCGTGGGCACCCGCGGCCGCGGGGGACCCGCCGAGCTGCTGCTGGGCAGCGTGGCGCGGACCGTGGCGGACCGGGCGCGCCGGCCGACGCTGGTGGTGCCTGCCGCCGCCGGCGCCCGCCGGCTCCGCCGCGCCGGCGAACGGCTCGAGCGCCAGTCGTCGGGCGTGCGGTCATGAGCCGGCGGGGCGCCGCTGCCGGTCCGCCGACGGACGACCTCGATCACGCCCACGACGGCGACGACCCCTGAGGCCGGGTCGCGAGGGCGCAAGGGACCAAGGTCCCGAAGCCGCGAGCCGTTGGCCCCTGCTAGCGGCATGGCCCGCCGCCGCATCCTAAGCGGCAGTCGAGTCAGGCGCTTCGCCGGAACGGAGCCTTTGTGCAGACCACGTTGCCCCCTTCACCCGACCGCGGCCCGTCGCCCGTGCCCGAGGGCGGCGCGCCGCCGCCCACCGACAGGACGGTCGGCGCCGCCGCCTTCGGGGTGGTGATCGCGGTGCTGGCGCTGGTCCTCGCGTCAGTGGCCGTCGTGTTCGTCGGCGACGACGATGGCGGATCGAAGGCGACGCCGGGCGCCAATGGCGGGACGGCCAGCGTGGAGCTGACCGAGTTCGCGCTGACGCCGGCCGCGTTGACCGTGCCGGCCGGCGGATCGCTGGAGGTGACGAACTCGGGTACGGCCGCCCACAACCTCACGGTGAGCGGCACCGACATCGCCAGCTCCGACCTGGCTGCCGGCGAGAGCGAGACGCTCGACCTGTCCTCGCTCGAGCCCGGTGAGTACGAGGTGATCTGTGCGATTCCGGGCCACGCCGATGCCGGGATGAAGGGCACGCTCACGATCTCGGACGGCGGCCAGGCGGGCGCCGCGTCCGGGCTGTCCACGTCCGGAGCGCCGGAGGCCGCGGGCGGCGCGCACGCGGGGCACCAGATGGGGGCCGAGGACTACCGGAGGATGTCCGAGGCCATGGACGCCACGATCGCCGACTACCCGGCGGAGACCGAGGGCGCCGGCAATCAGATCCTCGAACCGACGGTCCGCGCCGGCGGCATCAAGGAGTTCGAGCTCACGGCTGAGGTCACCCCGTGGGAGGTGGAGCCCGGCACCAAGGTCGACGCGTGGACCTACAACGGCACCGTGCCCGGGCCGCAGATCCGGGTCAACGTCGGCGACCGGGTGCGCATCGTGCTGCACAACGAGCTCCCGATGGGCACCGACCTGCACCTGCACGGCATCAACGTGGACAACGCCATGGACGGCGTCGCCCCCATCACCCAGCCGCTGGTCGGGCCGGGGGAGTCGTTCACGTACGAGTTCGTCGCCGACGAGCCCGCCGTGGCCATGTACCACGCCCACCACCACGGCCAGCTCCAGGTGCCCAACGGCATGCTGGGCACCATCTTCGTCGGCGAGGTGGCGCTCCCCGCGGGTCGGACGGTGAGCGGCCACGCGATCCCCGCCGGCGTCAGGGTCGCCCAGGAGATGCCCCTCGTGCTCAATGACAGCGGCGTGATCGGGTACTCGCTCAACGGCAAGAGCTTCCCGGCCACCGCGCCGATCGCGGCGAAGCGCGGGGACTGGATCCTGGTCCACTACTTCAACGAGGGCGGCCAGACCCATCCCATGCACCTCCACCAGTTCGACCAGGTCGTGGTGGCCAAGGACGGCTTCCCGCTCGATGACCCGTACGTCGCCGACACGGTCAACGTGGCGCCGGGGGAGCGCTACTCCGTCCTGGTCCACCTCGACAAGCCCGGCACCTGGGTCTGGCACTGCCACATCTTCAATCACGTCGAGCGTGACACCGGCATGTTCGGCATGGTCACCGCGGTCGTCGTCACCTGACCGCCGCCAACGGCGTGCCGCGGGGACCCGGTCAGGCGAGGGCCGGCTCGAGGACGGTGGCCACGAGGCCGTCGAGCTGGGTGCGCAGTCCGTCGACGTCGAAGGCGAGGCAGAGCACCACGAGGCGATCGACGCCCCGCGCCCGATACGCCTCCACGGCGGGGGCGTCCAC
>JBKOUY010000085.1:0-31558 GCA_046723645.1 Actinomycetota bacterium | reverse complement strand
GGTGGCGAGCGCAGCCATCGCCGCCGGCGTGGCCGGCGCCGGGTTCGCGGTCGCGGCGGGCGGGAGCGAGGGCCCGCGGCCCCCGGCGCTCGGTCCCGGAGACGTGACCGTGGAGCTCCACGTCGAGCACTCGTTGTTCGCGCCGACCGAGATCCGGGTGGTCGAGGGGACGCGGCTGAGGTTCGTCGTCGACAACAACGACCCCATCAACCACGAGCTGATCGTCGGCGGTCCCGCGGTCCACGCCCGCCACGCCCACGGCACCGAGGCCCATCACCCGTCGATACCGGGGGAGGTGTCGGTGGGTCCCAACCGGATGGGGGTGACGACGCTGCGGTTCGACCAGCCCGGCAGGTTCGAGTTCGCTTGCCACCTGCCCGGGCACTACGAGTACGGCATGCACGGCGTCGTGGAGGTGGTCCCGGCGCCCGCCTGAGCGCCGTCCACACTCCCCGATGGCGGGGGCCCGCCCCGCTACCTTGGCGTCCGTGGCCGTGCGATCCAGGGGCAGGGTGCTGTGGGAGCCGCCCGGCGACGTGCGCCAGCACACCCGGATCGGCCGCTACCTGGCGTGGCTCGAGGGCTATCGGGGCCGGTCGTTTCCCGACTACGACAGCCTGTGGCGCTGGTCCGTCGACGACGTGGACGGCTTCTGGCGCACGATCTGGCAGCACTTCCAGCTGCAGTCGGCCACCCCAGTCGATCGAGCCCTCGCCCGGGCAGACATGCCGGGGGCGGAGTGGTTCCCCGGGGCGATGGTCAACTACGCGGCGCACGCGCTGCGCAGCGAGCCGGCGGGACCGGCCATCGTGGCCCGCTCGCAGTCACGCGACCCGGTCGAGCTGAGCATCGCCGAGCTGCGCGACCACGTGTCCCGGTGCCGTGCGGGGCTGGAGCGCCTGGGTGTCCGCCGGGGCGACCGGGTCGCGGCGTACCTGCCCAACATCCCCGAGGCGGTGGTCGCCCTGCTGGCCACGGCCAGCCTGGGGGCGATCTGGTCGTCGTGCGCCCCCGAGTTCGGCACCCGCAGCGTGGTCGACCGACTCCGCCAGATCGAGCCGGCCGTGCTCCTGGCGGTCGACGGCTATCGCTACGGCGCCAAGCGCGTCGACCGAGCCGCCGAGGTGGCCGACGTGCGGGCGCAGTTGCCGTCGCTGCGCCACGTGGTCACCGTCGGGTACCTGGATCCCGCCTCGCGGCTCCCGGGCTCGCTGACGTGGTCGGAGCTGCTGGCCGAACCAGGGGAACTGGCGTTCGATCCGGTACCGTTCGGACACCCCCTCTACGTCCTGTTCTCGTCCGGCACGACCGGGCTGCCGAAGCCGATCGTGCACGGCCACGGCGGCATCCTGGTCGAGCACCACAAGGTCCTGGCGCTCCACAACGACCTCGGCCCCGGCGACCGCTTCTTCTGGTTCTCGACCACGGGCTGGATGATGTGGAACTACCTCGTCTCCGGACTGCTGGTGGGGGCCACGCTGGTGCTGTTCGACGGCGACCCCGGCCACCCCGACCTGGGCGCCCTGTGGCGCATGGCCGGCGACGACGAGGTCACGTTCTTCGGCACGTCGGCGCCGTTCCTGCTGGCCTGCCGCAAGGCCGGCGTCGTCCCGGCGGAGATCGCCGACCTCGCCGCCCTGCGGTCGATCGGGTCGACCGGCGCGCCCCTGCCCGCCGAGGGGTTCGAGTGGGTCTACGAGGCCGTCGCACCGGCCCGAGACATGTCTCGCGCTTCCACGGCCGCTCGGGCCGCGGGAGCGGGTATGGCCGACCTGCTGCTGTCGTCGGTGAGCGGCGGCACCGACATGTGCACGGCGTTCGTCGGTGGCTGCCCGCTGGTTCCCGTGCGCGCAGGCGAGATCTCCTGCCGCTACCTGGGCGCCCGGGTCGAGGCCTACGTCGGTGGGCGCCCGGTGGTCGGGGAGCAGGGCGAGCTGGTGATCACGCAACCCATGCCGTCGATGCCGGTGGCGTTCTGGGGCGACGACGACGGCTCGCGGTACCGGGCCGCCTACTTCGAGGCCCATCCCGGCGTGTGGACGCACGGCGACTGGATCACCGTGTACGACGACGGTGCCTGCGTCATCACGGGGCGATCCGATGCGACCCTCAACCGCGGCGGCGTGCGCATGGGGACCGCCGAGCTGTACGCGGTGGTCGAGGGCCTGCCCGAGGTGGCCGACAGCCTGGTGGTCCACCTCGAGGACGACGACGGCGGACCGGGCCGGCTGGTGCTGTTCGTCACCCCCGCTGCCGGCGCCGCGCTCGACGACGAGCTCCGCGACCGCATCGCCAAGGCGCTGCGCGCCGAGCTGTCGCCGCGGCACGTGCCCGACGAGATCCACGCCGTACCGGGTGTGCCCCGCACGCTCTCGGGCAAGAAGCTCGAGGTGCCCGTGAAGCGCATCCTGCAAGGCGCGGATCCCGAGCGGGCCGCAAGCCGGGGAAGCCTCGCCAACCCCGACGTGCTCGACGCCTACCAGGCGTTCGTCGAGCGGTAGCGACAGCCGCCGGACTGTTCTCAGCCCAGCTCCGCGGCCGACTTGGCCCCCCGTGCCAGCAGCCAGGCGACCAGCTCTGTCGGGTCCAGCCCGTCCTGCTCGCTGCGGCGGGCAGCATCGAGGGGCGTGAGCCCGTCCCACGTCGCGACCCAGTTGAGGTCGGCACCGCGACCGAGCAGGTACTCGGCGGCCCCGCGCTGGGCGCCGTGGCAGGCGGCCCAGAACGCCTGCGTGACCTCGTCGTTGGTCGGGCCCGGCTCACCGGCGACGTGGGCCCGGATCCGATCAATGAGCCCCAGGGCGGCGGCGTGCCAGAGCGTCGTGGCGGCGCCGCGCTCGACCAACCGCCGCGCCGCTTTCCACTGCCCGAACGCCGTGGCGTCGGCCAGCGGGGGTCCGCCACCGATGACCGCCCCGGGCGCCTCGATGTCCGCGCCCGAATCCAGTAGTGCGTCGAGGACCGCGATGTCATTGCTGCTGGCAGCCCAGTGGAGCGGGGTCTCGGCGCTGTCGGGCCCGCGGTACGGGGCGTTGACCTCGGCGCCCGCAGCGACGAGCACGTCCACCGTCCGGGGCCCGTTCGGGAAGTTCCCGGGCCAGTCGGTGGCGACGTGGAGCAACGTGCGGCCGGCATCGGGGCCCCGTTCGTCGTCGCAGCCACTGCGGGTGATCCTCGTGGTCGCGAGGCCCGGGTGCTCGTCGAGCAGCCGCGCCAGAGCCTCGACGTCGCCCGCGTGGATCGCGTCCGTCACGGCGACGGCGAGCGGCTCGTGATCGGCGATCGTCGTCATTTGCGCTCCGGTCGATGTCCTCGTCGAAGCGTCGCACATCCGCGCCGGCGCCGTGGCGGCGTTTCGAGCAGGTCGGGGGGCCTGGTTCGCCGGCCACATCCCGCCATCCGGTCGGCGCCGCCGGCATGGCACGATGGCTGACGCGGTTTCAGGTCGCCGGGTCGCCGGCTGCGAGGAAGAGGAGTCTCATGGAGACCAAGGACACGCTGTACATCGGCGGCGAGTGGATGGCACCGGCGTCGACCGCCACCATCGACGTGATCAGCCCGACCACCGAAGAGGTGATCGCCCGGGTGCCCGAGGCGTCCGAGGGCGACGTCGACCGGGCCGTGGAGGCTGCCAAGGCCGCGCTGGCCGGCCCCTTCCCGCAGCTGTCGCCGGCCGAACGGGCCGAGTACCTCACCAGGCTGTCGCAGGCGATCCAGGCCCGCGCCCCCGAGTTCGCAGAGACCATCACCAGGGAGATGGGCTCGCCGTCGAGCTGGGCGCTGATGGGGCAGGTGCTCTCGTCGACGATGGTCTTCGACGGCTGGGTCGAGCTGGCGCGGACGTTTCCGTTCGAGGAGATGCGCCCGGGCGCACTGGGGCCGGTGCTCGTGCGCAAGGAGCCCGTGGGCGTGTCCGCGGGGATCATCCCCTGGAACGTGCCGCTGTTCATCGTCGCCCTCAAGCTCGGCGCCGCCCTCGTCGCAGGGTCGCCCATGATCCTCAAGCCATCGCCCGAGACGCCGCTCGACGCCTACCTGCTGGGCGAGGTGCTCGACGAGATCGAGCTGCCCAAGGGCATGGTGTCGATCCTCCCCTCCGGGCGCGAGATCGGCGAGTACATCGTCCGACACCCGGGCGTCGACAAGGTCGGATTCACGGGCTCGACGGCCGCGGGCCGCAAGGTGGGCGCCGTGTGCGGGGAAATGCTCAAGCGCTGCACGCTCGAACTGGGAGGCAAGTCGGCCGCCATCGTGCTCGAGGATGCCGACCTGGCCAGCACCATGCCGCTGCTGATGGGCAACGCCCTGATGAACAACGGCGAGGCCTGTGTGGCCCAGACCCGAATCCTCGCGCCGCGTGCCCGCTACGACGAGGTTGTCGACGCCGTGGCCGACGCGGTCAAGGCCACGACGGTGGGCGATCCCAACGACCCCTCCGTCGCGGTGGGCCCGCTGGTGGCCGAGCGCCAGCGCGACAGAGTGCTGGGGTACATCGACAAGGGCCGCAGCGACGGTGCCAAGCTCGCCGTGGGCGGCGGGAGGCCGGCGGGCCTCGATCGCGGCTGGTTCGTCGAGCCGACGCTGTTCGTGGACGTCGACAACCAGATGACGATCGCCCAGGAGGAGATCTTCGGGCCGGTTCTCGCGGTCCTGCGCTACGACGACGAGGCCGACGCCGTACGCATCGCCAACGACAGCGACTACGGGCTGTCCGGTTCGGTGTGGACCCAGGACGTCGAGCGCGGCATCGACGTGGCCCGCCGGGTGCGCACTGGCACCTACGGGATCAACCAGTTCGGCACCCTCGACCTGCGCAACCCCTTCGGCGGGTTCAAGGCGTCGGGGGTCGGCCGTGAGCTGGGCCCCGAAGGCCTGACGGCGTACCTGGAGACCAAGTCGATCGTGCTGCCTGCGGACTACCAGCCGCCGGGTTGAGGCTGCGCCGATCGGCGCAGCCGTGGCCCAGCGGCCCGGCGCCGAAGGCGCCAAGAGCGGAAACAACGCGGCGTTTGACCTCTCGGCGGCACAGCCGCCGAGAAAGCAACCGCAACCAGACTGCACGCCCAGTTTGACCCGTTACGGCCCACGGCCGGACCATGGGCCCGTGCACCGGCGCGCCCTCGCCTGCGTCGCGGCCCTGATGGTGTCCGCCGTGGTGGTCCTGGCCTTGCCCGCCTCGGCGGGGGCGGTCGTGGCCGGCGTCGGCTCCGTGCATGGGGTCGGCCAGCAGCCTCAGGACGACCCCGACGGGGACCCGTCCACCGACGATGCACCGCTGCCGGAGCAGGACATCATCCCCCGGCCCAATTCGGGTCGACCCCCCACCGATACCGGCGATCGTGGCGGTGCGCTCCAAGGCCTCGTGTTCGCGCTCATCGTGATCGGCGTCGGGGGGATCGCAGTCCTGGCCGTGCGGGAGTCACGGCGTGCTCGGGCGCGCAGCGCGACGGGGCCCGACGCGCCCGCTCAGTTCAAGTCGCCGTAGTCACGCTCGCAGCCCTGGAGCCCCTCGACCACGCCGGTGCGGAGTGCGTCGGTGCGTTCGAACGCAGTACCCGTGTCGTCGACGAGGGCGTCGCCGTAGGCGATGAACCCCTGGATCCCCTCGTCGAGGTCGCCAGGTGAGATCGTGACGAGGACCGAGTCGGGCTCGCCGGCGGGTACCTCGGGAGCGATCGACCGGGCGTACAGGCCGGTCATGCAGTCGGCCTGCAGGCTCTGCACCTTGTCCTCGACGTCGAGGCCGAGCCGGGCCTGGGCGGCGATCGCCCACAGGCGGGCGACCTCGGCCCCGAACGCGAAGTCGCCGATCCGGTAGAGCTCGGTGACCAGGCGGCTGCCGTCGACCACGACCACGTTCTCGTCCTCGCAGAAGACGGCGCTGAACTGCAGCTCGTCACCGGCCAGCGTGTCGCCGCCACAGATGACCTCATCGGCGGCCGGGTCGGCCAGCACGAGGTCGTCGATCGGTTCCCAGTCCGCGCCGAGCCGGTCGAAGAGGGCGGCATAGAAGACGTTGAGATCGGCCTCGAGCAGCGACGCCAGACCGCAGCCCCTGACGTCCACCGACTCGGGGTCGAACTGACCCGACAGCACCACGTCGTCGAGGTCCTGCGGGCACGGCGCCGTCGGCACGTCTTCCGGCGCGAGGTTGCCGGGGTCGGGGGACTCCAGCTCCGCAGGGCTGAACGGGATGTCGAACGTCCGGCGCGGCGTGCCCTCGTAGGCGGCGCAGTGCTCCGGGCCGCTCTCGAATCCCTCCTGGAAGGCGCCGATTCTGTCGAAGCCACTGCCGTGCGCCCCAGGGTTGTCCTCGCTGGTGCCGGGTTGGTCGCGTATCGCCACCATGCCGGCGACGCTGGAGTCGAGCTCGCGGTCGGTGACCTCGAACGTGTCGCTGCCGCCGTCGGCCACATGCGCGGTCCACGCGCCTGCGTAGCAGTCGGCCTGGAGCTCGAGGTCGATCGTGCGACCCCGGACGCCGGCCCGGTCCTGGATGGCGTGCGCGAACTCGTGGGCGAACACGATGCCCACGGTGAAGGCACCGTAGGTCACGTTGATCTGAGGGATCAGATTCACCTGGTCCCACGCGATCAGGTCGTCGGAGGGGCAGTAGAAGGCGTTGCCCCGGATGTCCGCGTAGCTGATCGGCGTGGGCCCGCAGCGGGGCAGCTCGGTGTCGGGACCGTAGGGGTGGTACCCACCCGCGAGTGGTTCGAAGGGGCGGTCGTAGACCCGGGGATAGGTCTCGGTCCAGTAGGCCTCGACGTCGGAGATGGCGCCGTTGACCAGCGCGTCGAGGTCGTCGGCCGGGGCCGGGCGGGAACCGCCGGCGTCGGCATCGTCGGACCCGCCGGCATCGCCGGATCGCCCCGAATCCCCGGTGGGATCGTCGGCCAGCGGGTTCTCGTCGGCCTCCTGCGCACACGCCCCGGTGGCGACGACCAGCAGCGCCACCGTCGTCGCCGCGAGGCCGCGGGATCGTGACCAGATCCAATCCCAAGGCTGCACGAGTGGGCCTCCCGTCGATTCCGCCCGCCATCGACGCAAGGGCCGACGCTACCGCGGCGGACGTGACAACTGACCAGCACCCCGGTCGGACGTGCCTCCCCGTAGCCTCACCGCAGTGGACGAGCCGACGACCATCGCCGCCGCCAGCGGTCCGGCTCCGCCCGGCTACCCGGCCGCATGGGAGGCCGACGTGGTGCTCGCGGACGGCGGCACTGCGCACATCCGGCCAATCCGGCCGGACGACGGCGCCCGGATCGTCGACTTCCACGGGCGCCAGTCACCCGAGAGCATCTACTTCCGTTACTTCACGCCCCGCCCCCACCTGCCCGAGCCGGAGGTCGAGCGGCTGACCCACATCGACTACGTCGACCGCATGGCGTTCGTCGCGCTGCTCGACGACGCGCTGGTTGGCGTTGCCCGGTACGACCGCCTGCCGACCCGGTCGGAGGCCGAGTTGGCGTTCTTCGTGGACGACCGCCACCAGCGGCGGGGCCTCGCCACCGTCCTCCTCGAGTACCTCGCCGAGGCCGCCCGCCGCACGGGCATCACCGCCTTCACGGCCACGGTGCTGCCCTCGAACGGTCGCATGGTCGCGGTGTTCCGCAACGCCGGCTTCACGGCCGCCAGCCGCTTCGCGGACGGGGTGATCGAGGTCCGGCTGGACCTGCGCCCCACGCCCGAGGCCGAGGCGGCCATCCTGGGCCGGGCCCAGCGGGCGGAGGCCGAGGCGGTGCGACGGCTGCTGGCACCCCGATCGGTGGCGGTCATCGGCGCCGGGCGCGACCCGGGCGGGGTCGGGCACGCCGTGCTGCGCAACGTGGTGGCGCATGGGTTCGCCGGGCCGGTGTACGCGGTCAACCCGGCCGCCGACCAGGTCGCCGGGGTCAGGGCCGTCCCCAACGTCGGCGACGTCGACGGACCCATGGACCTCGCGGTCGTGGTCGTGCCTGCAGGCCAGGTGCCCGTGGTGGTGGAGGAATGTGGCCGCAAGGGTGTCCCGGCCGTGATCGTGATCTCCGCGGGGTTCGCCGAGGTGGGACCGGCGGGCGCGGCACTGTCGGCGGCCGCACTGCGCGCGGCACGGCGGTTCGGCACCCGGCTCCTCGGCCCCAACTGCCTGGGGGTCATCAACACGGATCCGGCGGTGCGGCTCCACGCCACGTTCGCCACGCCCGACACCAGGCCTGGCCCCGTCGCGCTGCTGACGGAGTCGGGCACCGTCGGCGGGTTCGTCCTCGATCGGATCGGCGACGCCGGGCTGGGCGTCTCGTCGTTCGCCGCCATCGGGAACCGGGCCGACGTGTCGGCCAACGACATGCTGCAGTACTGGGCCGACGACCCGCGTACGGAGCTCGTGCTGCTGTACCTCGAGTCGTTCGGCAACGCCCGCAAGTTCAGCCGCATCGCCCGCGAGCTGGGCCGCACCAAGCCGATCGTGGCGGTCAAGAGCCGGGGCGCAGCGCGTGCCTATCCGACCGATGGGGGCGACCCCCAGCCGGCTGCGGTCGAGGCGCTGCTCGAGCAGACCGGCGTGGTGCGGGTGGACACGCTGTCGCAGTTGCTGGACGTCGCCCGGGTGCTGGCGTGCCAGCCGCTGCCCGAGGGCGACCGGGTGGCGCTCGTGGGCAACGGCGGTGGGTCCCTGGCCCTGGCGGCCGACGCCTGCGTCGACGCCGGGCTGGTGCTGGCAGAGCTGGGGGCTGCCGTCCGCCACCAGCTGGGCACCGGCCACCCCGGGTCCCGGGCGGCGACGCGGGTCCGGGCCAGCACCGTCGACCTGGGCTTCGAGGCCGGAGCCGACGACCTGGAGCGGGCGCTGCGGGCGCTGCTCGCCGACGCAGGGGTGGACAGCGTGCTCGTCGTGTGCGCGCCGGCACCCCGCCAGCCGACGTCCGACCTGGTGCGCGCGGTTGCCTCGGCGCGGGCGGCGTGCCCCGACAAGACGCTGCTGGCGTGCCTGTTCGGTCCACATCCGAGGTCGATCTCGCCGCGGTCGGCACCCGACGTGCCGGTGTTCGACTTCCCGGATGCCGCCGCCTACGCGTTGGGGCTGGTGACCCGCTACGCCCGCTGGCGGCGGGCCGCCGAGGGCCAGGCCGTCGTGCCCCCGGGGGCCGATCCGGGCGCGGGACGCGGGCGGGTGGCGGCGGCCCTGGCGCACGGCGGGGCCGACGATGGCGCCGGGGACCCGTCAGCGGACCGAGCGGAGGACGGCGCCCGCTGGTTGCCGACCGACGTGGCGGTCGACGCGCTCACGGCCGCCGGCCTGCCGATCGTGCCGTCGCGGCTGGCACGCGACCGGGGGCACGCGCTGGCCGCGGCTGGCGAGCTGGGCTACCCGGTGGCCGTCAAGTCGGCGGCGCGGAGCCGGTCCGCCAAGACCGAGGCCGGTGGCGTCGCCCTCGATGTCCACGACCACGACGAGCTCGGGGCGACGCTGGACCGGATGGGCCGGGCGCTCGGCGACGCGCTGTGGCCCGTCCTGGTCCAGCCCATGGTCGACCCCGGCATCGACGTCGCCGTGACCGTGGCCGAGAGCGAGCTGGTGGGGCCGGTCGTGAGCCTCGGGGCCGGTGGGGTCGCCACCGACCTGGCGGCTGCAGACGTGCACGTCCTCCCGCTGACGGACCTCGACGCCCGCCGGTTCATCGCGTCGTCGTCGCTCGGCCGGCTGCTCGACGAGGGCGCGCGTCGAAGCGTCGAGGACGTGCTCCTGCGGGTGGGGGTCCTGGTCGAGGCGGCGCCCGAGGTGGTCGGCTTGGAGCTCAACCCGGTGATCGTGGCGCCCTCCGGGCCGGCGGTGGCGGACGTGCGGCTATGCGTGGCGCCGATCGAGCGCGATCCGCTGCCGCCCGTGAGGCGGCTCTGAGACCCGAGCCCGGGTCGTGGGCTCAGCGGGGCTCGCGGGGGAGGCCCAGCGTGCGCTCGCCCAGGATGTTGCGCAGGATCTGGCTCGTGCCGCCCATGATCGTGTAGGCGGGTGCGTAGCACAGGTTGCGGCTCACGCGGCGGGCGAGGGCCTGCACCCCGTCGCCGTGGACGTTCCCCCCGCTCCCACGGCCACTCGGGCCGGCCTCCCCGAGCAGGGCCCAGGGGCCGAGCACCCGGCCGCAGAAGGCGGCGATGCGCTGCTCGAGCTCGGTGCAGAAGGTCTTGGTGGCCGCCGAGAACTGGCGGGGCGTCTGGCCGAGCGTCTCGCGCAGGACCAGGATGCGGCCGATCCGGTAGCCGGACTCGATGGCGGCCATCTCCTGGCGCACCAGCGGATCGGCGGCGTCGGCCCACGGCCGCACGTCCTCGTACAGGCGACGGTTGGAGACGAGGCGGTCGATGCCTCCACGCTCATGCTCCATCTGCCGCATGACCTGCCGGAAGGAGCCGTTCCGCTCGCCCACGAGGTGGGCGTGGGGCACGCGCACGCCCTCGAAGTAGACCTCGCAGAAGTGCCGGTTGCCGGTCATGTCCACGATCGGGCGGACCGACACCCCGGGCGACCGCATGTCCACGACGAGCTCGGACAGGCCCTCGTGGGGCTTGGCGTCGGGGTCCGTGCGCGCGATGAGGTAGCACCAGTCGGCGTCGGCGGCGCCGGAGGTCCAGATCTTCTGGCCGTTGACCACCCACTCGTCGCCGTCGCGCTCGGCGCGGGTGCGGATGCCGGCCACGTTGGAGCCGGCGTCGGGCTCGCTCATGCCGATACACCACATGGACGTGCCCGCGATGATGCCCGGGAGCCAGCGGGCGCGCTGCTCATCGGTGCCGAACTGCAGCAGGCTCGGGCCCATCTGCCGATCGGCGAACCAGGCCGCGGCGACCGGCGCCCCCGTGCTGATCAGTGCCTCGAACACCACGAAGCGCTCGAGCGCGCTGCGGCCGCCGCCCCCGTGCTCGACCGGCCACGTCATCCCCAGCCAGCCCCGGGCGCCGAGCTCCTGCGCAAAGGCGCGGTCGTGTCCGATGATCCAGCTGTCGTCGGGCACGTCCGCCCGCTCGGACGCCTCACGCCCGACCTTCAGGGCTTCCTCGCGCAGCGCCCGGAGCTCGGGGGACAGGGCGAAGTCCATTACAGGCCGAGCGGATCGGGCCGCAGGTGGGCACAGAACCGTGCGTGATTTGCAACGTGAGCCCAGGCCACACAGCTCGGCCTCCGGCAGCGCTGACCACGGTGCGCCAAGACGACGTTCCTATCCACTCGAGTCCTTTACGCGGCGACGGTACTCACTACCGTCGGCGGGATGGACATCCGGCCCGTGCGACCGCAGGAGCACCAGGTGCTCGGCGCGCTGACCGTGGCCGCATACGCCGCCATCGACCCTGCGGTCGTCGAGGAGGACGGCTACGCCGGCGAGCTGCGCGACGTGGCCGGCCGCGTCGCGGACGCCGACGTGCTCGTTGCGGTCGACGATGCCGGCAAGGTGCTCGGCGGCGTCACCTACGTGCGCGGGCCCGGCTCGGCGTGGGCGGAGTTCAGCGAGCCCGACGGCGCGGGCATCCGCATGCTGGCCGTGGCGCCGGACGCGCAGGGGCGGGGGATCGGCGAGGCGCTCAGCAGGGCCTGTGTCGACCTGGCCCGCGCCGCCGGCAAGGGCCAGATCGTGCTCCACTCGACCGACCGGATGACCGCGGCCCACCGCCTGTACGAGCGGCTGGGCTTCGCACGCGACGTGTCGCTCGACTGGGAGCCGGTCCCCGGTTTCTGGCTCCGCGGCTTCCGTCTGCGGCTCGACTGACCCGAACTTGCGGCGGTTGGGGCCCCCATGGCGGCCCCAATCGCCGCAATTTCCGGAGGTGGAGCCCCGGCTACAGGCCCAGGCCGTCGACGACCTCGGCGCCCGGCAGCGCGGCCAGCCAGGTGCCGGGCAGGGCGAGCTTGGAGCGGCGCACGCCGCTGCCCACGATCACCTCGGGCGTGGTGACGACCGCCCGGTCGACCAGCAGCGGCCAGTCGGGGGGCAGGCCGATCGGCGTGATGCCGCCGTACTCCATGCCGGTCTCGGCGACCGTCAGGTCCATCGGTGCGAACGACGCCTTGCGGGCATCGATGCGCCGGCGCACGAGGTTGTTGACGTCGGCGCGCGTGGTCGCCAGCACGACGACGCCGGCGAGCCGGGTCTCGCCCGACCGCCGTCCGGCAACCACCACGCAGTTGGCCGACACGTCCAGCGCTACGCCGTAGGCGTCGCAGAAGGCCGCCGTGTCGGCCAGCTCGGGGTCGATCGGTGCGACGAGCACCGTGTCGGGGTCGCCGGGTAGACGGTCGAGGGCGGCGACCACCGGCGCAGCGAGCAGGTCGGGTCGGGTGCGAGCGGGGACCCAGGGGAGCGTTCCGAGCATCAACTGGGACATTCTGTCGCCATGCTCGACGAATCGCTGGCGTCCCCGCCGGACGGCGGACGGGTCTTCCGCACCGGGCGGCGGGTGCGGCTGTCCGACGCGGATCCCACGGGACGCCTCCGCCTGGACGCCTGTGCCCGCTACCTCCAGGACATCGGCAACGACGACACGGCCGACTCCGGCATCGATGACCCGCGTACGACCTGGGTGGTGCGGCGTGCCGTGATCGACGTCCACCGGCCGCCGCGGTGGCGGGAGTGGCTCGACCTCGCCACCTGGTGCGCCGGCCTGGGCGGGCGCTGGGCGGAGCGCCGGCTGTCGATGGTCGGCCAGCGTGGCGGGAGGGTCGAGGTCGCGACGCTGTGGATCCACATCGACGTGGCCAGCGGCGCCCCGGTGCGGCTGCCGCCGGCGTTCCACGACGTCTACGGCGAGGCTGCGGGCGGCCGCCGGGTCTCGAGCCGGCTATGGCTCGGCGATCCGCCGGTGGGCGCCGCGGCCGAACCGTGGCCACTGCGGGCCGTGGACATCGACCTGCTGGGCCACGTCAACAACGCCGCCTACTGGGCGGCCATCGAGGAGCAGGTGGAGCCGGGCACCGCCTTCGCCCACCACCTCCTGGGCGGGCCCCACCGGGCGGTCATCGAGTACGGCCCGGGCATCGCGCCCGGGGACGCGGTGGAGCTGCTGGTCGAGGAGGCAGACGACCACCTCGCCGTGTGGTTCACGGTCCGCGACGCGGTGCAGGCCAGCGCCACGATCGTGCCGCTGCCGGGCAACCCGCCATGAAGCTGCGGCGGCCGGCGACGACAGCCGCTGGCTACTCCGAGACCAGCACGATCTTACCCAGCTTCCCGCCGGCAGCGAACCGCTCGTACGCGGCGGCGGCCTCCGACATCGGAAACGTCGCGGCGATCGGCACCGTGACGGAACCGCGCGCCAGCAGCGGCAGGACCTGGCGCTCGATCCGCCGCGCGGCCTGGGCCTTGTCCTCCAGCGGGCGGGGCCGCAGGGTCGAGCCGTGGATCCGCCCCCGATTGCCCATCAGCGCCAGCAGGTTGAGCTCGGCGACGAGCCCCGCACCCACGCCGATGACCGCGATCCGGCCCCCGGTCGCCAGGGCCTCGAGGTTGGCGGGCATGTTGGGCGCCCCCACGAGCTCGAGGATCACGTCGAACGGTCCGGCGTCCACGAACGCCTCCGGGGGGACCACCGCGGGACCGAGCGCCGCGACGCCGTCGCGCACCGCCTCGTTGCGCACCGTCGCCACTACGGTGCTCCCGGCCGCCACCGCCAGCTCGACCGCAGCGGTGCCGACACCCCCGGCGGCGCCGTGGATGCAGACGCGTTCGCCCATGGCGAGGCCGCACTGTGTGAACAGCGCGTCGTGGGCCGTCGTGTAGTTCTCGGGGAAGCCGCCGGCCTGGGCCCAGCTCACGCCCTCCGGCACCGGGACCGCGAGCGGCCCGGGGACCACTGCCAGCTCCGCCTGGCCGGCTCCTGGGACGACCGCCATCACGCGGTCGCCCTCGCCGAACCGGCGCACACCGGGCCCGTACGCCACCACCTCCCCGGCCAGCTCGAGCCCGGGGAGCTCCGGCGGGGCGGTCCCAGGAGGCGGCGGATAGAGGCCGTCCCGCTGCATCAGGTCGCCGCGGCACACCCCGGCGGCCCGGACCCGCACCAGCAGCTCGCCCGTGCCGGGCTCCGGATCCGGGTGGGGGAGCCAGGCGAGGGCGCCGTCGGCGATCGTGACCGCGTGCATCGGTGTGACCGGCGGCGGGGGCGGCCGGGGCGTCAGCCGCGCTGCCCGATCGGCACGTACGACCGCTCGGGTGCGCCGACGTAGAGCTGGCGGGGACGGGCGATCTTCTGGTCCTGCTCCAGCAGTTCGACCCAGTGGGCGAGCCACCCCGACGTCCGGGGGATGGCGAAGAGGACCGTGAACATCTCCACTGGGAAGCCCATGGCCTGGTAGATCAGGCCCGAGTAGAAGTCGACGTTCGGGTAGAGGCGGCGGGACGTGAAGTACTCGTCGCTCAGTGCGACGTCTTCGAGCTTGAGCGCGATGTCCAGCAGGGGATTGCGACCGGTGATGGCGAAGACCTCGTCGGCCGTGTCCTTGATGATCTTCGCCCGCGGGTCGTAGTTCTTGTACACGCGGTGTCCGAAGCCTTGGAGCCTGACCTCGCCCCGCTTGACCCGCTGGACGTACGCGTCGACCTCGTCGATGCTCCCGATCTGCTTGAGCATGGCGATGACGGCCTCGTTGGCGCCGCCGTGGCGGGGGCCGTAGAGGGCGGCGGCCGCACCGGCCACGCAGCTGTAGGGGTCTGCGTGGGCGGACGCGATCGTGCGCATGGCGGTCGTGCCGCAGTTCTGCTCGTGGTCGGCGTGCAAGATGAACAGCACGTCGAGCGCCCGTGCCAGCGCGGTGTTGGCGTCGTAGCGGGGCTCGGCCACCTTCCACAGCATCGACAGGAAGTTGGCGGAGAAGCCCAGCGAGTTGTCCGGGTACACGAAGGGCATGCCGACGCTGAATCGGTGGCAGGCGGCGGCGAGCGTCGGCATCTTGGCGATGAGCCGGACGATCTGCCTCAGGCGGTTGTCGGGGTCGTGGATGTCCTTGGCGTCGAGGTAGAAGGTCGAGAGCGCGGCGACCGCCGAGACCAGCATCCCCATGGGGTGGGCGTCGTAGTGGAAGCCCTCGAGGAACCGCTTGCGCACGTTCTCGTGGATGAACGTGTGGTACGTGATGTCGTGCACCCAGCGGTCGTATTCGTCCTGGGTCGGCAGTTCGCCGTGGATCAGCAGGTAGGCCACCTCGAGATAGGTGGAGCTCTCGGCGAGCTGGTCGATGGGGTAGCCGCGGTAGCGGAGGATGCCGGCGTCACCGTCGATCTCGGTGACCGCGCTGCGGGTGCACGCCGTGGTCATGAACGCTTCGTCGTAGAACCAGACGTTCGGCAGGAGCTTGCGCCAGGCGCTGGCGTCAACACCACCCTCGGCTATCGGTATCTCGACGGATTCGCCCGTGCGGTTGTCCGTGATCGTGATGCTCTCGGGCACGGCGAGTGGCTCCTTGATGTGCTCGTCTCGTGGCCGAGGCTACTGCCGAGTCGTCGGCCTCACGAGGGTTCGGTCCAGCGCTCGGCGGTCAGGGTCGGGTGGACGCCCTCCTGGTCGGCCGCCTCCACGAGCTCGCGGATCGCGGCCCTGACCGCGCGGGCCGGCGCCGACGGGCGGCCCCGGCGGGGGATGGCGATGCCGACCGAGCGTGGCGACAGGCCACCCACCGCGATGCGCCGGCACGAGACGTCGATCCAGCCCGACGCCGCCGTCGCCGGCAGGATGGCGGCGCCGTAGCCCTGGAACGCCAGCCAGGCCAGCAGGCTGACGCCGTCGATCTCCGCTTGGGACCGCATCTCGACGCCGAGACGCGAGGCCTCGTGGTCGAGCTCGTCGCGGAACGGCGTTCCGCGCGGCTCGAGCAGCAGCTCGTGCTCGGCCAGGTCGGCCAGCTCGACGTGCTCGCGGCTGGCCAGTGGATGGGAGAACGGCACGGCGAGGATGCGCTGCTCGTCGAACAGCGGCTCGGTGGCGAGCTCGTCCTCACCGAGGGGCAGGTTGACCACGGCCAGGTCGAGGGTACCGCTCACGACCTGGGGCACCAGCGACGTGGTCGTGGCGTCGACGACCACCACCTGCACGCGCGGGTGTCGCTCGGCCATGACCCGCAGGAGGTTGGGTAGGAGCCAGCGGCTGGCCGTGCCGATGCAGCCGAGTCGCACCTGGCCGGACACCTCGTGGAGCATCGAGGCCACGTCGGAGCGCAGCGACTCCAGTTCCCGCTGGACGCGCCGGACCCGGTCCACCACGACCTCGCCCTCCTCGGTGAGGGCCCCGTTGGCCCGGTCGACCAGGGCGGCCCCCAGCTCGCGCTCGAGGCGGGCGATATGGGTCGAGACGTTGGACTGGACCGTGTGGAGGCGCCTGGCGGCGGCGGAGAACGAGCCAGCGTCGGCCACGGCGGCGAGGGCGGCGAGCTGACGCAGATCCATCACTCACAATGATGGCAGCTATCGCAAACAACTGTTTGACGGTGCAGCCACTGCACCTGCACAATGCCAACACAAGCGTGCCGTAGTCAGATCCCCCCTCTTGCTATGCGCACCTGCAAGAGCCGACCGATCCACCCCGGTCGGCTCTTGTCTTTCCGGGGAAGAACGCCCGAGCGTGGGCGGGTACCTTGCTGCGCGTGCCCGCGGCCGCGTTCTTCGACCTCGACCGGACCCTGCTGCGGGGCGCATCCGGCCCCGTGATCAGCGATGCGTTGCGGGCGAGCGGCGTTCTCTCCGAGCGAGGCATCCCGGGGGAGGCCCTCATCTACCAGGTGTTCGACCTGGTCGGGGAGACGCGCCCCTCGATGATCCTCACCCGCATGGCGGCGCGGTTCGCCAAGGGCTGGGACCGGGACCTGGTGCAGGCCGCCGGAGAGAAGGCGGCCGAGCAGCTGACCGACGCGGTGCAGCCGTTCGCGCGCCCGATCATCGACGACCATCGCGCCGCCGGCCGGCGCCTGGTGCTGGCGACGACCACGCCCGACGACATGATCAGGCCGCTGGCGGAGCGGCTGGGCTTCGACGGCGTGGTGGCCACCCGCTACGGGGTCGACGGCGACGGTCGCTACGACGGTTCGATCGACGGCGAGTTCGTGTGGGGCCGCGGCAAGCTCCGGGCGGTCCGTGACTGGGCGGAGCGCCATCGGGTCGACCTCGACGAGAGCTGGGCGTACAGCGACAGCTACTACGACGCCGCCCTGCTGGGGGCGGTCGGGCATCCGGTCGTCGTCAACCCGGATCCGCGGATGCTGGGCGTGGCCATGGTGCGGCACTGGCCGGTCGTGCACCTCGACGTCCCGGCCGGCGTCCCCAAGCTGCCGCTGCTCGGCATCGAACCGCAGCGCCTGCTCCAGATGCTGGTGCGGCCCGAGCTGTTGCCCTGGGTGCGACTCGAATTCGACGGCGTCGAGCGCATCCCGGCGGCGGGACCCGCCATCCTGGCGGCCAACCACCGCAGCTACCTCGACCCGTTGGCCCTGGGCCTCACTCTGGCCCGCCGGGGCCGGGCGGTGCGCTTCCTGGGCAAGCGCGAGGTCTTCGATGCCCCGGTCATCGGTGCCGTCGCTCGGGCCATGGGTGGGATCCGCGTCGAGCGGTCCACCGGCTCCGACCAGCCGCTGGTCGAGGCGGCTGCGGCGCTGGCCGCCGGCGAGCTGGTGGCGATCCTGCCCCAGGGGACCATCCCCCGCGGGGCGGCGTTCTTCGATCCCGAGCTCAGGGGCCGCTGGGGGGCCGCACGGCTGGCCGCCGAGACCAGGGTCCCGGTGGTGCCCATCGGGCTCTGGGGCACCGAGAAGGTGTGGCCCCGGTCAGAGCGCCTACCCCGCGTCTGGAACGTCACGAGCCCGCCCACGGTCACGGTGACGGTCGGCGACCCTATCGAGCTCAAGTACCGCTCGCCGCAGGCCGACACCCGCCGGATCATGGCCGCGATCGCCGACCTGCTCCCCCCCGAGGCTCGACGCCCCCACGAGCCGACGGCAGAGGAGCTGGCCCTCACCTATCCGCCCGGGCACGACGCAGGCTGAGCCGGGCCGTCCCGCGCTCACTGCCACGCCCGGGTGCGATCGCGTGGCGACTGGTGGTGTTTCAGCCGGACACGGGGCGGCGGACCCAGCGGCCGCGCCCCAGCCTCTTGGCCTCCCGGAGTGCCCGGTCGGCCCAGGCCATCACCGACTTGGCCGGCTGACCCGGGCCCAGCTCGGTGAGCCCGATGCTCGCGCCGACCTCCACGTCCAGGGTGTCGTCGCCGAGCGGCACCGAGACCGGCCGGCGGATCACGTCCAGCAACCGGTCGGCCACGCGCTCGGCGTCGTGGGGGTCGCCGAGGCGCTCGCAAAGCACTGCGAACTCGTCACCGCCGATGCGGGCCACGAGGTCGCCGGGCCGCACGGCGGCGGCGACGCGTCCGGCGATCTCCGCCAGCACCTCGTCGCCCGCGGGATGGCCGTGGTCGTCGTTGACGGGCTTGAAGTGGTCGAGGTCGATGAACAGCACCGCTGACCCGCCGGCAGCCGCCTTGCTCACTTCACGGATGCGGTCGAGGAACACCTTCCGGTTGGCCACCCCGGTGAGCGTGTCGTGGGTGGCGGCGTACTCGAGGGCGCGGTGGCTGCGATCCCATTGCAGCGTGAGCCGGAGCAGCTTGCCGGTGCGCTGCACCGCGCTCCAGCTGAACGGCGACGGGGGCCCGGCGAGTGGCCGCCAGATCACAAAGGCGGCGACCGGCTCCGGTTCGCCGGGCACGGCCACAGGGTGCACCCAGCACGACTCGAACCCGGCGGCGCGCGCCCGCGTCGCCAGCTCCGGCGAGAGCTCGTCGGCGGATTCGATCTGGACGTCCTCGCCCGACTCCAGCGCCACGGCCCACGGCGAGTCCGGCTCGACGAGCAGCAGGTCCACCGCGCTGCCGGCGGCCACCCGGAAGCGTGGCGTCTGCCAGCGGTCGCACACGGCCACCGAGCTGTACGGGATCGCCTGCTCGATGGCGGCTCCCAGGTGGACGAGGACGTCGGGCAGCCCCGCGTCCTCGGCCATCGCCTCCAGGGCCCGGTCGAGGGCCCGCTGATACCCGGCCCGCTGCGCGAACACGATGTGCCAGGGCAGGCCGGTCAGGTTGGCGGGGGCGCCGATCAGGTCGACCGGCGTCCAGGTGCCGTCCCGGCGCAGCAGCTCGGCGGGTACGCCGGCGCCGGCGCGCGGATAGTCCCCGGGCACGTCGTCCAGGGCCGCCAGGCCCTCCACGGCCTCAGTCAGCGACGCCGGGCTCACGATCTCGTCCAGGCGCTTGCTGGCGAACTCCTCCGGGGTCCAGCCGAGGAGCTCCTCGATCGAGGCGCCGACCCACTCGAACGTCCCGTCCTTGCCGATGATGCAGAAGGGGTTGACCGCCGTGTCGGCCAGGGCGCGGAACACGTCCGGCGACAGCTCGTGGGTCTCGACCAGCTCGATGCGGTTGCCGAAGGGATCGTCGAGGTGGACCCGGGGACGCCCGTCCACGTCCTCGGCCGGTCGGACCTCGACGCCGGCGGCCTCCAATGCCGCAACCATCGGTCCCAGCTGGTCCACTTTGAGCGCCGGGTGGGCCTTGCGGGCCGGACGGAACGGCTCCTCGACGCCGAGGTGCAGCTGGACCGCGCCGGTGCCGAACCAGCAGCCACCGCGGACCGCCAGCACCGGCGGCTTGGGGATCCGCTCGAACCCGAGGAGCGAGCCGTAGAAGCGGTCGGCCTCCGCCTCGGCCTCCGGGCCCGGCGGCATCGCCAGCTGGACGTGGTCGATTCCGAGGTACGTCGGGCGAACGTCGTCGTCCCGGGATGGCGCCACGACAGGATTCTGGCTGATCCGCTGACGATCACCCATGGTCACTCACGTCTACCACGGTAAACGGGCCGGCCGCACCTTCCCGCAGCGATTCGCTAGCCCTCGCGGTCGGTCGACCGCGGTCCTTGCGCCCTCCCCGGGGGTAGACAAGTATCCGACAAGTGCGTCGGGTCCGCTACCGGGCGATCGCCGAGGAGCTGCGTGGGCGGATCGAGTCCGGCGAGCTGAGGCCTGGCCGCCTGCTGCCCAGCGAGAGTGGGCTCTCGCGCTCGCACGCGGTCAGCCGGGTCACCGTCCGCAAGGCGCTCGAGCTGTTGCGGGACGAGGGCCTGATCGACGCCCGCCAGGGCTTCGGCTGGTTCGTGGCCGCCGACCCGGTCCGCCAGGCGCTGGGCCGGCTCGGCACCATCGAGGACCAGCTGGGCGAGCTCGGCCTGACCTCGGAACGGCGCGTGGTGGGCTTCCGGTTCGTGGCACCCCCGCCGCGGGTGCGCCAGGTGCTCGGCGTCGACGCCGTGCTGGAGGTCCGCCGGGTCAACGTTGCCGACGGGCAGCCCTTCGCGCGCGTGACCGTCTGGTGCCCCGAGGAGGTCGGAACGCGCCTGTCGCGCGCGGACGTGGAGCGCACGCCGTTCTACGAGCTCGTGGGCGTGCCCATCGGTGGCGCCACCCAGACGATCGGTGCGGCCGCCGCCAGCCGCGCCGACGCCGACCTGCTGGCGGTGCCCGTGGGCTCGCCCGTGCTGCGCTGCGAGCGCGTGACGCGCGACGTCGACGATCGACCGTTGCTGGTGTCCGAGCATGTCTTCCCGGCACACCGCACGGAGTTCGTCGTCGACCTGCCGAGGTTCGAGCCCTCGATGGGACCCTCGGGGCTACGCCTCGTCGACTGAGAGAACCGAGCTCGGGGTGCTGGCGCCTGGCTGGTCGTCAACGGGGTCGGATGTGCCGTCACCCGTGATCACCATGTAGGCGACGCCGAGGGTCAGCAGCACCACCACGACGATCAGCACGATGACCGGCAGCGCCGGGGCGCCATCCGACGGCGCTGCAGGGCCCTTGAGCTTCGGGCCCTCCGCCCGCTGGTCGGGCACTTGCTCTGCGGGGCCGGGCGACGCGTCGCGGCGCAGGCGGGCCTGCCGGGCACGGTCGAGCGCGGAACCCGTCGCGGTCCGTTCGGCGACCGGAAAGGCGCCGGACCCCGGCGCCTCGGAACCGGTGATGGGTCGGCGCCGGGTGGGGCCTGGAGACCGCTGAGGGCGGGTCGCCTGCCCGCCGGGTGCCAGCTCGCGGGGCACGATTGGCGGCACGGACCAGCCCTCGGCGGTGCGCGCAGAGTCGGCATCGACGCGAGGGCGGCGCTGCGGGGCCGGCAGCGGGGGATCGCCCTCCCAGGGCGGCGCGGCGGGTGTGGGCGGCCACCGCGGGTCGCGCGGGGGGTCGGCACCGCCCGGTGGGCGCTGGAAACCGCTCGGGTCGTCGTGCACGCTCGTCGTCGGGGTCTGCCGGAGGCCATTGCCGCGACCCCCGAGCCCTGCCGGCGGCAGCTCGGCGAGCGGCTCCCGTGTGTGTCCGTTGGGTCGATACCCGTTGGTCGGCGCCCAGACCTCCGTGGCGGCCGGCGGCGGGGGCGGTTCGCCGGGTGTGTGCGGTCCCGCCGGCGGGTGGGGCTCATCCGGCGGCGGGCCGATTCCACGCCGGTCGCTGTAGCCGGCGGCCTCGGGCAGGTGCGCAAGATGGCCGAGCCCGGTGGCCCAATGGGGGCCGCTCGCGCCGTGCGGCCGGTCCGGACGGTCGGGCGGCGTGTTGCCGAACCGGGGGACCAGGCCGGTCCCGCCTGCTGGCGCGGGATCCGGGCGGGAGGCGGCGTACCAGGCAGGCAGCGGATCGGCCTCCGACGGAACCGGTGGCACGTGCTCCGGCAGTGCCGGGGGTTCCTCGGCCGGCGCAGGTGCGGCGGCGGGTGTTCCGGGGTCGCCCAGGTCGAGGACCACCGGCTCCACGACCGCCAAGCCGAGGTTGCGCTGCACGCCCTGGAGGGAACGGGCAAGGTCGAGGACGCGGGGCGGACGCCTGCCGGGCGCGTGCGCGAGGGCCGGGGCGAGGGCCGCCTCGACGCCGTCGATGTCCTCGCCGGGCCGCACGATCGGCGGCACCTCGATCTGCAGGATCCGCAGCAGCAACGACGCGTTGCTGTCGGTGATGTCGGCCGGCTTCTCGTGCGGGGCGCCACCGGCCAGGAGCGCGTAGACCGTGGTTGCCAGCGAGTAGACGTCGGATGCAGCGGTCACCCCGGTGCGTTCCAGCGCCTCGGGCGGGGCGTGGTAGCGGATCGGGTTGTAGAGCGCCCCGAACCCCGGGAAGTCGCCGAACTCGGCCAGGCCGATGTCCGCCACGAGCGGGTCCCCGTCCTGGCCGAGAACCAGCCGGGCGGGCGAGAGGTCGCCGTGAACGATGCCGGCGCGGTGGGCCGTCTCGAGCGCGCCCGCGACCAGCACCCCGATCCGGAGCGCCTCCTCCACGCGGCGTGGCCCGCCGGCCCTGAGCAGCGTGTCGATGGTCTCCAGCGGCTGGGGATCAGTGATCACCCACGGACGGCCGTCGTCACCGTGGCCCCACTGGTGGATCGTGAGCACGCTCGGGTGCGCCGCCAACCGCTGGGCGCTGGCGGCGGCGCGGTCGAACCGGCGCCGGGCGTCCCCGTCGGCCAAGGCGGGGTAGAGCGTGACGGTCACCGGATGGCCGAGCAGGTCGCTGTGGGCGGCGTAGAGCGTCGACGCCAAACGCTCCCCGACGGGAGTGAGGTCGCGACAATGAGGTACGGGTGGCACGGATGTCCCAGCCATGTCGGGGGGCGACCCTACCTCGGATTGGGCGCCCCGATCGTCGCCGTTGGGGACAACCCCCCGCGACATGCGTCGCGCTCGGCGGCCCGATGCCCCCTGGCGGGGCTCGCACCGGGGGTCGGCGTGGCTCAGGCGCTGACCAGGCGGCCCGCCTGGCGCCCCTCGATGCGCCGGACCTCGTCCTTCGGCAGGACGTGCCATACGTGGCCCACCGCCCGGGCCCAGTCGTCGAGCAGCCGGGCGGAGCGGGGCGAGCCGGTGAGCGCTGCGTGCCGCTCGACCAGCCAGCGCACCTCCTCCTGGGCAGCCGCGTCGGGCCGCACGGCGTCGACCAGGTCGGGGTTGAGCCGGGCGATGAGGCGCTCCGCGTCGCTGTCGAACACGAAGGCCTGGCCACCGGTCATGCCGGCACCGAGGTTCCACCCCACCGGCCCGGTGACCACGATCGTGCCTCCCGTCATGTACTCGCAGCAGTGGTCGCCGGCGCTCTCCACGACCGCCACCGCGCCCGAGTTCCGGACGCCGAACCGCTCACCCACGCCGCCGGCGATGTACAGCTCGCCCGCCGTGGCGCCGTACAGGCAGGTGTTGCCGGCCAGGATCGGCAGCTCGGAGCGGTCGTTGGCGGGCGGCCGGATCACGACCAGGCCGCCACCCATGCCCTTGCCCACGTAGTCGTTGGCCTCGCCGGTGAGGTCGAGTTCGACGCCGCGGGTCAGGAAGGCGGCGAAGCTCTGCCCGGCGGCGCCGGTGAATCGCACCCGGGCGGTGCCTCTGGGGGCCTGCTCGCCGTACTCGAGGGCGATGGCGCCGGACAGGGCGGCGCCGATCGCACGGTCGGCGTTGCGGATCTCGTAGGCCAGGTCGACGTCGTCTCCGTCCCAGATGGCCCGGAAGGCGTCGGCGAGGAGCTGGTCGCCGAGGTCGGCCCTGGGGTCCTGCAGCTCGACCCGCTCCACGAAGTGCCGCGGCCCGGGGCCGGTGGCGGGTGCCAGCAACGGCGACAGGTCCATGGCGTCGGCGCGCCGGTTGCCGGTGACCCTCTGGCGCAACAGGTCGACCCGGCCCACCGCCTCGTCGATCGACCGCAGCCCGAGAGTGGCCAGGTAGCCCCGCACCTCCTCGGCGATGAACAGGAAGTAGGCGGCCACGCCCTCGGGCGTGCCGGTGAAGTTGGCGCGCAGGTGGGGCCGCTGGGTGGCGACCCCGGGCTTGCAGGTGTCGCGGTGGCAGGCCCGGAGCATGATGCAGCCCTCGGCGATCATGGCGGCGGTGCCGAAGCTGTACTCGTCGGCGCCCAGGAGGGCGGCGACGATGACCTGGCGGCCGGTGAGGAAGCCGCCGTCTATCCGGACGCGCACCCGGCTCCGCAGGCCGTTGTCGACGAGCGCCCGCTGGGTGTCCGCCAGGCCGAGCTCCCAGGGCATGCCGGCGTACTTGATCGACGAGAGGGGGCTGGCGCCGGTGCCCCCGTTCTGGCCGGAGATGTGAATGACGTCGGCCAGGGCCTTGACGCAGCCGGCGGCGATGGTGCCGACGCCGTCCTCGGCCACCAGCTTGACCGAGACCTGGGCGGCGTTGACCTGCTTCAGGTCGTAGATGAGCTGCGCCAGGTCCTCGATCGAGTAGATGTCGTGGTGGGGCGGCGGAGAGATCAGGCCCACCCCCGGCTGGGTGTGGCGCAGGCGGGCGATCTCGGCCGACACCTTGTGCCCGGGGAGCTGGCCGCCCTCGCCCGGCTTGGAGCCCTGCGCCATCTTGATCTGCAGCTCGTCGGCGTGGGCCAGGTATTCGGGGGTCACGCCGAAGCGGCCCGAGGCCACCTGCTTGATCTTGGAGTTCTTGTCGTCGCGCCCCAGGCCGCGGGTGCGGTAGCGGTAGGGGTCCTCGCCACCCTCGCCGCAGTTGGACATGGCACCCAGCAGGTTCATGGCCTGAGCGAGCGTCTCGTGCGCCTCCTTGGAGAGCGCGCCGTGGGACATCGCGCCGGTCGAGAAGCGCTTGGCGATGGCCCGGGCCGGCTCGACCTCGTCGACCGGGACCGGGTCGGCGGCCGGGACCAGCTCGAGCAGGTCGTGGAGCTCGATCAGCGCCCGGTCGTTGGCGAGCTTGGCGAACGCGTCGTAGCGCTCCGACGACTCGGAGCGGATGGCCGCCTGGAGCAGGTGGGCGGTGAGCATCTCCCGGGTCTGCCCGTCCGCCGGCGGTTCCTGCACGAGGGACAGGTCGTTGAGGGCCTGGACCGTGTCCTTGTCCTTGGCGTGGGGCTCGCCGCCCTTGCGCACCCGGAAGAAGCCCGGCGACGCCAGGTCGGCGCGATCGCCCCAGGCGGCGCCGTGGCGGGCGAGCACGTCCTCGCCCAGGTCGTGCCAGCCCATCCCGCCGACGACGTTGGGGGTGGCGGTGAAGCACACGCTCACGACCTCGGGATCGAGCCCCACCACCTCGAAGATCTGGGCGCCGCGGTAGGAGTCGACGGTGCTGATGCCCATCTTGGACATGATCTTGAGCACGCCGGCCTCGACCGCCGCCTGCAGGTTCCGCTGGGCCTCGGGGCTGGTGAGGTCGCCGTCGTCGGCGGCGTCGGCCTCGGCGGCCACGGTGGCCAGCGCCAGGCGCGGGCAGATGGCGTCGGCGCCGTAACCCAGCAGGGCGGCGAACCCGTGCACGTCGAACACGTCGTCGGCCACCACCACCAGCGACGTGCGCGAGCGCTGGCGGGCGTCGCTGAGCGCCTGGTGGACCGCCCCGCACGCCAGCAGCGATGGCACCGGCGCCCGCTCCCGACCGGCGTCCTCGCCCTCCAGGACGAGGGTGCCGGCCCCGCCCGTCACCGCCGCGACCGCCTCGTCGCGGAGGCGCTCGACCGCCGCTCGCAGGCCCGCAGGCCCCTCCGCCACCGGGAACGTGGCGTCGAGGGGGATGACCGGCCACGGGGCGCGATCCGTGAGCTCCAGCCCTGCGACGCCCGACGGGTAGAGGAAGAAGGAGGGCAGCGTGAGCAGGCGGGCGGCGTCGCGGGTCTCGATCAGCACTGGCAGCCGGGGACCCAGGGTCGTGCGCAGGCTCATGACCAGGCGCTCGCGCAGGGGGTCGATGGGTGGGTTGGTCACCTGAGCGAACCGCTGGCGCAGGAAGTGGCTCACCGGGCGGGCGCGCGGCGCGAGGTTGGGAAGCGGCGAGTCGTCGCCCATCGAGAACGTGGGCTCCTTGGCGTCATCGGCCATGGGGCGCACCACCATGGCCAGGTCTTCCTTCGTCAGCCCGTGCATCGCCTGGCGCTCCACCAGGTCGTCGGGAACCTCCAACGCCGGCTCGCCGGGCGAGAGGCGGTAGAAGCCGTCGGCGGCCCAGTGCCCGTAGGGGGCGGCGGCGGCGATCCGCTCCTTGCACGCGTGGTCGTCGAGGAAGCCGCGGGTCGGGTCGACGAACAGCATCTGGCCCGGGCCCAGGCGGCCGCGGGTCACCTCGCCGCGGCCGCTCACGTCGATCGCCCCCACCTCGGAGCACACCGCAACGAGCCCGTCGTCGCAGACCTGGTAGCGCAGCGGGCGCAGCCCGTTGCGGTCGAGCCGCGCACCCACGCCGACGCCATCGGTGAAGATCACGCCGGCCGGGCCGTCCCACGGCTCCATGAGCGCCGAGTGGAAGCGGTAGAACCCCCGCACCTCGGGGTCCAGGTCCCGCGCGTTCTCCCACGCCTCGGGCATCACCATGGCCATCACGTGGCGGGGATCGCGTCCCGCCCGCATGAGCAGCTCGACGATGGCATCGAGCTTTCCCGAATCGGAGTCGTGGGGGTCGAGGACCGGAAAGAACAGCTCCTCGTCGCCCAGGCCCGCGGCCTCGGTGCCGAGGCCGGCCCGGCCCCGCATGCGGCGCTCGTTCCCCCACAGGGCGTTGATCTCGCCGTTGTGGCACAGGGTCCGGTAGGGCTGGGCGCGTTCCCAGGTCGGCAGCGTGTTGGTGGAGAAGCGCTGGTGGAAGATCGCGAACGGCGCCTCGAAGCGCTCGTCGGCGAGGTCGGGATAGAAGTCCGCCAGGCCATCGGCGGGGGCCAGGCCCTTGTAGACCATCGTGCGGAACGAGCACGACGCCACGTACGTGCCGCGGGTGGTCCGCTCGATGCGCCGCCGGAGCCGCAGCGCCCGGCGCTCCACGTCGGCGCGGCTGCGGCCGCCCTGGCGGCGGAACAGGACGTGCACGATGTGCGGCGCCGTGGCGAGGGCCAGCTCGCCGAGCGCGCTGACGTCGACCGGCGGTTCCCGCCAGCCGACGATGTCCAGCCGCTCCGCGGCCGCCGCGGCCTCGACCGCGGGCCGGGGGTCGCCGTCCCGCACGAAGAGCACCGCCACGCCGGTGTCGTCGCCGAACAGCGCCCGCGGGATCGGCACCAGCAGGCCCGCGCCGTCGGCCGTTCGGGCGTCGGCAGCAACCGCCCCCCGGTGCTTGACGCACGCCAACCCGTCGAGCGCTGTGGCCACGATGGCACGCGACGAACGGCCCCGGGCATCGGCGACGAAGCCGATGCCGCAGGCGTCGAGCTCACGGGTCGTGGGGGAGAGCAACAACGGCACCTCCTGCTGGGTCGGGACGCCAGCGACCGAGACGCTCGGGCCGGCTGGTGGGGGACGTCTGATCCGCTCGTCGCTGAAGCGAAGCGGGCGCCGTTGCCCGAAGTCCCCACGAAGGGTCGGCTCAGGTTAGCGGATCCCCTGGCCACGGCTGCGAACCCAATCGGGTTCGGATGAGGCGGCAAAGCCTCGCGTCCCGGGCGTCCTCACGGCTCACGGCAGGCGCTTGAGGACCTCCAGCAGGCCGAGCTTGACGGGCGACTGGTGGTGGGAGCGTTTCGCCGCGCCGGGCTCGTCGCGGTGGGCGAGGAACCACTCGTACGACTCGATCACCGCGGACGCGTTGGAGTGCCGCGGTTCCCAGCCGAGCTCGGTGCGGGCCCTCGTGGTGTCGAACCACAGCGACTCGGCGTAGAGCAGCCAGTGATACGGCGCGAACGGCGCCACGCCGAGCCTCGACAGCGTACGCATCGCGGCCCGGGCGGGGGCCGCCGGGAGGGACCGGACCCGGGACCCGGTGCCGGCGTGGTCCACGAGGGCCTGGAGCGTCTCGCGCATGGTGCCGAAGTTCCCGGCGCCGATGTTGTAGACGGCCGGCTTCTCGCGGCCCGCGGCCCGGAGGCAGGCGTCCGCGAGGTCGGTGGCGTGCACGAACTGGTAGCGGTTGTCCCCCTTGCCCAGCACGTACACCGGTGCGCCCTCGGCGACGAACTCGAACAGCACGGCCATGATGCCGAGGCGCCCGTGGCCGAGGATCGTCCGGGGGCGGACGACGGTGACGTCGACGCCCGCGTCGGCCGCGTCGCGGCACAGGAGCTCGGCCTCGAGCTTGGCCCGTCCGTACGCCTCCAGTGGGCGGGCCGGCGTGTCCTCGGCGACCGGGTTGCGGTCCGGGATCCCGTAGATGGCGCTGGACGAGGTGTGCACGACCTTGGCCACCCCACGGTCACGGGCGGCGAGGAGGACGTTGGCGGTCCCGGTGACGTTGACCGACCAGAACAGGTCCCGGTCCTGCGCCAGCGGCACCTGGGCGACGTTGTGCAGCACGACGTCGGCGCCGTCGCACGCGGCGGTCACGGCCGCCCGGTCCCGCACGTCGCCGGCGATGTACTCGACGCCTGCGACCGGGACCGGTGGGTTGAGGTCGAAGACGCGGACCCGGTCCCCCCGGGCGCGGGCCATGCCCGTGAGGATCGAACCGAAGTAGCCGCTACCCCCGGTCACGAGGACTGTCGCGCCCACTAGTGGGCCCTCGCGGAAGTCATCGTGGCGTCTCGCCGGCCAGACCCGCCGCTGGACATCGTCCTCGTCGTCGCCGCAGCCGCTGGCTGCGCCTTCCTCCTGCGTCCTCGCCAGCGACGAATCTGACACGGCGATACATCCACGGAACGTCCGCGAGCGCCCACTAGAGCCGCTCCCCGTGCTCGAGGCACCAGCGGATGCTGGCCCGCATGCCCTCCTCCATTCCGACCGCGGGGTCGTAGCCGAGCTCCTCGCGGGCGCGGGTGATGTCGCAGGCGATGGTGTGGTTGAGCTCGCCCAGCACGTGCAGGGCCTGGGAGTAGCGGCCCCGGCCCTGGAGCAGGGCGTCCGCCCTCTCGGCGGCCCGGGCCGCGACGCGCGGGAGGGCCACCCGCGCGGGACCGGACACGGTTAGGCCCTCGGCCGCCAGCGCGCGCCGCACCGTGGCGATGATCTCGCGGAGCTCGTACGGCTCGGCGTCGGCCACCCAGTACGCGTTGCCCGGGGCCTTGTCGGCCACCTCGGCCCGGAGCAGGCCCTGGACGAGGTTGCCGGTGTACACCATCGAGCGCTTCTGGCTGCCGTCGCCGACCATCGGGAAGCGGCCCCTGCGGATCGCGCTGAAGAACCGGCTCTGCCGTGGCGGCTGGTAGGGGCCGTAGAACCACGGCGCCCGCACCGTCACGGTTCCCAGGTCGCCGCGGTCGTACGCCTGCCGGACCAGCTGCTCCGCCTCCTGCTTGGAGCGGCCGTACCCCATGTAGGGGTTGTAGGGGGAGTCCTCGGTGAACGCGTCGTCCGGCCCGGGGTTGACGCCGAACGGCGAGTTCGACGAGACGTGCACGAACCGGGCGGCGCCCGTCCGGCGCGCGCGGTCCAGCACCAGCTGGGTGCCGCCCACGTTGACGTCGAACAGCTCGCGGACGGTCTTGCTGGGATGGATCACGGCGGCGGCATGGAACACCGCGGCCTCGGGCCCCATGCCGTCGAACAGTCGGTCCACGGTGGCCGGGTCCCGCACGTCGCCGGTCACCGCCTCGATGCTCGGCGAGACCAGCTCCAACGGCGGCGCCTCGGCCGGCACCGGCACCAGGCACCGCACCCGATCGCGGCTCCGGGCGAGCGCCCGGACCAGGTTCTGCCCGAGCCAACCGGATGCGCCGGTGACGACGGCGACCGGAGCCGGCGCCCCGGTGGGCACGGACGCCTCGCTCACGATGCCAGGAACTCGTCGCAGTTGCGGGCGGCGATGGCCATGATGGCCGCCTGCGGGTTGACGCCCGGGGCGTCGGGGAGGAGCGACGCGTCGTTGACCCGCAGGTTGCGGTGCCCCCACACCCGCCCGAAGCTGTCGGCCCCGGTGCGCCGGCGGTCCTCGCCCATCCGCACCGTCGAGGTGAGGTGCACGGTCATGACGCTGGCTCGGCTCCGCGTGAGCGTGTCCCACCATGCCCCCAGCCCGTCCGTGCCGTGCACCACCGGTCCGCCGAGGATCGAAGGATGCAGCTCGGTGGCGCCCGCTGCCAGCAACAACTCGCCGAGACTGACAATCCCGCGCGCCAGCCGGCTCAGGTCGCCGTCGCTGAGCTTGTACGTCACGACCGGCGACGCCAGCCCCGGTACCGCCAGGACCCGTCCACTGCCCTCGCTGCGGATCGCGGCGTAGTACACGGAGATGTTCTCCCAGCCGGCGAGGGCGTCCTCGAGCGGCAGCCCGGTGTCGGCGAGGGCCATCGCGACGTGGCCGCGGCGGCTGGCCGAGCCGCCGATCGTCAGGCCTGGGGCGAATTCGGTGATGCGGTGCATGGGGACGTCGCCGTGGTCGATGGGGTGGGGGAACCGGGCGGCGATCTTGACGGTCGGGTGCATCTTGAGCCCTTTGCCGGCGTTGTGCCGGATGCCGCTGCGCTGCAGGAGCGCCGGCGTCTCCACGGCCCCGGCACACACGAAGACGTGGTCGGCGCGGATCTCGAGCCGCTCGACGGCCACGCCGGCGTGACGGCGCCGGGCCCGCACGCCGACCACCCGGTCGCCGTCGCGGAGCAGCCGCTGGACGCGGCAGTCGGGGACGATCGTCGCCCCGGCGCCGACCGCGCGGGGCAGCATCGTGCGGGACATCGTCTGCTTGGTGCCGCGGCCCGCGGCGTCGTAGCGGAACACCCGCGCGAACTCGACGTTGCGCCAGCCCAGCTTGGTCGCGCCCCGCTCGAGCATCGCCGACGACGGCGGCGGCGCACCCGGCAGCGTCGACACCCCTAGGTCCCGCTCCACGCAATCGGCGTAGCGGCCGAGCCCGGTCGGCGTGAACTCGTCGATGGCGTAGCGCGACGCCCAGTCGGCGGTCAGTGAGTCGGGCAGCCGGTGGTAGAGGCCGCTGTTCACCTCGGTGCTGCCGCCGACGCAGCGGCCCTCGGCATAGGCGATGTTGGGGTTGCCGAGGGCGAGCGATGCGCCGTGGTGGCGGTATTTGGTGACCATCTCCTCGAGCGAGAACGGCTCGTGGGCGTCGGCGTCCACCCAGGGACCCTCCTCGATCACGGTCACCTGGCGCCCCGCCTCGGCGAGCCGGGCGGCCGTGATGCCACCCCCTGCGCCGGAGCCGACGACGAGGATCTCGGTGTCGAGCGTCCCCATCACGCCGCCCTGTGGGGCGCCGATGCCAACTCGTTCTCGGCGAAGATCACCAGCGCCTGCATGGCCCGCACGTACTGGCTGACCACGCCGATCCGCCCGTTCTCCCAGGATCGGAGGAGCGCGCGCAGCGCCTCGTCGCCGTCGAGCCGCCCGAGGGCCCGAAGCAGCGCGACGTAGGTGCCGAGAACGACCGATTCCGCTGCCACCCCCAGCCGCAGGTGCTCGGGCTTGTCACGCAGCGAGCCGTCGACGAACGCCTCCACCGACGACCGCACCGCGGGATCGTCGGTGACCACGAGTGCCGCCACCACCTCGCGCTCGAACCAGAGCATGGGAGGGAAGCCTACGGGGTCGGCACCCAACGGTCCGTTGCTACACCTCCGGCCACCGGCGCCGTTGGCGGCGGCGCCGGCCCCTGCCGTCGCCCAGCGCCCAGGCGCGCCGCCAGGCCGGGGCCGACGGCCCCGTCAAC
>JBKOUY010000180.1:0-10804 GCA_046723645.1 Actinomycetota bacterium | reverse complement strand
GCCTGGTAGCGGACGGGGGACAGTTGCGCGATGCCGTAGCCGGCCACAGCCCCAAGCAGCGTCGCCGCGACCACGATCCCGCCGTAACGTCGCAGGGACGCCACGATGCCGGGGCGGTCGCCCCACGTGGCGTCTGATTCTCCCTGCCACCGATCGTTGAACGGCTCGGTCGGCCGATCGATCACCGAGTTCTCCCTTGTCTCGCCGACCAACGCCAGATCGGCGACGAGACTTCGGTATTGTCGCACTACACCAGGATCTGTTCGAGCGCCGAAGCGTCTGCTCTCAAGCCAGAACGAGCGAACGGCTCCTTAGGGGACGGAACGGGTGGTTGTGCCGGCTTTCGCACCGGCCCTTGCCGATGGTCTGGGCCCTGCCTGCGACCGGACGCAGCGCATAGCCCGCGCCTCGCACTGTGTGGATGATCCGAGGACCCGCGCCTTCGAGCTTTCGTCGCAACGCCGACACGTGGACCTCGACCAGGTTGACGTTGTGAGAGTCGAACCCCCACACCATGGTGAGAAGTTGGGTCTTCGACAGCACCAGTCCACGGTTGTTGCAAAACGTCAAGAGCAGTGCGAACTCGATGGCTGTCAACTCGATGGCGCGACCGCGGCGCTCGACCGTGTGCGCGCCTTCGTCGACGACCAAGTCACCCAGCTCGACGACTGCTGACCGGTGCCCGTTCCGGCGAATCAGCGCAGTGACCTTGCAAGCGAGCTCGGACAGCAGAAACGGCTTGGCCATCACCTCGTCGGCCCCGGCCCGGAACCCGATCAGCCGGTCCTCGAGTTGCGCCGACGGGCTGAGCACCACGAGCGGTACGTCGGTGACCACGCGCACACGGTCAACGACCGGCCGCTCGTCAAGTTGCTCGCTCTCGGCATCGATCACAACCAAGTCCGGCCGTAGCTCGGGGAGCAACCGTTCCGCGGACCGCCACGACGCCGTCTTCTCAACCGAATGGTTGTCAGTGCGGAGTGCATGCACGACCGCATCGACGAGGAACTCGTCATTGCTCACGACGAGAACCCGCGTGATACCGACCATCGATCTGCCCGCCCTTCTGCCCGCGCACAAACCGGTTTCCCGATCTGGGCTTCGTCACCGGTTCAAAGTTGCGGTCGTCCCTGTGCCCTGACCGCGGCACATGAGCATACCTGCACAAGACCCAGCGTGCACAAGCCAACGCGGTGCTTGCTCCACCACAGTGGCGACACCCGTCGTGGAGCTGACCGCTGTCGTGTCGATCGCACGGCCTCCCGGCCGGTGCGTCGCGCCGGTTCGGTGGTCACGTTGCGGGGTCGGCGGGCACCTTCCCGAGGTCGCGGTCTTTTGAGCCGGTGGCCTCGCGCCCTCATTGCTAGGCGATTGCTGGGCGGGCCGGAGGGCCTTCTGTTCGTCGTCGTGGCTCGTCCAGGTCCGGGGCGGACCTCGCCGCGGGCAACGTGCTAAATTTTGGCGCCAGGCGGACAGGGAGACGGCGATGGCGCGCTGGAAGGCCGATCGCTCGACAGAAGGAGGCGCGCGGCGAGCCGAGACCAACGCGGTCGCTGTCTATCTGACGGCCCTGCGGGCGCCCAAAGGTGCCGGCACGGAGGCGAGCCAGGCTGGTGCAGCGGCGCACCCAAGTCGAGCAGCAGTGGCTGAGCGAGGGCGAGCTGTCGCCCACGAGGAACCACGGCTCGTGCAACGTCGGCTTGACATCGACGCCGGACTTCCCCGCCTCGGCGTGGCCGACCGGCGCCCCGAGCTGGAGGAAACGTTCGTGAAGGGTCGCCGCCTCGTCGTACAAGCACAACGAGATCACCGCCGCGGCACTGCGCGGGCTCGGCGTAGCAGCCGCGTGCTTGCCCAGGCTGGCGTCTGACATGGAAGGAACCATGGGCAGGAAGCTCCATCGGGGCCGAGTGTTAACCGTGGCCAGGAAGCTGCACCGGGACCCCGTACTAGCCGTGGCCACGAAGCTGCAGGCGGGACCGAGTACTAATCGCCGCCGTGGCGTCGCGGGGCGTGACCGACGCGTAGTAGAACCGCACGCAGCGGACAAACAGAATGGGCGGACCAATGATCGACTTCCCACCGACGGGGCTGCTTCAAAGGGCCCGGAACGAGGTTTCGATCAGACCAGGCATGTCGGAGCCTAGGTGGCCGCGCTCACGTAGGAGTTTGCGTGGCCTGGGTCGCACGAGGCCACCGTGGAGAGTTGCCTGCGTTCTCATCGTGGCGAGCATGGTCATTAGCATCTTGCCGCCGCATCTCGATGCAATTGCGGCGGTCACGCCGACATTTGTGCAATCGAGATCGAACGAAATTACGTCGGGCTCAACTAACAGCTTGCCCTTCAGTAGTGCGAACACCGCGGGCAACCTGATCGTCGTCTACGTGCTCTGGAGCAACACCGGTGCGGTATCGCTGTCCGACAGCCGGGGGAACAGTTACGCCAGTGCCACCGCCCGCACGACCTGGGGAAGCGATTGGAGCGCTCAGGTTTTCTACGCGAAGAATGTTGCCGCGGGTGCCGATACGGTGACCGCAACCTTTGCCACGGCAATCAACTCTTTCGGCGCTATACACATTCATGAGTACTCTGGGATCGACAAGCTCAACCCGGTTGATGTGGTCAGATCGGCAACGGGTACGAGCAGTGCCATGAGCAGTGGTCCTGTGGCAACGACCAACGCGACGGATTTGCTCTTTGCGGCCGGTGGATCATCCCGCTCCGTCAAGAAAGGCGATAGCGCGTACGCGACCCGTTCGACGGCCTTCGGTGATCGCACGCAAGACCGCAACGTGAGCACCATCGGCTCCTATAACGCCGCCGCCACACAAAACGGGAACGCGTGGGTCATGCAGCTGGTCGCCTTCAAGGCAGACAGCGCCGCCGATACCACGCCCCCGATCGTTTCCCTCACCGCACCCACCGCCGGCGCCACCGTCTCGGGGGCCGTCACGGTCACCGCCAACGCTTCCGACAACGTCGGGGTTGCCGGCGTGCAGTTGGCCGTTGACGGCGCCAACCTCGGCGCCGAAGACACGACGTCGCCCTATTCGGTCTCCTGGGACACCACCACCGCGGCGAATGGCTCGCACTCGCTTGCGGCGCGGGCCCGCGACGCAGCGGGGAACACCACCACGTCGTCCGCCGTGATCGTGACGGTCTCCAACAGCACCGGCCCGCGCCCCGGCCTCGCCGCCGGGTACGCGTTCGACGAAGGTGCGGGCACCACGGCGGCGGACGCCTCGGGACACGGCCTGACGGGCACGCTGACTTATGGCCCCACCTGGACCACCGGGAAGTACGGCACGGCCGTGAGCCTCGACGGCAGCGATGATTATGTGGACCTCGGCAACCCGCCCGCGCTGCAAATCACCGGCAGCATGACCGTCAGCGCGTGGATCTACGCCGCGGGATTCCCCGCCGACGATGCCGCGGTCGTGTCCAAGCGGAGCGAGACCTCGATCGGGTACCAACTGGACACCACCGTTGACCGGGGGTCCAGGACCATCGGCTTCAAACTGAACACGAGCTCCGGGGGGGAGATGACCCGCTATGGGTCAACGGTGCTGCAAACCAACACGTGGTACCACGTCACCGGTGTCTACAATGCATCGGCTCGCACCCTCGACGTGTACCTCAATGGTCAACCCGACAACGGCGTTCTCGTGGGGACGGTGACGTCGTCACAGCAGAATTCCACCGCTGACGTGACGATCGGCCGTCGCGCAACCGGAGGGTACCAATTCAACGGGCGCATCGACGACGCCCGGATCTACAACCGTGTGCTGAGCCAGGCAGAAATCCAGTCGGACAGGGATACGGCGCTCGTCGCCGGCGGCTCATCCGATCCGACGCCGCCCACGGTTTCCATCACGAGCCCAGCCGACAACGCGCAGGTGAGCGGCATCGTGAACGTTACCGCCAGCGCATCCGACAACGTCGGGGTTACCGGCGTCCAGGTCTACGTCGATGGCGTCAGCACGGGCCCGGAGGATCCTGATCCTCCTTACGGGCTCGCATGGGACACCCGTACGGTCCCCAACGGTGCTCACACCTTGACGGCGCGCGCGCGCGACGGCGCCGGCAATGGAACCTTCTCGGCACCGGTGACGGTCAACGTCGCCAACACCACCTACTTCCAGAATGAAATATTGGCGACCGGGCTGAAACTGCCAGTCAGCACGGCGTTCCTTCCCGATGGAAGGATGTTGGTGGTGGAGCTTGGGGGCACCATCGAGATACTGCCGCCTCCCTATACGCAACCCAATCCAACGCCGTTCCTGCAACTGACCAACGTGGCATCGGCCGGGGTCTCGCAGGGCGTTTACGACTTCGCATTCGATCCTGATTTCGCCAACAACCACTACTACTACATCTTTTACACGATGGCGACGCCGAACCGCGATCGGCTGTCGCGCTTCACCGCCAACTCGACCCTCACCGGCACGATCACCGGCAGTGAGACCGTGATCTACCAGGATCCGCAGGATGCCGGCCTGGAGCATCATGGTGGGGCTATTACCTTTGGAAACGACGGCAAGATCTACTTCACGACCGGCGACCACCTCACCGCCGGCGACGCGCAGTTGCTGACCAGCCCGCACGGCAAGATCCATCGCGTCAACAAGGACGGCACGATCCCGACCGACAACCCCTTCTACGACGGGACCGGACCGAATGTCGACTCGATCTGGGCTCGGGGCCTGCGGAACCCGTTCCGTGCGTACTACGACGCGCCGACCGGCAGGCTGCTCGTCGGCGATGTCGGCGGCAACAACCCCTCGACCGCCGTGGAAGAGCTGGATTTGGGCACGAGGGGCGCCAACTACGGCTGGCCCAACTCCGAAGGCCCCTGCGCCTCGCCGTGCACCAGCCCCATCTATTCCTACCCCCACGCCGGGCGCGACGCCTCCATCACCGGCGGATTCGTCTACCACGGCAGCCAGTACCCGAGTTCCTACCAGGGCAGCTACTTCTTCGCCGACTATGCCCAGAACTGGATCCGGCGCCTGACCTTCGACGCCTCCGGCAACGTCACCGGCGTCGTCGACTTCGAGCCGATCGACGGCTCGATCGACGGCCCCTACGGCGACATCGTCCACCTCACCGAGGGACCGGACGGCGCGCTGTACTACGTCGACCTCGGCTACTCGGACGTGACGCACTCGTCCGGGCTCAGCAAGATCCGCCGAATCCGGTTCGTCTCCGGCAACCTGGCGCCGGTCGCGGTCGCCTCGGCGAATCCGACGTCCGGGCCGACACCGCTGACGGTGAACTTCTCGAGCGCGGGTTCGCTCGACCCTGAAGGGCAGCCACTCACGTATGCATGGACGTTTGGCGACGGCTCGACGTCGACCGCGGCCAACCCGGCCCACACCTACGCCCAGGCGGGTCAGTACACGGCCAGGCTCGCGGTTTCCGACGGGGTCAACACCACGCAGGCGACGCCACTGTTCATCAGCGCCGGCAATCCACCGACGGCGACCATCCTCTCACCCCAGGACGGCAGCACTTTCCGCGCCGGCGACGTGATCTCCTTCAGCGGGGACGCGAGCGACCCCGAGGACGGCTCCCTGCCGGCCAGCGCCTACACCTGGAACATCGACTTCCTGCATGAGGGCCACGTGCACCCCGGCATCCCGCAGACTGGCGTCAAGAGTGGCACCTTCACGATCCCGACCTCGGGCCACGACTTCAGCGGCAACACGCGGTACCGGATCACGCTCACGGTGACTGACTCCAGCGGCCTGACCGACACCAAGTCGGTCACCATCTACCCGCGCAAGGTGAACCTCACCTTCGGGACGACACCGTCGGGCCTGACGCTGTACCTGGACGGCATTGCCGAAGCGACGCCGTTCGTGCTCGATACCCTGATCGGCTTCAACCACACCATCGAGGCGCGCAACCAAAGCTCCGGCAGCAACTCCTACACCTTCCAGTCCTGGTCGGACGGTGGCGCCCAGGAGCACACCATCGTGGTGCCGAGCACCGACCAGAGCTACACGGCGACCTATTCGGTGTCGTCGGCTCCCCCGCCGATCGCGTTCGTCCAGGTGCAGGCGTCCACGCCCCAGACCCCGCAAAGCACGGTCGCGACCACGTTCAACCTCGCGCAGGCCGCCGGTAACCTCAACGTCGCGGTGGTCGGCTGGAACGAGTCGATCGGCAACATCACCTCGGTCACCGACAGCGCCGGGAACGCCTACCAGGTGGCCGTCCCGACCTTCCGCGGCAGCGGTCTGAGCCAGGCCATCTACTACGCCAAGGACATCACCGGTGCGGGCGCGGGGAACAACACCGTCACCGTCACCTTCGACAAGGCCGTCAACTTCGCCGACGTCCGCATCCTCGAGTACGGCGGCTTGGATCAGACCAGCCCGTTCGACGTCGGCCGCTCCGCCGCCGGGTCGGCGGCGACGGCCGACAGCGGCGCGGCCACCACCAGCTTCGGGCGTGAGCTGGTGGTGGGGGCCGGCGTCACCACCGGGTGCTTCAGCGGGGCCGGATCCGGTTTCACCGCCCGCATCATCACGAGCCCCGACTGCGACATCGTGGAGGACCGCATCGTCACCACGACCGGTAGCTACAACGCGACCGCGCCGGCGAACGACACCTGGGTCATGCAGGTGGCGACCTTCAAGTCCGCCGGGCCGTAGCGCTCCACAAGCGCCGTTGCATTGTGCGGACTGACGCATCCTGTCATGGCGTCCTTCTAGGTGGAAAGGAAGTGGGCACTGGATCAGCTGGTCTGGGCCGACTTGTGCGACGCGGCGTCGTAGGCGTCGCGGATCGTTGCGGACACGAGGTGCGCGTAGCGCAGGGTGATCGCCGGAGTCACGTGGCCGAGCATGGCCATGCGCGCGTCGAGGCTCAAAGCCGGGCCATCACGACGACCGGTGGATGGTCACTCCTTTAGCCGCCCATCCATGCGGCCTTTACGGGGTCGTCGTGGTCGTTGTCGTCGTCGGCGTCGGCACTGTCGTGGTTGGCGCCTCGGTCGTCGTCGGCGTCGGCCTCTGCACCGTCGTCGGCGGCTCCTCAGTCGTCGTTGACGTCGGCACCGTCGTCCTAGTCGACCCAGTTGTCGTCGGCGACTCCGTCGTCGTTGTCGTCGCCTCGGTCGTCGTCGTGGGCACGGTCGTGGTCGTTGTCGGCGACGGGGCCTCGCAGCCCGAACCCCAGAACCTCTTGTGCTTCATGTCGGCGCCCTGTGACCCGTCGGCGTTGACCGTCAGCTTTACGTGCCAACCCTGCTGAGGGTGCGGCTGGGAATCTGCCAGCCAAGCGGTCAGATCGTAGCTCGCCTCCGCGTCGAGCCCAGCCTCCGAGCCACCGCCGCTGTTGTCGTCCTGGCCGATGAACACCGTGTCCTCGAGGATGGTGACCGTCCCCCCGGTGGGCGGCCACAGGTGGAACGTCACGTCGGCGTTCGGGTCACCCTCGTCGTAACCATAAAAGTCGACTTGGAAGACACAGCCGACGTGTGGCTCGTTGGCGGGATGCGTGTCGAACTCTTCGCCGTCGATCTTGACCGTGCCGTTGTTGCCCGGTTGACCGGGCCCCGCCCCCGCATTGCCGGGAAGCGCCCAGAACAGGGCGCCCGCTCCCAACCCCCCGATGACGAGGCCGACGACTGCTCGCCGACGGCTGAGTAGCTCATCCATGGCCTCTGCTCCCCATTCCGGGGCCGCGCCCGCCCCGATTGTCCGCTCGAGCTAGACCGAGCTAACGGGTAAGGATGCAGTCGATGCGCGGTCCCGGTCGGACTTTGCTCGAACACCCGCTCCTCAGCACAATTGAGCTTGCCACCAGCGCCCGCGCAAGGGCAAGCAACTCGGCGCGTGCGAGCGATGGCTTCGTCCGATCCCATCTCGGCGCGCCTCCGCGTCAAAGACCGTCGCGCGGTTCCCGATCAGCCGGTTCCTTACTGGCAGGCGGCCGACTGGATGGAGTTGGCGGTGAAGCTGATGTCGCGTCCGGCGAGGTTGGCGCCATTGTCGGCCACGACGCCGGTGGGGTGCTCACCGCCGGCGGTTGCGCAGATCAGGTTGTCATGGACATGGAGGCCGGCCAGCAGGTGGGCTGGCGGGGTCGAGTCGGGCCGGTCCTGCTGGGTGCCGGTGATTCCGTTGTAGTTGCCGGACAGGCGGTTGCCGTAGATCTCGACGTTGGAGCTGGAGGCCACGGTGATGCCGCCGTCCCAGTACCAGCCGGCGCCGCGGAGCCCGTTGCCGAAGACCCGGTTGTAGCGGATGACCGCGTCCCGGCTGATCTCGTAGAAGATCCCCTCGGCGCGGTTGTCCTCGACCAGGTTGTGCTCGATCAGCGCGTTGCGGGCGTTGATGTCGGCCCACAGCCCTCGGTAGTCGTTGTCGTGGACGTGGGCGTTGCGGATCGTGACCTGCCCCACGTCCCACTTCATGCCGCCGGCCTCCCAGTCACAGGCCGCGTGCAGGCAGTGGTTGCGGGCCAGCTCGGGCCCGTCGAACGTGTTGGGGTCGCCGTCCAGCCCGTCCAGGAGGATCCCGGTGGCGGCGTTCCCGCCGATGCCGAGCTGGTCGTTGTCGTTGTAGTGGCCGCCGAGGATCCGCATGCCGTCGGCCCCCAGGAGGCCGGCCCAGCCGTTGTGCAGCGCCGAGACGTTGCGGACTACCCAGCCGCTGGCATGGGTCTCCGGCTGGATGGCGGCCCCCTGCCAGCCGCTGGCGTAGTCCCGGACCGTCAGTGATTCCAGGGTCACGTCGCTGGCGCCACCGAAGAACGCCGACTTCAGGCTCCGCCCGCCGTCCAGCACCGCGCCCGGTTCCCCGCAGAAGGTGTCGCCCGTCCTGGGCTGGACGCTGAAGTTGCGCAGGTGAGTGCCGGCCTTGATCAGGTAGGTGGTGCCCGCGGGGTGCGCGTCCACGACCTTCTGGGCGACGTCGCCGACGCCGATGGGCACCGCCGCCCCGCTCGCGCACTGGGTAGGAGGCGACGGGGCAGGCGCAGTCGTGGTGGTCGGTCGGGTCGTTGTCGTGGTCGGCTGTGCCGTTGTCGTGGTCGGCCGGGTCGTTGTCGTGGTCGGCCGGCTCGTTGCGGCCCGCCGGGTCGTCGCGGTCGACGTCGTGGTCCCGGAGCCCGATCGAATGCTGCCTCCCCAGTCGGACGAGCATGCGGCCAGCCCCAGCAGGGCGGATAGGGCGACCCCAACCGGGATCGAGCGCCCGAACGCGGTCGTCAGCCTGGACATGGCTCGTTTCTCACCCATCGACGTGATCCAATCCCCAGCGGCACGGTTCTCCAAGGGAGTCGTACCTCTAGACATATGCCCGCCAGTCCAGTGAGCGCCACGCTATACGGCATGGGACGGTGCGCGGGCTTGAAAGCCGTCCTGGGCGGTCCACCCATGCGCCCCCGGTCAGGGCAGGAACTCGATCTCGGGCCGACACGGTCGCGGTACCGCCGCGCCGGTGGCCACCGCCCTGGCTGCTGCGGCACTAGCCCCGGACCGCAACGGGGAAGATCCGCCAGGGCGACGGGTCCAGCGACGGGTCGTAGGGGGCGCCCGCTCGCTTGGCCACGAGCGTCTCCACGCCGGACGTGGTTGCCGCCTTCAGCAACGGCGCCGGGTCTCCCTCGTAGGCCGACGGCGTCGTCCACGCCGGGCCCTCGAGCGCCAGCGCGTCCAGCTGCGCCCGCCGCTCGCGCCAGGGCCGCTCGGTGAGCGAGTGCCCGTCGAGCCACAGCAGGTCGAAGGCCACGAACGCCACGGGCTGATCGCGGCCGAGCCGCCGCCGGGTCGAATCCGAGCGCGCCTCGAGGCGGCGCTGCAGGTAGCCGTCGCCGCCATGGGGCGCAGTCACGACACCGTCGAGCACCACCTCGGTGATGCCGAGCGCCCGGCCGATCGGCCGCACCTCGGGGAAGTTGTCGTCTATCGCCTCGCCGTCGGCCGAGAGGAGGTCGACGACCCCGCCGCTCGACGTCAACACGGCGCGCAGGCCGTGCCAGCGGGTCTCCAGGGCCCATCCGCGGTCACGGGGTTTCGGGCCCGGCTGTGCCTGCACGAGGTCGAACCGCTCGGGCGGGTGGCTGCGGGTCGGGTCCTCGGGCGGGTCCATCCGGTGGATCATCCAGTTGCGCCCGTCGGTCTGGAACAGCGCGTAGCGGCCCTTGGCGCGCGTGCCGTCCAGGACCACCACCAGCTTGCGGTCCTCGATCTTCTCGGGGTGGTAGGTGCCGGTGTCCCAGACCGTCATCTCCCCGGCCCCGTAGCTGCCGTCGGGGATGTTTCCCTCGAACGTGAGGTACTCCAGCGGGTGGTCCTCGGTGTGCACGGCGAGGTGGTTGCGCCCGGGGTCCCAGGGGAGGCCGCGGGGCAGTGCCCACGACATGAGGACGCCCTCGTGCTCGAGGCGCAGGTCCCAGTGGAGTCGGGTCGCGTCGTGCTGCTGGATCACGAAGTGCCGCCGTTCGGCGTCCGGCGCCGGCGGAGCGCCCGCCGGCTCGGGCGTGCGTTCGAAGTCGCGCTTGCGGGCGTACTCGTCGAGCCCCCGCTTCGACGTCGACGACTTACCGGCACGCGTGCGTTGGGCCATCTCGGAACCGAGCCTACGGCGGACCGCCGCCTCGCAGAACCTGCCGTGCCGCACGGCAGGACCGTCCCCGTAGGCTGTCTGGCCGTGACAACGCGCCCAGCCGATGTCGACGTGCGTACGGAGCTCGAGGCGTACCGCCGGGAGCTCACCGGCTACTGCTACCGCATGCTGGGCTCCGGGTTCGAGGCCGAGGACGCCGTCCAGGAGACGATGGTGCGGGCCT